>CAZQQD010000122.1:0-6730 GCA_964595355.1 uncultured Ignavibacteriaceae bacterium | reverse complement strand
AAATGATGATATATAACGAAGAATTACAGCGGTGGGAAACTGATAGCAATTTTTCGGAATAGCACCGGCTTATCGAGCAGAATAAAATATTTGCATAATTATAAAAAGGGAGTGAGTAATGACAGAATTAGAATTATACAAATTTATAACTGAAAATAATGTTGAATGGCATAAAATCGAAGACGATATGTATATTATGCCAAATCTGAACGAATTAAAAGATTTTCACGATATTTGTGATCCCACGCTCTTCGACGATGATGGGATTGAATGTATTTTTAAAGATGGTTATTTGGTTATCAAAATGGAACCAATATGCAATCATTATGATATTGATATAGATAGTGTTTTCACAAAAGATAATTGGGATGATTAAAATGAAATTAGAATTTAGAGTTTTTGATAAAAAAGGCAATCGGTTAATATATGATATATCAGTTGAAAATCTATTTCTTTCGTGCAATGGTAATTTGGTTGATATAAACAGACCAGAACTATATTTAATGGATAATTACGTTAAATCATTTTACACCGGGATTACCGATAGCCAAGGAGTGAAGATTTTTGAAGGGGATATAATAAAAATAAGCTGGCTTGCTGAACTTGGGATTACTGAACTAGATTGCGAAACGCGTGCGATAGTAGAATATAATCAAAGTGAAGCTAGATATTTAATGGCCTTTATAGTGCCATACCGTGTGATAATGAATCCAGAAATGGAATATGAAGAATATTATTTTAGTTTTGATGAAACGCAATATAATGAAGATTATGAGATTACGGTTATCGGCAATAAATGGCAGAATCCAGAACTCATTGCAACATAGGGATAGCCGAATTTCGCACAGGCATAACGCAGGAGCTAAAAAGTAGGCAAAAAGGTAGTTGAGGGTAATATATTTGGCAAGCTTAAAAAGGAGAGTAAGAATGATAGATGCAAACGGATTTAGTGTAAAAGGATGTAAAATAATTTATCCACCGCAAGGGCAGGCGGGTGAATATTCAAAACTTGCTGCAAATCCTTATAGGGGATGCGGTCACAAGTGCGCTTATTGCTATGTACCGGCGGTTCTTAGAATTACACGGTCTGATTTTGACAATGGAGCTATAGAAAGACAGAATTATCTTGACTTGCTTATTAGGGATGCTAAAAAATATCAGCAACATGGAATCAGAGAACAAGTTATGCTTTCTTTCACGACAGACCCTTACCATCCTTTCGATAATTCCCTTACTCGTAAAGTCTTGATTACTTTACAAGATTACGGACTTGGAATTTGTACCCTTACCAAAGGCGGTCAAAGAGCTTTGAGAGACATTGATTTGTTTAGATCTGATAGGGATGCTTTCGCCAGTACACTTACAAGTCTTGACGATTCTTTTAGCCTGAAGTGGGAAAGGGGCGCAGCACTTCCTAAAGACAGGATTGATACTCTTAAAAAGTTTCATGAAGCCGGAATATTTACATGGGTTAGTCTTGAACCTACTTTGAATATTGAAAGCAGTCTTGAAATAGTTCAGCATACTCACGAATTTGTTGATCTCTATAAAATTGGCAGGGCTAATTATCTTCTTATGACTAAAGATACAGACTGGAAGTCCTATACTCATAGGATGCTTGAACTTGTTAATAAACTTGGTGTTAAACATTATATTAAAAAAGACCTTCAAATTTATCTTCCTGATGGTTATAAAAATGAAAAATATATAAATCAGTTTAAGGAGAATTAAGGGAATGAGATTATATATAATAAAACATAAAGGTAATTTTTATTGGGGTAATCTTTTGAGAAATTTAACAATGCAAATTGATGATAAAGAAATCCCGTGCAATATAGCATTTGAACGGAAGAAAGATGCTAAAATATATCTTGAACTTTTAATAAAAAAAGAAAGTCGTAAATATTACGAAATAATGCCATTAGTACCAGTAGCAAGGGGAAGTAAATAAATCAAGTGGAAAATAATTCATAAATGGGGAAAGACTTTGAGCAAATTAAATTATGACTTTGGAATACCAGTTTGCCCTTATTGCGGAGCAGAAACAGAATTAAAGGATAGCTCTGCGGTCTATCGTAAAAGTTACGGTAATATTTGGATATGTAAAAATTATCCAGAATGTGATAGTTATGTTGGTTGTCATAAAGGCACAAATATTCCTTTGGGCGTACCGGCAAATAAAGAGCTTCGTACTTTGCGCCATACTTGCCATTTAGAATTTGATGATATTTGGAAGTTTGGAAAGATAAGCAGAAACAAAGCATATCGTATTCTTGGCAAAGAAATGAATATACCTGAGCCACATATTGGAGAGTTTACAAAAGAGCAATGCGAAGAATTATTATACTTATTGAAAAATAATTTATTATTTACTTGACATTCGTTATCCTATCAGTTACCTTTGTAACAAGAATAACATAATATAAGGATTAGCCAATGTCAACAGCAGTTATAAGAATAGACTCAAAACTAAAAAAGATAATTTCAAAGATGGCAAAAAAAGAAAAACGGAAAGAATCTGTAGTTGCTAATCGTATGATTGAAACCGGTATTAAGCATGATAAGGGGTTAAAATAATGCCTAACTGGATAACAGACATATTATATTTTATAAGCCATTCAGATTTAGCGCAAATAGTATTGGTGCTTTTCTCGGCTTTGTGTGTTATAGGGTGGTTTTGTAGAGACAAGGCAAGAGAGATTAAAAACGATTTTTGGGGTGAAGATAATGAAGTGTGATGATTGCGAACATAATAGATTATTCCCTTATGGGCAATATCCAGACATACAGGAAGAAGCACAATGCGGTAAACGACATTGGTTTGGCAACCCAGAAGCTTCAATAGAATATCAATTTTCACTACTTATTTCGTCATTTTATGAGCCATACAAAGACTGCCCTGATTACGAAAAGGAAGAGAAAAATAAACCAAAGTGGGAATTGGAATGAGCTTAGAAACAATAATAATTGCAATAGTGAACATAGTTTTATTGGTGTCGTTGATATCATTTTGGACAGCCCCAGAAGGCTATGAAGATGAAGCCAGATATCATGAAGGCAAGCCTGATTTGGAAATAATGGACAAAGAAGATAATTAATTCATGGGAGCTATTAAATGACTAAATGCAATAATTGCAGTAAAGATATTTTTAAAGATAATGTAACTCTACACAGAATGAACCCAAAAGGAGAAATGCCAGCTATAATGTGGTGTGAAGATTGTTGCGCTAAAAATGGAGTACCCATTGATAGCGAAATCATCAAAATAACTAATATAATAAAAACAGGAGAATGTATGTCAGAGTTCAAGAAATACCGTCGTACCAATATTGCCGAAATGCGCCCATATATAAAGGGTGAAGACTTATCAATCATATCTGTAAGTAAGGAAGATGATCCAAATAATGATATGGGGATGGTTGCAAGAAATCCCAAGAATCATAAAGATCAATGGTATGTTGCTCGAAAATATTTTGAAGATAATTTTGAGCAAATAGATTAATTCATGGGAGCTATGGCGGAATGGTTAGACGCTAACTGGGGTTTAAGTTTGTAGTGTCAGGAATGACAACCCACGGAGCTCAGCTACAAACATGCAGGTTCGAATCCTGCTAGCTCCCAAATAAAAAATAGGTGTGAAATGGACAACATTGGAGTTATAAATAAAATGAAATGCGAAAAACATAATATGATAACGGATGCAATTACAAATTGTCCCTACTGTGAATTAGAGAATCATTTTATGCCGGAAATTGCAGAAATAGCAAATATGATTGAGAAAAAATTAGGTTATACAAATGGCTGGAGAATTGCCGATGAAAAGTATAAGAGACTTTGCTTGGAATTAGCTGAAGAAATTAGTAACAAAGAAAAAGTAGTTAGACTAAATGATATTAAAGAGATTTTTGAAAATGCAACGTTTGAAAGTGATCCGGCTGGGGGAAAGCCATTAAATGTGGGTAAATTAAAAAAGATTATTGCTGATTTAGATGATGATTTTATAATAGAAATGAGAGTTAGAACAAGGTTGACAGATGAACAACTTAAAAATTTAATCTACCCATACCCTTATAATACCGAATATACACAACTTGAATTTGATGATATAGGGTATAGTGATAAACAACTTTGCTTAGGCTGTGAGATAGGTAACAAACACGCCTAATATATATTCAACCATATTGTGAGCCAATAATAAAAAGGGGATAAGTATGAAAGATGATAAAGTATCTTTAGTTGAACAATATGTAGTAGGAGTAGTAAAAGAAGATATCGATATAGATTTCTTAGGTATTCCACATAATTTGGCTCTTAAATGGTGTGATGGGATGATAGGGGCTATACCAGTATTTAAAGATATTGAAAGTGCAAATAATTATAGTAATGGTGAAGCACCTATATATAAAATATATATAAAAAAGGGGATAAAATGACAATCGAGAAGATCAGAGAAAGCATAAATATAAAAAAAATGTTGATAAATTATTATGATTCAAATTCAAAATTACCAGAATTTTATCGTATAATAGTGATAAAAGACCTTGAAGCCGAATTAAAAGAATTAGAAAATCTTATTTGCCCTTGCTGCGGGGGTGAAAAAGTAGTTGCCGGTACTGTAAGATCAAGCCGTCAAGTAAACCCGCCTGAAGATGTGCCTTGCACTAATTGCAACGGAACGGGTGTAAAATGAAAACTACATATATTAATAAACATATATTAGGGAAATAAAAAATGACTAGAGAAGAACTAGCGAATCAGTTAAATGGGCGAGAACGCGGGAACGAGATTACCCCAGAAATAGAAAAAATTGCGAAAGATAATAATTTAGTAATTGTTTATGGTTATTCTGATGATTTAATGGAATTCGCTGGGGCTATAAACGATGAGATAGGATGTTATAATGGGGGTACTGCATATTTAACAGACAAAGGATTGCTGCAAAACGAATGTGATGATGAAGATTGCCCATATTTCAAAAAAGAATTAGAATCAGCCAAAAAGATTGAAGCAATTTGGAATGATACTGGATATTCGTGGATTTACGAAACTGATATTACTCATACAAAATTTACTATTAACGAAGATGGCTTGCCTTATTGTGAAGGGATAATATTTTATTTAAGCGGGGTTAATAATGAAAATTGAACTTGACAAAACAGTAAAAGAAAAAGTACTCTGGATTATTCAGAGATACCAACCAGTTTTACAATATGATATTTCAGTTCCCTTAGAAATAAATACCCGCATGGTTAGACGCTATGTCCGGCAGCTGAAAGAAGAAGGTAATCTTATCAAGGGAACGGACAAAGGATACATCATGGCCAAAGACCCGAAAGAATTTGATGAACAAGAAATAAAGTTGAAACGTAGCCTTAAATTACTACGAGATATGAAACGTAGATACGAAGCGAAGAAAAATAAAAGTTTATTTGAGAAATAATATATTTGTCTTGACTTTTATCTTAAGTTTACTTAGCTTTGTTTAGAACAAATAAGGAATACAGCATGCCAAAAATGATAACATACCTTTTAGAAAAAATACCTGAATCAATATGGAATAGTTTCACCAATAAACTTAACCTTGAGAAAGGTCAGACAGGTAAGAGAATAACGAAAGGCGAAAAAATAATCGAACTTATTGATGATTATTCAAAAGACAAACCCAAAAGGAGATGTAAATGAATATATATAAATTCCTTGGTTCAAGATTAGAAATAATGGGGTATGAAAGTGATTATCATGATGGCACTATAATTATTAAGTGCGACAAATGTGGACATTCTGAAATCGCTAACAAGTCTAAGGTTGGTTCATATTGCCCTGTTTGTTCTTTGCCGAGAATTTATTTTGTATTTAAGCCAACTAATTTTGTAGTCGGATTTAATTGGAACAAGATAGCATCTGCTTTTACTATTCACATTTTACCAATGCTTAGAATAATCATAATTCTGAATAAAAATAACTTTTATAAATATAGTAAATAAGAGGATTCTAATGGCTGATACAAAAGCAATAAAACTAAAAGGATGGGTGGCAAGAGATAAAAATGACTATATTCATTTCTATCTGAATAAACCATACAAAGATATGATATACTGTTGTTGGTGGTCAAATAGCGATAACATATATTTACCACACTCTCCATTTAAAAACGTTAAATGGACTGATAAAAAACCATTGCGAGTAGAAATAGAAATTAAGGAGATAAAGTAATGGAAAAGAAATATGTATTGAAGAAAGATTATCCATTTTGCCCTTTTTTTAAAAAGGGATATCCAATAGTCATAGACAGAGCAACCAGCAATATTTATTTAAGCGGTTCATATTTAGGTAAGATTGACGATCCTGAATTTAACTTTGATGAGTGGATTGAAGAAGTCCGGCAGCCATTGGATGGATGGGTTGCGTTAAAAGTGAAAGGTACTGATTCACCTTGGATAAAAACAGTTTTTATCAGCCCTACAAAAGAAGATTGCCAAAAGAAAATAGATAATATTTTTAAAGATGATAGCATTCCAGTTCACATTAAAGAAGTACAATAAATAAAAAGGGGTAAGATGTTAACTTTTGATGCTGAGAAACACGAATATAAATTTGATGGCAAAGTTATTCCTTCGGTTACTCAAATAATGGAATATTCTAAACTTGTTGACCTTGAATGGGTGTCAAAGGAACTATTGGAAGAAAAGGGAGATTTGGGGACTAAGGTTCATAAAGCTACTGAATTATA
>CAZQQD010000121.1:0-7089 GCA_964595355.1 uncultured Ignavibacteriaceae bacterium | reverse complement strand
CGGTGACCTGCTGATTAAGAGTCAGATGCTCTACCAACTGAGCTAAGGGTGCGGGACAAAATTAAGAATTTTCATAAGCCTTTCAAAGCAGTTGGGGTGCCTTTTGAGATAATGTTACTTACTTACTTGAATTGGGATAATGCTTTAGGATACTAGTTTAATAATGAAAAAAGGAATAGAGGAAAGGTAATTACTAAGTGACTAATTTTTTTATGACATCAACCGAGGAAATACCTTCGGCTTCAGCATTGAAGTTTGTAATTAATCTATGTCTAAGGACAGGCAACATTGCAGTTTTAACGTCATCAATATTAGGTGTAAATCTACCTTGCGTAATTGCACGAGTTTTAGCAGCAAGTATTAAAAACTGCGAAGCTCGTGGGCCTGCCCCCCAGCTTATCCAATGACTAATAAATTCTGGCGAAGCACCATTATCCGGTCTTGTTTTATTAACCACATCAACTGCGAATTTTATTACATTCTCAGCGACCGGTACTTTTCTAACCAGTTCCTGGTATTCAATTATTTCCTTTGTACTTATAATTTCCTTTAATTCGGGTTTATATTCACTGGTGGTAGATTCAACAATTTTCATTTCCTCTTCGAAAGAAGGATAATCCAACCACAGGTTAAACATAAACCTATCAAGTTGGGCTTCCGGCAGGGGATAGGTTCCTTCCTGTTCAATTGGATTTTGTGTTGCCAGTACAAAAAACGGTTCAGATAGTGTAGAAGTAATCCCCGCTGTGGTAACTCTGTGCTCCTGCATTGCTTCAAGTAATGCAGATTGAGTTTTGGGAGGTGTTCTGTTTATTTCATCTGCAAGAATTACATTTGCAAAAATTGGCCCTGGCATAAATCTGAAACTTCTTTTTTTACTTACAGGATCTTCTTCTACTAATTCTGTTCCTGTAATATCGCTTGGCATTAGATCCGGAGTGAATTGTATCCTACTGAATTTCAAATCCATAACTTCTGCAAGCGTTTTGATCAACAAGGTTTTTGCGAGACCGGGAACTCCAACTAATAAACAATGTCCTCTGGCTAAAAGAGAAATCAGGAGCTGGTCAATTATTTTTTCCTGTCCTATGATAACCTTTGCGATTTCCACCTTGACTTTTTTTATAGTCTCATTCAGTTGCTCGACAAGCTTTACGTCATTTTTCAAATTTTGATCTGCTTTCAAATTTAATTTCCCGATTTATATTCTTTATAAACGAACATCCCAATATATTTTCTTTTTTAATTCTTTTATCCATTCCAGATATTTTTCCTGTTTCTTATTTTGATTTGCTAGCTTTTTTAATTCATTATAATCTTCTTTGAGATTGGCTTTATGTTGTGGAATTCTTTTTTCAAGAAATACTATATGATAACCATAGTTGTCTCTGTCTAAATTAATTCTCTTAGGATAACTTATCTCGCCTTCTTTCATCTTTGAAACAGTTTCTCCCATAGTTTTATCCAGTTGGGCTACATAAAAAGTCCCTAATTGACCCCCAAATGGTGCAGTTTCTTTATCATCACTATATTTTTTAGCGTAGTATTCAAAGGTGTTATTTTTATCCACGATGCTATCACGAATTGCACTCAGAAATTCAATTGCTTTTAAATCAGCATTTTCACCTTTCTTTATTTTTATCAGAATGTGTCTTGTGTGAATTGATTCGCCCCTTTTTTCCAAAAGCTGAATAATATGGAAGCCTACAGGGGTTTCAACAACATCAGACAGTTCCCCTGGTTGTAATGCAAAAGCAGCAGATTCAAATTCAGGATAAAAAACCCCACGCTTTACAAATCCCAGGTCACCACCATTTTTAGCACTACTAGGGTCCTCAGAATATTTTTTTGCCATTGTTGCAAAATCGGCTCCTGCTTTAATAGAGTCGAGTATTGCCTGTGCAAATGCCCTGTATTTTTCTTTTGTTGCTTCTGATGCTTCAGGTATTTTTAATATGTGCGATATTTGAACTTTCTCTGGAATAATTCCAATGCTATCTTTGTAGGTATCAAAAAAGTCTTCAACTTCTCTTCGGGACACATCGACGTCTCCAAATTTTTTCTGCTGAAGTTTTTGTATCATAATATTTTTTCTGACTTCATCTCTTAGTTCTCTTTTGATTTTTTCAAGGCTCATTCCATATATCTGTTCAAGGCGTTCTCTTGACCCATACTGTTGAATAAAATAGTTTACTTGATAATCTACTCTTTGATTGATTTCATCATCGCTGACTTGAATAGAATCAATTGTTGCCTGAGCATACACAAGCTTATCATCGATCATATTGTTGAGGATCTGTTCTTTAAGCCCTGGTTGATTCGGATCAATTTTCTGTTGTGCAGCATAAGTTTGTGTCTGAAAATCCAATTCGCTTTGGAGTATGATCTCATTATCGACTACAGCTACTATTTTATCAAGTACTTGTTGTGAATATAAATTATAGGAAAGAAACATTAAAAGAGCTAAAATTTTAAATTTCATATTATTCCTGATTTTTAACCTCTATTTCGTTTTTTGAATAAAGTTCTTGTATATAATTTTTAATTAATTCATTCTTCCTATTTGCAATTAATCTCTTTTCAACATCATCCCTCACGTACTCTAAAGACAGTAGTGAGCCTTGTGGGAATTTTTTTACTAATTGGACAACTGAATAGTCGTTATTTTCATTTGAAAAGATGATACTCACCTCATTTGGATTCAGCTCTTTTACTATTCGGCTTAATGAGGCAGGCTGTAATTCATATTCATAGTTGAGACTGTTTGTATCTAGTCTTAATATTGATGTATCACCTTTAAAAGCGTTAGTGGCTCTTGTCCAGTCGGTTTCCAATAATGTAGTTCGGAATCTTATAGCTTTATTTTCATTGTTGAATTCTATTAAATTAATTACATAAGTTTCATAGAAAGATTTAAAATTTTCCTTATTATTATTATAAAAATCTTCGACTTCTTTATTGTTTATTTTTTCTTTTTCTTCAGAATATATCTTCTTTAGCAAGAGTGTGACCGCAAGCTCTTTTTTAGAATTATTTAAAAGGCTAACATAACTACTATCGGAAGTTATTCCTTCTTTCGTTGCTTCCTGATAAAGAAGTTCTTTATTTATCCAGTTCCTTATTATTTCATTTTTATAGAAATTCTTATTCCCCGGGGCCAACATCATATTATTGAGTTCTTCCTGTGTAAGAATTTTGTCATTTACACTGGCTACATATTCTTTCTTTTCATGTTCCTTTGTGCACCCGGTAAAAAAAAAGGAAATGAAAAGAATTAAGAAAATGCAATTATTTCTTTCTAAAAAAATCTTCAAATTTTTTATAATTAATTACTGGCTTAAATTTTTTGTTTAATTTTTCTGTATATGCATTCTGTAATTGTTTTGTACGCAATTCCTGGTAATCTTTGCTTATTTCGACATAGGCTTCTTTAAAAGTTTTCGTACGTACCGAGTCTTTATCGTCAAGCCTTATGATTGAATAACCATCTGAATTCTTAATTATGTTTGAAAATTGGCCCGGACGCTCCATTTTCCAAGCTAATACGTAGAGATTATTTGAATTTTTATCTCTCAATGCCCAGCGTCCGTGACTACTTTTATACCCCGGTCTCTCAGTATATTTAGCACACAAGGTGTCAAAATTATCTCCATTATTTATCATATTTTGATACTTTTGTATAAGTGAATCCTTTTTTGTAAATAGTTCAGTAAACTGTACTCTGTCAGGCCACTTATACTTATCAGAGTTTTTTGTATAGTACTCTAACAGAGCAGATGAATCCGGTTTCAGCTTGTCCCAAATCTCATCCTGTTGTAGTTTAAATATTATTAAACCGTTTTTATAGTCATTCATTAATGCAATAAATGAAGAATCATTTTGTAAATGTTTTACCGCATCTTCAATTATTAAATATGTTCCCGCAATTCTTTCAAAATTTATTTTAAAGGCAAAACCTAGGTTCTTAGCATTTATGGCAGTTTTTCGTTTTGATGTCATTTGAATAAATTCATTGAGTGTTACTTTTTTATCTGGAAGTGTATATAATACTGAATTCTTAAGTGAATCAGGCAGACTTTTAATATCAAATCCATGGACTGATGTATCAGTAATTGAAGTGATATAATTAACCAGTGATTTGTTTTCTACTAAATTATATTTAGTGAATAAGCTATCTACAAGTTTATCGTATTTCCAATAATATTGCCCTCTCTTAAAAACCTTGAGTAATTCGTCTTTATCTTTATCAAAGCTTGGGTAAGCTTCTTTGTCTGTTAGTTTTATAATATGATATCCAAACCGTGTTTTAACGATTCCGGAAATATCTCCAACCTTTTTAAGATTAAATGCTGCTTCGTCGAATGGTATTACTGTTTGTCTTCTTGATATAAATCCGATATCGCCATTTTTTACAGCTGAACCTTTATCCATTGAATATTCGTGTACAAGTTTATCAAAATCAGCACCATCTTTTAGTTTTCGATATACAGTGTCAATTATTGCTTTTGCCCTTGCTGTATCTGGTTTACCATCGAAAGTATATCTTATAAGTATATGGCTAACTCTTATTTTATATACATTTTTATGTTTTTCCGTTACTTTAATAATGTGATATCCATAATTCGATCTGAGAACTTTAGGATAAAATTGTCCGGGAGGTGTTTCAATAATTGCATTTTCAATGTTAGGTGGGATTTGGCCAGCGGTAAAATAATAAATATCACCACCTTTGTTTTTAGAACGAACATCTGATGAATATTTTGCAGCCATTTCGGAAAAATCTGCACCATTTTTTAAGCTATCGAGTATTGTATTTGCCAGTTTCAGTGCATCAGACGTATCATTTCGGACAGTCCTGAACATAATTTGGCTTACGCGATATTCCCATTTCCTTTTTTCATAAAGGTCTTTTAAGTTGGGTTCAATTAAATATTTGTCTATATAAAGTTTATATGCAATTTGGTCACGATACGTATTCAGTTCCTTAATAATATCTGGATCATTTTCAAGGCCTCTATCCTTTCCGTCTTCCAGTTTCATTCTGTATTCTACATAAAGGGGTAGGAAATCTTTTAGTTGTGAAAGACTATCTTTTTCGACATCTTCCGAACCCGAGCCGCTTTTAGCGTATGCCTTCTCGAAATCTCCCAGGGTTATTTTCTGATTGTCAAAATGTGCTATTACCATGTCCTTATCTTTAGTCTGTGAATAGCTATAAACAATAAAGAATAGGCAAAGTATTAATGTAAAAATTGAGCTAAGTCTGAAAAGCATCCGCTGTATCTCCTTAATAATCTTTAAATTTAACTGATAATTTTAGTTATACAATGATGTAAATACAAGGTAAAATAGAATAAATCATAACGATTTAAGCGCTGGTATCGTATACGATTTTTATTTCGCCCTTGTTCCGTTTTTTATCGATTTATCTACAGTAAGAACATTAATTTTTCCTGTTTCATCCCCGACAGCCAGCACCATTCCCTGTGATTCCAATCCCATTAATTTTGCGGTTTTTAAATTAGCGACAATGATTACCTTTTTGTTCAGTAGATCTTCAGGCGAATAATGTTTTGCTATTCCGGCTATTATTTGTCTTTCTTCGTTTTCTAATTGTACTTTTAATTTCATTAATTTGTCGCTTTTTTCAATTTTTTCTGCCTGTATGATTTCCGCAACCTTTAATTGTACTTTGAAAAAGTCATCTATAGTAATCGTCTCATCTTTTTTTGTCTCTGCTTTTTGTGGGGTGTCATTTAATTTTGACGTTTGTTCCTCTATCATTTCATCCTCTATTTTGGGAAAAATTATTTTAGGTCTATTCAGTTGGTGTCCTTGAGCCAGATTTTCTTTTCCTGATTCGCCCCATGTAGTTGGTTTTGCGTTCAGCATCTTAAATATTTTTTTAGAAGAGAAGGGAATTACCGGACTGAAAAGTTCGCCAAGTGTAAAAATTGCCTGGAGACAAATATTAAGAGTTGTTCCACATTTTTCTTTATTCGATTTTATAGTATTCCAAGGCTCAGAATCATTAAAATATTTATTGCAATTCCTCGCAACGTTCATTGCTTCAAAAACACCATCCTTGATTTTATATTTTTCAAATAAAGTTGAGATTTTTGAGGGTGCTTCTTTCAGCGCGGTCAGCATTTCTTTATCTCTTGTGTCGAGCTCTCCCTTTGAGGGGACTTTACCTTCGAAGTGTTTGTGAACAAAAGTAAAAGTTCTATTTATAAAGTTTCCTAAAATGTCAGCAAGTTCACTATTATTTCTCGACTGAAACTCTTTCCAATAAAAATCTGTATCTCTCGTCTCAGGCAAATTAGCAGCAAGTGTGTAACGTAAGGAATCAGCAGGAAATATTTTCAGAAAATCAATTACATCTATTCCCCAGTTTCTGCTTTTTGAAAATTTTTTACCCTCAAAATTTAAAAATTCATTGGCCGGGACATTCTGGGGCAAAATATATTTATCATTATTTCTTTCATTCCACGCCATAAGCATAGCAGGGAAGACAATACAGTGGAACACAACATTATCTTTCCCAATAAATGCAACATATTTTGTGTTTTTATTCTGCCAGTATTCTTTCCATAAGTCTTTCTTACCAAGTTTTTGTGAAAGCTCTTTTGTTGCGGATATGTAACCAAGTACAGCATCAAACCATACGTAAATAACTTTTCCTTCTGTTTTTTCAATGGGGACTTTTACACCCCAGTCGAGATCCCGTGTAACAGCACGATCTTTTAGCCTATTTTTGAACCAGCCACGGCAATATTGTAACACATTCTCTTTCCAATTGTATTTCCGATTCATTTCGTCCACGTATTTTTCAAGCTCCGACTGATAATTACCAAGTGGAAAATACCAGTGGGAAGTTTCTTTAAGAATCGGCGTTTCTCCTGTTATTTTGCTTTTAGGATTTTTTAATTCAGAAGGGTCGTAAAGTGCACCGCAATTTTCGCATTCGTCACTTCTTGCTTCTTCAAATCCGCAGTTTGGGCATGTTCCTTCAACATACCTGTCGGGAAGAAACATTTTTGCTTTTTCATCATAAAATTGCATCGATTTTTTTTCTTTAAGAATTCC
>CAZQQD010000120.1:0-7136 GCA_964595355.1 uncultured Ignavibacteriaceae bacterium | reverse complement strand
ATTAGTAAATAAAATAAGTTTCTTTTCCCGCCATCGTTAATCTGTCCACCGAAACTCCAGTGAAGGTGGAAACTTCGGCGGGCAAATTTAGGTGGCTTAAAAACAACATCATTATATGCTATGAGAAAATACATCATAATATTGTTACTTTTGTTTTTAAATTCCTGTACTTTTTTAGGTAATTTATTTAACACAGATCAGAAAACAGGAAGATTAACAATTGCTAATCATTTGAATTATAACGTTGTTATTAAGGATTTAAATAAATCATATAATGATAGTTTAGTTATTTTACCTAATCATAAGGTCTTAGTAGCTGAATTTAACTATAAGATAAATGAGGATCAAAAATACCCTGATGAATTAGATCAGTTTGACGAAATGAATATTATAATCAATAATGATAAAAAAATACTTTTTAAAGATATTGCAAAAGATTATTTATCTTTTTGGGAAAATGGAGAAATAACCTTAAATATTGATGAATCGTTTTTATTAAGTCTTAAATATCAAAAAGGCGAAGTATCACCACAAATATTTTCTGATTTGGTTTCAAGAAATGGGAATTATAGCCTTCAAATGTTATCTCCTCAAACCGATTATCCATATGGGAAAATTCATTATAGATTGATTGATTCAAATAAAAAAGTATTATGGCAAAAGAAAATTAGTTCAACATACACCGGCTCTTTTTCTTATCCCGAAGATAATCTATTTATTTCAAACAGCGGGCTCTCAATAATTCATCAACCAGAAAGAATATTAATAATTGATAAAGCCGGTAATATATTAAATATTATTGAAGAAAAGCACGCAAGTTATAATTCGTATTTAAATGGCTACGACAAAAACTACATTCCAGTTACATCTGATGAAAAATATTTCTTTTATTTTATTCGCTATTTCGAAAGTAAAAAAATCTTTCTGGTATGTTATTCCCTTGACCATTTTAATGAGGTCTGGAGGACAGAAATAAAAGACATTAATTTCCCTCATTATTTAAGAACTGCAGGAAATAAAGTAATTACTTATTATTATCATTCAAACCATAATTATTTTGGAAGTACCTTGAAATTATTAGTTTGGGATGTTTTTGGTAAGACCATAATTGATTATCAAAGAAATGTAAGTAGAGATTTAAATCAAATATTTCAATTTGATGAAAAAGAAAATGTAATTAAAATAATATATTCAGACAGAGTTGAGACATTTAAAGTCAAATAAGCATATAGACACCAAATCAACCCGATTGTATTAAGGGGTTTGTTATTTGTAAATAAAATAAGTTTCTTGACCACCCTGCACTAAAATTCTTAAGGAAAAAATATGAAAACAGTGGTACGATTTGAAGAGTTCGGGGTTTTCTTGTTTTCACTCTATCTGTTCTCTGCCTTAACTTATCAATGGTGGGTCTTTCCATTACTCTTGTTCACGCCCGATATAAGTATGATCGGCTGCATTAAGGATACAAAGATCGGGGCTTTTGTTTATAATCTTTTCCATTTTCGTGCGCTTTCACTTATACTTTATGTGGTTGGTATTTACCTTTCTGTACCTCTTGTTTCCCTCGTAGGTGTCATTCTGTTTGCTCACTCAAGTCTTGACCGGGCTTTCGGTTATGGCTTGAAGTTTGCGGACAGCTTCGGGCATACTCACCTTGGTATGATTGGCAAAGATGCACAAACTGAAAATAATGTTTAAACTTAATTCCCTGCTGGCTGCAATTATATATAGCACAAAATATGGAAATAGAATTCAAATCTAAACTCAATGAATTATTTGTATTCCGTGAACTACTTAGCACCGATGAAGTTTTACTGGGTAATTTTTTTTGTTCATTATCCGAAAGTACGCGTTTAAAGTTTGAACCTCACCCGCTAACCAGGGAACAAGCTGCCATAATATGTACAAGTATTGGAAAAGATAACACGAAAAGATTCGTAATAACAAAGTCTTCAGAGATAATTGGTTACTTAATTCTTGATTTTAATCCATTTGAAAATGAGCTGGAGCGATATAAAAAATACGGGATAAAAATTGATCACAGAGTCGACCCGGTATTCGCTCCCTGTATTGCAGATAAATATCAAAACCAGGGTATAGCAAGTAAAGCGATGAAATTTATCGTGAAATTTGCAAAGGGGAAAAAATTAAAAAGCATCGTCCTGATGGGCGGCACTCAACAAAAAAATGTGTTGGCCAGAAGTTTTTACAAAAAATTTGAGTTCGAGGAATACGGTGAATTTTATACAGCCCATAACGGTTTAAATAATATAGATATGAAACTTAATCTGTAAAGCATAAATCATGTAAATCAATCCGATTTGTAATATATCTCTTGCTTAAGTTCTTTTGCTTTCTTAAGTTATGAAAAAAGATTGGTAACTTCCCATCCAAAGCCGGGAAAACAACCGACATTTCTTGTAAAGGGAATCTACCTGTCGGTAAACAGGCTTTCAAACAAATATTATATTACCTCAAATATGAGCGAGAAGATATATCCACCATAGGCGGACAAGTGAGAATCTTTTATGGGAATATCAGCCGGATTGAAGACTGCCAACCTGCCTAACGGCAGTCAGGTTCGATATAATTAATAGTTATAGTTCAAGAGAAAAAAGTAAAATGAATATAATAATAATAGGTTCAACTGGTGGGACTGGAAAACAATTAGTTAAGCAAGCTCTTGAACGTGGTTATAATGTCGCGGCATTTGCTCGTAATCCCTCAAAAATAAAGATTAATCACGATCGATTGAAAGTAATTAAAGGCAATGTTCTGAATGTCGATTCGTTAAGAAATGCAATTGCTGGACAAGATATTGTACTTTGTGCATTAGGTCATAAACAGTGGTTATATCCGACAAAAATACTTTCCGAAGGTACAAGAAATATTATAGCTTCAATGAAAGAGAATGGAGTTAAACGATTAATTTGTGAAACTTCACTTGGTCTCGGGGAAAGTATAGGAAAGATGGGTATTTATTATACTTTCTTTGTAATACCATTTATTCTTCCATTTTACTTCTGGGATAAGAGAAAACAAGAACAAATAATTCAATCAAGCGAACTTGATTGGACGATCATTAGACCCGGGGCATTGAATAATAGACGGGCACGAAGTTCTTATCGTCACGGCTTTAACATAGGAAATTGGTTTTATACGGTAAGAATATCACGGGCAGATGTTGCTAATTTTATACTAAATCAAATAGAAGAAAAAAAATATATACGTTCAAAACCCGGAGTATGCTGGTAAATTATTTAATACACTATAACCAGCTTTTCCACCCAAACGCGTTCCTGCCAGCAGGTAGGTTTGATGTGGTTGTTAGCATTAGTTTTCAAAATAACTTTATCATGTAAAGATTGCAACAAAGTTAGCTGGAGAGTTCAACTATGAAGAAACCCTGGACAATCATAGCAGTGGCTGAAGTCATTAAGAGTACTGAGTGGTACATGAAGCTGTTGGAGGCACGGGATACACATCCTGGCAGCAAGGTCTTCGATCAGATCGTCGGCGAGGATGGAACTGTTCTTTTATGTTTACACCACTGGGGTCCTTCGGGCCCTAATGGAGACCATATCTGGCCTTCGCTCGCCGACCCCGGAAAGGAAGCCGGTGGCAAGGGCCTTCTCCTCTGGTTCATCCTGGACGATTTGGACGCGGCATGGGAACGGGCTCAAGCACTTGGTGCAGAGATTGTGGAATCACCGAATACAAATAACGGCACGGGAATGAGAGCCTTTATGTTGTCGGATCCCGACGGTTACTACGTCGTAGTGAATGAGGCCCGAACAACCTGACGATCCGTTTCGTTGTCCACACTGAGTGATATGGTATTAGGTGTACGCTGGAAATATCAAAGTTTCAATGAAATTAAGAGATACAAATATGAAATATTAGCAAATTTGTTTTTAGTAACTGTTATCTTTTTTTATTTATCTAAAAGTATCACCTTATATTTCACATAACATTAAAACAGACCAAAAATTTATGAATAAAAACGAACCATTTTGGGAATCCAATTATAAAGCGAGTGATACAGCCAATACATTTGGTCAGGTTAGTCCGGAAGTAGTTGACTTGTCAAAAAAATTAACGGCAGGTTCACGTATACTCGATATAGGCTGTGGTGATGGACGTCATGCTTTATTTCTGGCAAAGAAGGGATTTGAGGTGACAGCTATTGATATTTCCACCGCAGGAATAAATAAACTGTCACAATTAGCTAAAAGATCAGGTGTTTTAATCAATACCGAAGTTGTAGATATGCGTCAATTCGAATTTACAAACTCCTATGATGCAATAATCGCCCACGGATGTTTACATCTTATTCCCCGTACTGACTGGTCTGAACTTTTGGTTCGCATCAAGGGACACACAAGTAACCCTGGATTTAATATTATTGTGGTATTTACAAATAAACTACCACCACCAGAAGATTTACGACCATTTCACATTGGGCTCTTTAACGAAGAGGAACTTTATGATTTCTATCAAGATTGGAATATAATCGAATCGCGAAGTTACATATTAGAGGATGAGCATCCCGGTGGAATTTGTCATCGACATCCTATCAACAAATTGGTGGCACAGAAACCTGGCTAATAAGCGCATCAAGGAAAGTAAGCAGAATTGTAAGTGGCATTTGTAAATAAAATAAATTTATTATTTGGGGCAACTGTGACCACAAAACCATTAGTTCCTTAAAAGGATGTATAAAATGAAAAAACCAAAATTAGAAACTGTTGTTTCTTTTGCAGAAATTATTTCTTCCATAGCGCTTATCATATCACTTCTTTATGCAGCTTACGAATTCAACCGATCAAAAACTCTAACTAACAGAGATGTTGAAAATATCTTGTATGAAAGAATGTTCAGGATAGATCAACTGATAATTGAGAATAAGGATTTAACAAATTTAGTTTTGAAAGCGTCAGTAAGATCAGATGAATTATCTCCGGATGAGGAAATGAGGTATTTAGCATTTGAACACATCTTTTATGATAGTTGGGAATCAGCTTGGTACTATTATAGTGAAGGGATATTAGAAAAACCTAATTGGGATAGTTGGAATTCCTGGTTTATGTCGGAGACCAAAAATAAACCGATTTTATCGTGGGAAGGCAACAGAAAAAATTACAGTGGTAAATTTTTAGACTATATAGATGCTTTATATAGGTATAAACAGAAATAATTTACCGGCTATAGCCTGACAGGATAATATTTGTAAATAAAATAAGTTTCTTGACCACCCTGCACTAAAATTCTTAAGGAAAAAATATGAAAACAGTGGTACGATTTGAAGAGTTCGGGGTTTTCTTGTTTTCACTCTATCTGTTCTCTGCCTTAACTTATCAATGGTGGGTCTTTCCATTACTCTTGTTCACGCCCGATATAAGTATGATCGGCTGCATTAAGGATACAAAGATCGGGGCTTTTGTTTATAATCTTTTCCATTTTCGTGCGCTTTCACTTATACTTTATGTGGTTGGTATTTACCTTTCTGTACCTCTTGTTTCGCTTGTAGGCATCATCCTGTTTGCTCACACAAGTCTTGACCGGGCTTTCGGCTATGGCTTGAAGTTTGCGGACAGCTTCGGGCATACTCATCTTGGTATGATTGGCAAAGATGCACAAACTGAAAATAGTGCTCAGGTATAATGGTCTACCTGAGACTGTTATATTCTAAAAAGAAAGTGGAAGAAATAAGTAAAAAACGTTCGGTATTAAAATTATAGGTTCAATAGGATTTTTCTTGGATTAGTAGCCTTCATCCGCAATGAACGATCAAAGGCCTTGTCATATCTTACAATTGCTTTAAATGGTGTTGCTATTATGTGGTTATTAGTTAATATTTTAAATTAAATTTTATTGTATTCCTAAATAAAAATGCTTCAACCTTATTTGGGAGTAATTCAATTATGGAACTATACTACAAAATCCTCTTACTTGCTATTTTTATGTTCTGCAATATTTCTTTCCCTCAAAATAAAGTTGATTCAGTTTTGATTAGTAAAAAAGGAGCGTGTTTTTTCGGGCCCGGCCCGGCAGAAACAGATTCCTTAGATGAAAATTACGCAGAGGCTTATGCCGATTTTTTTACTATACAAATAAAGTTACCGGGTTTATTAGGGATATTGGATTTGAGCCGGATTATTTTTTCCAAAAGATAATTAAAATTGATTATGGGAATGAATACGTTATTATCAACCGTGATTCACTTAAGTTCGGAATAATTTTATTTGATGGAATAAACCAACCTCTTATTTTAAAGTATGTACACAATGATGATGAATTAAGGGGAAAAATTAAAAATTATTTCAAACGAGAATAAATCTTTATAATTCACCAAAATGGATGGGTGTTTCAACATCGTTAATCCACATAAATTCAGGAGAGTTTAATGATAGGTATATTAGCAGGAATGGGACCCAGATCAACAACTCCGTTTTTGGAACTGGTTCTTGATTATTGTAATAGAATTTACGGCGCCAGGTATGATGAAGAATTTCCTAAGATGGTAATTATATCATTACCGACTCCTTTCTACATAGATAAACCGATAAACCACAAGAAAATGAAGGAAGTAATAATTTCCGGATTGAAGCAATTAGAAAATAATAATGTAAAATTTATTGTAATGCCCTGTAATTCAGCTCATATATATTTTAATGAATTATCAAGTGCTATAAATATTCCTTTACTGAATATTGTTGATGAAACATTGTATAACATTAATGATAATGAAAAGACAACCATTCTTGCAACGAAACAAACGATGGAATCAAATCTGTACCAGAAAGGATTACAGGAGAAAGGCATAGATTATTTATTTGATCCTCGTTGGCAGCAGAATGTAGATACAATTATCAAAAATATTAAAGCAGGAAATATCAAAGAAGCAGAGAATATCCGGAATGATTTGTACAGGGAGATAAAACAAAATGGAATAAAACGTATTATTATAGCCTGTACTGATTTAAATGTAATCCTTAAAAAGAGTGAACTTGACCCCGAAATATTAGATTCGTCAGAAGAACTGGCAAAATCTACAGTAAATAATTATTTAAAATACGCTGAAGAAAAATAAACAGATGCTGTTCATTAGATATCTGCTCATAACGGGTTCG
>CAZQQD010000119.1:0-7283 GCA_964595355.1 uncultured Ignavibacteriaceae bacterium | reverse complement strand
AAAAAACTATTTAAAGACGATGAAAATTAACAATACTTCTTAAGAGAAATGCCGGCTGCTTTTCCCGGCTTTAGAGTGGGAAGTTACCAACCTTTTTTCATAACTTAAGGAATGGAAGGAACTTAAGCAAGAAATATTTTGAAATTAGCAGTATTATATAGGGCATTATCGTTTATTCTTTTAACCATTTCATTGCTGTATCAAATTCAGGGAACAACATTACATCATAACCTGCATTTCGGCTTACAGTTTCATAAAAATTAAAGTCGCGTGATTCTGATTCGGGGAAAAGTATTGCCATTTTAGTATCCCGGGATATACTTTGCTCCATGTACTTTCGGGGAATATCATAAATTTCAAATGTGCTTAATTTAATTTCAATGTTTTTTAAATCAATTAAGAGCCGCTTGCAAGTGTTTTCTCTCATAGATTTAACAACATCATTACGCAGAGTTTCCTCTGATTCAACATCAATAGTACCCTCGGCCTTAACCGTAAGTATATCGTCATTCTCGTAATAATTGATTTCCCATTTCATAAAATGCCTCTCAAATAGTTGAGTGGTTAATAATTATGTGCACAAAACATTCGCGCAAAAAACAGGAATTGTATATGGATTAGGCTTAATGAATGTAAGACAGATTTAAGTTAAGAAATGGAAGGAATTTAAGCAATAAGTTTTTCCGGAGTTTATCTCTTTATCTAACCATTTGTCATAACTTCACCCGGCATTGCACTAGCCTTATCTTGCCTTCCTATTGGGTCCCTATTGGGCAGCTATTGGGCTCCTATTAGGCTGCTATTGCGGCTTTAATAGCCTTTAACCCCCTTATTTCCTCTCCAATATTTTTAACTCAAGCTGCGGCCTAACGGCCGGATTCAGCGCCTGTCCAGGCGGTATCTGCTCCCGGTCATGGCTATAAGAATTATAGATAAAAGTCCATAAACCAGTTCGCTCCAAAGAATATTGAATTATCTTACTAGCTTTGATATATGGTTTCGGTGTAGGAGCTATAGTTTTATATTGCAAAAAGATTGTTAATTTAATTTGTGGGAATTTTAATAGATTAAGTGATAATTCTTTTGCTGTTCAATTCCTACGGAGTTGGAAAAATTCCATTTGTTATTTTTTGTTACAAATGTTCAATCCCGTGGGGATTGAAAATCCAATAAAATATCAGCGGTTTTTAAATTAAATGATAAAGTTTTTATAAATAATGATAATATTCCCGTTAGGGAATAAATATTTGTAATTAAGAGAAAAGAATTTTACCCGCATTCCCGTAGGGAATGAACAAGTACTATGACAAATACAACCAAGCAAAAAATCAAACATATTGTCGGTTCAAACAATTATTTCGATTCGGAAGAAGACCGTCTGTGTTATTCCTTCGATGCAACGCCTCTATTAAAGCAAATGCCTGAGGCAGTTGTTTTTCCTGAGAGTGAAGAGCAAATTTCAAAAATATTAAAGCTGGCGAACCAGGAGTTATTTAACGTTGTTCCGAGAGGGGCGGGGACAGGATTGAGCGGCGGTGCAATTCCTGTTGAGAACTGTGTTGCGCTTGTAATGACAAAATGGAATAAAATACTCGAAATTGACAATAATAATTTAACTGCAACTGTTCAACCGGGAGTTGTAACGGGCTTTTTGCAAAAGGAAGTTGAAAAGCTAGGACTGTTTTATCCGCCCGATCCCGGAAGTATGAACGTCTGTACAATCGGTGGCAATGTTGCAAACAATGCAGGCGGGCTGCGTGGGTTAAAATACGGTGTTACTAAAAATTATGTGTTGGGAACGGAAATGATTCTTCCTAATGGCGACTTATTAAAAACCGGTGGAAAGAATGTTAAAGATACTGCTGGCTATAATCTGAGAGATTTTATTGTAGGCAGTGAAGGCACACTTGGTATCATTACAAAAATATTATTGAAACTTATTCCAGCACCGACACAGGCGATTACAATTCTTGCTTACTTCGATAGGCTTGCTGATTCGGCAAAAGCTGTTTCAGATATTATTGCTTCGCACATTACTCCTTCGATGATGGAATTTCTCGACAACACCACAATTAATTGTGTTGAGGATTACACAAAGGTTGGTCTGTCGAGAAACAGCGAAGCAATCTTATTAATAGAAGTTGACGGCAGGGGGAGCATTGTCGGCGAAGACGCAGAAACAATTAAGAATATTCTGAAAAAGAATAATGCAACCGAAGTAAAAACTGCAGCAGATGTAGACGAAGCATTAATTCTGAAGTCTGCACGAAGAAGTGCATTCAGCTCTCTTGCGAGAGTTCGACCGACAACGATTCTTGAGGATGCAACCGTTCCGAGAAGCGAACTGCCTTTAATGATTGAGAAAGTTACGGAAGCGGGAAAGAAATATGATGTAACATTCGGCAACTTTGGTCACGCGGGTGACGGCAACCTGCATCCGACTTGTTTGACAGACGAAAGAGACAAAAATGAAATTGACAGAGCGCACAAAGCATTTGATTTTATTTTTAACGAAGCAATTAAATTAGGCGGAACAATTACAGGTGAACACGGAACGGGACTTGCAAAAAAACAATTTCTCGAAAAGGTAGCCGGAATACCCGGTATAGAAATGATGAAGAAAATAAAATCAGTGATCGACGAAAATAATATTTTAAATCCGGGAAAAATATTTTCGATCGCACCTCGCTGCGAGGGACCTTTGCCGTACAGCCGGGAACAAATCTTAAAAAATAATTGATGCCTGAATATTTGTTAAATATTCCATCCGATATTCTTCCTTCCGATGATGTTTTATCTCAATGCATTCACTGTGGAATGTGTCTGGCGGTGTGCCCAACTTACGAACTCACAAAACTGGAAAGATCATCTCCACGCGGCAGAATAAAGATGATAAAATCGGTATCACAGGGTGAATTAATGATTTCTGATCTTTTTGCAGAAGAAATGAATTTTTGTCTCGATTGCCAGGCTTGCGAAACCGCCTGTCCCGCCGGAGTTAAATACGGAAAGCTCGTTGAATCCGCGAGGGTATTGGTTGATGGAAAATATAAAAGTTCATCTTTCAAAATAAGATTGAAAAGATTTTTGCTGAGAAAAATTTTAGGCGATAAAAATAACTTAGAGTTATTTGTCAGAATTTTAAGATTTTATCAAACTTCGTTTTTAAAAAACTTTTTTGAAAGTTCAGGGTTATTAAAAATTTTCTCAAGGAATCTTTCTGAAATTTCAAAACTATCACCTAAGATTTCCGACTTCTTCAGCGATGAAAGAATACCTGAAATTTCAAAACCGGAATCGAAAACAAAGTACAAAACTGCATTTCATTTCGGATGCATAATGAATGTAGCTTTTGCTGATATAAATATTGATACAGTTGATGTGCTCAAAGAATTTGGCTGTGAAGTATTCACTCCGCACAATCAGGTTTGCTGCGGCTCGCTTCACGCTCATAACGGAGATATTGAATTTGCTCGTGTACTTGCAAGAAAAAATATAGATTCATTTGAACGAAGTAAATATGAATATTTGATATCCAACTCAGCAGGTTGCGGAGCTTTTATGAAGGAATACGATTATCTGCTTAAAGATGATCCGGAATATTCTGAGAGCGCGAGAAACTTTTCTGAAAAAGTAAAAGATGTCACAGAATTCTTACACGATAAAGTATCTCAGCTGAAAAACGAAAATATTAATATCTGCGTAACTTACCACGATGCCTGCCATTTGGCTCATTCACAAAAAATAACTAAAGAGCCGAGGGAACTATTAAAATCCATAAATGGTTTAGAGTTTGTGGAAATGGAATGTTCTGATGTATGCTGTGGTAGTGCCGGTATCTATAATATAATCTGCTTTGAAGATTCCTTACATTTTCTGAAAAACAAGATAGAAAATATCAATAAAACCGGGGCTTCAACTGTGCTTACCGGAAACCCGGGGTGTATATCACAATTAGCTTATGGAGCTAAAAGGTTCAATAGCAATATTGAAGTAATGCATCCGGTTACAATAATTAAAAATGTTATTGCAAGTTATAATTCTCATAAATGAAAAATCAATCAGCTCGGTGTAGTTCGGATTGTAAAGAATCACAACAAAGCGACTATGACCCAGAAGTTCAAAAAAAATGAAAATAATACTAAAATTTCACGCAGGATTCTTTGTTTTAAAAAGGTAATTCTTTAGTTTTATTAACTAAGATTTGTTAAATTTTTTACATTTAATTTAATCAATTGCGGATTAGCCTTTTAGCCGCATCAAATTTATTCTAAGCTATACCAAATTAATAATACAAATTCACAGATTATTTTAGTGAAGACTTTACGATATTTAATACTATTGTTATGAACAAAGTTACTTCTAAAAATATTGTTTACAACTCTTCTATAGGTAAAGGATGAAAAAATCTTATCTGGATTATATTCTGAGAATCCGGTTACCAATTACTATCTTTGTCATATTAGCTTCATTTACATTAACATACTTCGCCTCAAGAGCAGAAAGAGACGGTGTAGGTTACACCCCGGTTCAACCGATAAATTTTTCACATAAGCTTCACGCAGGATTGATGAAAATCGATTGCGAGTACTGTCATACGGGAGTGGAAAAATCGCGACACGCAATGGTGCCCGCAGTATCAACCTGTATGAACTGCCACACAATCGCCCGCAAAGACAAACCTGAAATAAAAAAACTGACAAAATATTATGAAGAAGGAATTGCACTTCCCTGGAAAAGAATTCACAGAGTTCCCGGTTTTGTTTATTTCAATCATAGTGTACACGTAAATTCAGGAATTGATTGCTCAAGTTGTCATGGTGATGTAAGAAATATGGATCATATCGGCCAGATGAATTCCTTTACAATGGGTGCCTGTCTTGATTGTCACAGGAATGCTCATGAAAAGTTACCTTATTTAAAGAATATTAAGAACGGTCCGGACAATTGCTGGGCTTGTCATCGTTAAACCGGAGCTAAATAAAGATGGAAATGAAAAATCTGAACTTCGATAAAAAAATGAAAAGGAAGAATTTCTTTATAAGTCTGAGTGCAGGAGTTGCTGGATATTTTGCGTTAAGATCGTTGCCGTTTAAATTATTTTCAAAGAAGATCAGTTCAGATAAAACAGAGAACAAAACCAGCAGCCGTGTGAAAATAAATCCATTGGCTGTAAGCAGAAAAAATACAGGTGGTAGTAATGTCTGAAGTTAAGGACGGAACAAATAACGAAGAAATAAAACAGGAAAAGGATAATAATTACTGGCGTAGTTTTGCAGAATTGCATGAAGATCCTGCTTTAATTGCATCCAGCCATAACGAATTTCAGGAAGGTGCTACCGACGATTTTGATCCTTCAAAATTATCCAGAGTTTCCAGACGTAAGTTTTTAGCATTAGTAGGTGCCTCTGCCGCATTGGCGGGCGTTGGCTGTTCTGATTACAGGGACAAAGGCGAGATTATCCCTTACACAAAAATGCCGGAAGATACTGTAGTAGGGAAACCGAAATATTATGCTTCCACTTTTAATTACGGATCCCTTTCACAGGGAATAATAATTAAAACCCGTGAAGGAAGGCCGATCAAGGTTGACGGAAATCCCGATCACCCGGTAAGCAAAGGAAAGATAAACGCAATTGCACAGGCAAGCGTTCTGAATTTATACGATCCTGACAGACTTCAGAACCCGATGAAGAAAGCAAGAAGCGGGGAGTTTTTGAAAACCACCTGGCAGCAGGCTGATTCAGAAATTATAAATACATTAAGTGCAGGAAAAGGAATTGCAATTATTTCTCCGAAAATCCTTTCTCCAACAACTAAAAGAGTATTGGATGATTTCTCAGCAAAATATCCGAACACAAAAGTTTATTCCTATGAATTGTTTAACGATGAGCTAAGAAATTCTGCATGGAAAAAATGTTACGGAACAGATTTTTATCCGTTGATAAAATGGAACGAAGCAAAAGTAATTGTTGCATTGGAATCCGACTTTCTCGGTAACGATGGACACAAAGTTGAAAATTCAAGACTCTACACAGAAGGAAGAAATGTTAAGGATGCCAAAAACTTCAACAGGCTTTATGTTGTTGAAGGAAACATGTCACAAACAGGAATGAATGCAGATTACCGCTTAAAGCTGAGACCAGATGCCCAGCATGAATTTGTGTTAAGCCTGTTGAAAGAAGTTGCAAGAAGAGCTGCAACTGAATTGCCGATGGATCTTTCAGGTTTTTCGTTAGATAATTTTGCAAAAACCTATTCACTTAATACAAAAAAACTAAAATACTTGGTTGATGATCTCGTAAACAATAAAGGCAATGCCATTGTTTACGGAGGTAGAACACTTTCAGAAGGCACACATATTGCTGTTAATCTTTTAAATGAAATTCTTGGTAGCACAAAATTATACAGAACAGATTCATCTGCTTATTCGGTTCAACCTTTGAGCAGCAGAGAAGAACTTGCATCGCTTGTTTCTGATATGAATTCCGGGAAAGTAGGAGTAGTAATTCATTTCGATTCAGATCCTGTTTTTCTTTTTCCTAAGGATCTTGGTTATGCTGATGCATTGAAGAAAGTGTCAACAGTTATTTCCTTAACAGAAAGTGCCAATGATTCGTCTGCTGCAGGACATTATACTTTGCCAATTAATCATCCTTTTGAATCGTGGGGTGATGCAAAGACAAGAACCGGATTTTCTTCTCTTCAGCAGCCTGTTATTGCAGCTATTTATAATACAAGAGAAAAAGAAGCTGTCCTTTTGAACTGGATCGACGGCGCAGGTAATAAGTTTAGCGATACAATGTATCATCAATATTTAATGAAGAATTGGGAAACTAATGTTTATCCTTCGCTAAAACCTAAGTTATCTTTTAAGGAATTATGGTATGGTGCCCTTCAGGAAGGTGTTGTTTTAACAAACGATTCACCGAAAAGTTTTGGCAAATTTAATACTTCAGCTCTTAATGAAGTTAATAGATCAAGTTCAAAGTTATCAGGCTACGCTGTTGTTCTTAGTGAAAGTTACTCACTCGGCGATGGGAAATATTTAAATAACGGGTGGCTGCAGGAACTCCCACATCCTGTTTCTAAAATGACGTGGGACAATTATGCGTCAGTTTCCAAGAATACGGCAAAAACTTTGGGTGTAGAGAGTAATGATAAAATTTCAGTAACGATTGGTAAGAGAACATTAGAAATTCCGGTTTTAGTTCAGCCGGGTTGTGCGGACAACACGATTGCAATCGAAACAGGCTGGGGCAGAACGGTTGTCGGAGAAGTAG
>CAZQQD010000118.1:0-7491 GCA_964595355.1 uncultured Ignavibacteriaceae bacterium | reverse complement strand
CAGGCATTACTTATGCATTATCAAAACAATTTATTTTCTGGGTAATTCTTGCAAATATTATCGCCTGGCCGGTGGCTTACTACTTTATGAATAAGTGGCTCCAGGATTTCGCTTACAGGATTAATATGCCTTACTGGGCATTTATTGCCGCTGCATTTCTGGCAATATTTATTGCTTTGTTTACTGTAAGCTCACAAGCAATTAAAGCGGCAAACTCAGATCCTGTTAAATCCTTGAGGTATGAGTGAAAATTATAAGGAAATTTTATGATCAAAAATTATTTTCGTATTGCATTAAGAAATCTTAAAAAACATAAAGCTTTTTCTTTTATAAATATTTTCGGCCTGGCTGTAGGGCTTACCTGCTTTATGCTGATTAGTGCATATATTTACAATGAACTTACATATGATAGATATCCTGACGAAGCTGAAAATATTTACCGGGTAAACTTGTCGGTTACCGGAAATGGAAATGTGGCAGTTTATCCAGATGTAGATGTTGCAGTCGGTAAAGGGATGAAAGATGCTTTTCCGGAAGTAAAGTCCTTTGCAAGGATATTTGGTATAAGTGACTATGTAAAATATGAAGACAAACAATTCAAAGAAGATCACCTTACATTCGCTGATTCCAATTTCCTGGAAATGTTTTCAATTGCCCTTATTGAAGGGAATATTTCTAATGCACTGGTGCAGCCCCGAAGTATTGTTATTTCAAAATCATTTGAGAAGAAATATTTTGGGAGCCAGGATGCGCTGGGTAAAACCCTGTTGATTGGAATTTATAATATTCCTTATAAAGTAACCGGAGTAATCGATAAAGTACCTGATAAATCGCACTTTCATTTCGACGCTTTCTTAAGCCTTTCTTCCAGAAGATATCTACACCAAACCTGGAGTAATATTGGTTTCTACACCTATCTTCAATTAAACAAAAACACGGATCCTAAAAAACTTGAGGCAAAATTTCCTCAGCTTGTGGCAAAATATGTAGTTCCGGAGATTCAGCACGATATGGGTGTAAGTCTTCTTGAGGCCCGGAAGTCAATAAATACATTTGTTTTTTCATTACAGCGGCTGACGGATATTCACTTATATTCCCATACACAATATGAGCTGGAGCCAAATGGTGATATAAAATATGTTTATATTTTTTCGGCGCTAGCTATTTTTATCTTATTACTTGCCTGCGTTAATTTTACAAACCTTTCAACTGCCCGTGCTGCCAAAAGAGCGCGGGAGGTTGGGGTAAGAAAAGCAATGGGCTCAGTAAAGCTACAGTTAATATTTCAATTTCTTGTTGAATCAGTATTACTTACATTTTTCGCAATGCTATGCGCATTTACATTAATATATCTTTTGTTTCCATATTTCAATCAGCTTACAGGCACAACTGTGAGCTTAAGTTTTTTTACCGGCTATAAAGTACTCCTGGTAATGTTTCTATTATGCCTGGTTGTTGGAATAATAGCAGGAATCTATCCGGCATTTTTCTTATCAGGGTTTAACACAATAAAAGTGCTAAAGGGTTCCGGAACTTCGCAGAACAACAATAAAAGTTCATTGCGTGGAGGATTAGTTATCTTTCAGTTTTTTGTCTCTACAGCATTAATTATTGCTACAATAATTGTTTACCGACAATTAAATTATATGCAGAATAAGAAACTTGGCTATGATAAAGAACATACGTTTTTTATACCCGATGCAAGGTTGTTGGGCAAGAATCAGGATGCATTTAAGCAACGAATACTTCAGGATAATGACGTAGTGTCTGCCACAATTTCAAGGTCAATTCCAGCTGGTTTTTCTATGGGTGGAACAGAGATATATCCCAAAAATGAAACCGGAAATGGGATAGAAATCCATGCACATATTTTTCATATAGATTACGATTATCTAAAAACATTAGGTATACGTGTTTTATACGGAAGAAATTTTTCGAAAGAGTTTCCCTCTGACTCGGCTGGTGTGTTAATCAATGAAGCGGCAGCGCGTAAATTAGGTTGGGAAGCTGTAAATTCTATAAATAAGTACATTGTCCGTTCCGGACAAAAACAATTTAAGGTTATTGGAGTAGTTAAAGATTTTAATTATGCGTCAGTAAAAGATGAAATTGCTCCCCTGATGCTGCTGCTGGGAAATAATTATGGAGGGGTAACAATAAAATTTAAAACGAATGATATAAATGGTCTCCTCGCAGAATTGAAAGAGCAGTGGAACTCATTTAATCCTGCGGGTCCTTTCAATTACAATTTTCTTGATGAAAAGTTTGCTGCATTATTTGCAAATGAACAACGCACTCAACATATCTTTTCATCTTTTACAATAATTGCCATAATTATAGCCAGCCTTGGTTTATTCGGGCTTTCGGCATTTGTAATAGAACAACGTACAAAAGAAATAGGCATAAGAAAAGTACTGGGCGCTAAAGTAAGCGAAATTGTATTTATGCTGTCAAAAGAATTTATAAAATGGGTCCTGATCGGAAATATAATTGCCTGTTTCGCAGCGTATTATTTAATGGGTCAGTGGTTGAGTAATTATGCTTATAGAATTGACATAAATATAATTGTATTCTTGTTATCAGTACTCATTACTTTTTTAATTGTTTTACTAAGAATAAGCTACCAGGCTATTAAAGCTGCTTTGCAGAACCCCGTTAAGTCTTTAAGGTATGAATAAGAACGAGAAAGATATTTAAGTGATTTTTAATTGGCTAGAGTAATTACCTGCTTAACACAACCTTTTTCAGGCTAGCGGGTCTAAATGCACTGTAACCTAATTAAAAGGATTGACAAAATGTTAAAAAACTACCTGAGGTCCGCTTTTCGTAATCTATTAAAATTCAAGGGGTTTTTAATTATTAATCTTACCGGTTTATCAATCGGTATTGCCTGTTTTTTACTAATATCCATATATCTGAATAATGAATTAAGCTTTGACAGGTTCAATACTAAAGCAGACAGAATTGTAAGGCTAATTCTTCCGGATTTTATAAATACAGGTAAAACTCTTGCACTCGCTCCCGCGAAAGCAAAAACTTATTTTGAAAATCAATTTCCAGAAATACAAAAAGCGGCAAGGATTCTTACGGTAAGACCACCGGTAATTAGCTGTAAAGGTGATAAATTCGTAGAGAAAAAATTCCTTTATGCTGATCAGGATGTTTTTGATATTTTTTCATTTAATTTTATTGCCGGAAAAAAATCAGAGGCTTTAACAAGAGCTAATACCTGCATCATAACTGAATCTGCTGCAAAGAAATATTTCGGAAACGAAAACCCGTATGGCAGGACTGTTAAAGTAAACGACAAAGATAATTATGAAATTACCGGTATTGTTAAAGATTTTCCTCAGAACTCTGAAATACATTTTGATTTTATAGCATCTCTGAATTCGTTACAATGGGTAATCCGTCAGCAAAAAAGCTGGAATGCTGCAAACTTTTACACTTACTTTTTATTAAACAGTAAAAGTTCTATCGGTGTATTACAACAGAAACTTGATAACCTTAAAGAAGATGAAGCAGGTGGGTTCAAGTATAAGCTTGAGCCTTTAACAAGCATTCATTTGCATTCTATTGCTGAACCTAATCCCGAACCTATGGAGCCGTATGGAGATTACAGCTATTTTATCTCGATGCTGCTCGTAGGAGTACTCATTTTGTTGATTGCCGGTATAAATTATATGAACCTGTCAACAGCAAGATCCCAGGGACGAGCGAAAGAAATTGGTATGAGAAAAATGCTCGGCGCTGAAAGGGGACAGGTAATAAAACAATTATATATGGAATCATTTATGATTGTACTTCTTGCCGTAGCACTATCGCCGGTTATCGCTGAAATATTACTGCCTTTCTTTAATTCAATAAGTGGGAGAAATCTTGCATTATCACAATTAGGTTTGACTAATGCAATTTTACTTTTATCAACGATATGGATTGTAGTAAGTCTGTTTTCAGGTAGTTATCCGGCTATAATGCTTTCTTCATTTAAACCATTAAAAATGCTTCGCGGAACTTTCGAGTCCGGTAAAAAGGGGACGATGGTGAGAAAAGTCTTAATAGTCTTTCAGTTTTGTGTTTCGTTTTTCCTCATAGCCGGAACCCTGATTGTATATATGCAGATGAATTTTGTTAGCCATAAAAAACTGGGCTTTGATAAAGATCATCTCCTGGTTGTATCGATGAGAAATATTGAGAAATCCACAATTGATACTTTCAGAGGTGAATTAACACAAAATGCTAACGTATTAAGCACTGCTGTGATTTCTGATATTCCTGGTTATATGGTTTCAGGATATAATATGAAATCAGTCTATAGCAATAGCAAAAAGAATCCAGTTGTTACCGGCGTAAAGGCAGGAGGCGGTATATTAAAAACTTTGGGTGTCGATTTATTAGCCGGGAAAGATTTTCCTGAGAATTATTCGCCTGATAACGGTTATCTTTTTGCATTGAATAAAGCAGCTCTTGGCCTTTTAAATTTATCACCCCAGGATGCTATAAATAAACAAATTGATTTAAATGGAAGAGTTGGCAAGATTCAGGCGATAGTAAAGAATTTTAATTATGCTTCTCTTCGTGATAATATTTACCCGCTTGTAATCTTTTCGGATGCAAACAGGTCAAAACAATTATTGGTACGAATAAATGATAACGACATTAAAGAGACTGTGTCTTATGTGAAGAATTTATGGAATGAAATGGAGATCAATCAGCCTTTAAATGTAAGCTTTATGGATCAGGAGTTTGATGCGCTGTATAAATCCGAGCAAAGATCAAGCAAAATGTTTACGATGTTAACTTTAATTTCTCTGCTGGTTGCTTGTCTTGGGTTGTTAGGACTTTCTGCGTATACAATCGAAAGAAGGAGAAAGGAAATTGGGGTAAGAAAAGTTCTTGGGGCCTCAATGAATAATTTATTTGTGTTGCTTGTAAAAGACTTCTTATTGTTAATTTTAATCGCAATTGTTTTTGGACTGCCGCTAGTAGAGTTGATAATGAGAGATTGGCTCAATAATTTTGCATATAAAATTAACATAGGCTTTGGTACTATTTTAATAGCAGCAATTTTCACATTATTAATTGCTATTTTTACAATAAGCTATCAGGTAATGAGGGCATCGAATGCTAATCCGGTTAAAACTTTGAGGTACGAATAACCTTTTTAAAAGGGGGATATATGTTCAGGAATTATCTTAAAATTGCTTTTAGGAATATATTCAAATACAAGGTCTATTCTTTCATAAATATTATTGGGCTTTGTGTTGGAATTGCAGCCTGCATTTTAATTCTGCTATTTGTAAATGATGAACTGAGTTTTGATAAATATAACGTTAACTACGATAAAATATTCAGAGTTCACACAAACGCCTCTCTCTCCGGAAGGGAAATAAAAATTGCAGTTTCTCCCGGAATTCTGGGACCAACATTAATGAAGGACTTTCCTGAAGTAACTGCCTTCACACGTTTAATGACCAACAGAAGTATGCTTATCCGTTATAAAAATAATGTTTTTGTTGAGACTAATTTTTTCTGGGCCGACTCAGGTACGTTCAGTGTATTTTCAATTCCATTTATAAAAGGTAATCCTAAAAAGGCATTGACCGAGCCTCATACGGTAGTGTTAACAGAGACACTTGCAAAAAAATATTTTGGTGATGAAGATCCCATTGATAAGATAATGAATTTTGAAGACGGAACTCCATATAAGGTTGTAGGCGTAGTGAAAGATTGTCCGCAAAATTCACACTGGCACTATGATATGTTTGCATCTATGAGCAGTCTCGGGCCGGAAGCTAACCAACATTGGATTAGTAATAATGTTTATACTTACATTTTATTGAACAAACAATCCTCAATAAATGATCTTAAAGCAAAAGTCGAAGATTTTACAAGAAAGCACGCATCGAAAGATATCTTTGATGTATTCGGAGTTACTTATGATCAAATGAAACAAGCCGGAAATATATATGAATTTGAATTTCAGCCTTTGACCGATATTCATTTGAAATCACAACTCGATTATGAAATTGAACCAAATAGTGACATAAAATATGTTTACATTTTTTCAATGATCGCTATATTCATTCTTGCTCTTGCATGCATAAATTTTATGAATCTCTCTACAGCAAGGGCTTCATTAAGAAGTAAAGAAGTCGGGGTTAGAAAAGTTCTTGGTTCAAATAAAAAGCAACTGATAATTCAATTTCTTTTCGAATCGATTTTACTAACTTTATTTTCTGTAATAATTGCTGTTTTATTATCAGAAATATTATTGCCATTGTTTAATAGTTTGACAGGCAAACAACTTGAGACTGCATACTTCAGCAATATTGAAGCTATTCCGGCTGTCGTATTTTCAATTTTATTTATCGGCTTTATTGCAGGGAGCTATCCTGCATTTTTTCTCTCTTCTTTTAAGCCTGTTGCGGTTTTGGGAAGCAAAATAAATTTATTCAAAAACAGCTGGCTCAGAAACGGTCTTGTGGTTTTTCAGTTTGCAATATCGATTATACTGATTATAGGCACCTTGGTTGTTTATATGCAGATGCGATATATACAGAATAAAAAACTTGGCTTTGATAAGGAACACGTTCTTGTAATACAAAGAGCGTGGGCATTGGAGAATCAGGCAAGTACATTTAAAGAAGAGTTAATAAAAAATGCAGGAATAATCAGTGCTTCCAATACTGATAATATGCCGGGCAAATTCTTCAATCAAACTTTGTTCAGAAGAGAAGGTGCGGATACAAAACAGCATATTATGTCAGCTATGGCAACTGATTATGATTTTGCCAAAACTATGGGCATTGAGATTGCAAACGGAAGATATTTTTCTAAAGCATACCCTTCTGACACTATGGCTGTGGTGATTAACGAAACCGCAGCAGAAATTTTAGGATTTAAGGATCCGATAGGGAAACGAATTGTATTTGTCGGCGATACAGATCCTAAAACAAATGTTCGTCCGATCGTTGGAGTTGTTAAGGATTTTCATTATGAATCTTTACACCAGAAGATCAGGCCTTTAGTTTTATTCCTTAACAGAGGACAAACTACTTATCTGCCGATAAGGTTAGCTGCAGGCGACATTAGAAATAATATCTCAGTAATAGAAAAATTATGGAAAAAATTTGTCCCGGATAAGCCAATAGAATATTATTTCCTCAATGAAGACTTCGATCAGCTTTACAGGGCAGAGCATAAAACGGAACAAATATTTACTACTTTTGCTGTGATTTCTATTTTTATTGCCTGTTTGGGGTTACTCGGGCTGGCTTCATTTACTGCGGAAAGAAGAACAAAGGAAATAGGAATAAGAAAAGTAATGGGTGCATCAACCGGCAATATAATATTTCTTCTTTCTAAAGAATTTGTTAAATGGGTTTTGATTGCCAATATAATCGCCTGGCCGGTTGCATATTATATAATGAATAACTGGCTCAAGGATTTTGCCTATAGAATTTCATTCCCGTACTGGATATTATTTGC
>CAZQQD010000117.1:0-8148 GCA_964595355.1 uncultured Ignavibacteriaceae bacterium | reverse complement strand
ATTGGAATATTATCAAAATCTTTTCCGAACTGTTCATTCGCGTAATGATTAAGAATGAACATTGACTCACGGTGTAGCCAATCGGCTGTCCAATCGGGTGCAACATAAGAACCGTGACCCCAGACAGTACCGACTTCCTGTCCGCCCATCGACTGCCAAACATTCTGACCGTCTTTTATATCCTGACCGGTGAATAAAAGCTCTCCGCCAGTTGTTACAACTTTTTCAGGAATAGGCGGCTGTTTATTATAAATATCATCACCGAGATAAAGCAAAACAGCAAATGATACTATCAACACAGCGGCCAGTGTATACCAGAGTTTTCTGTTACTCATCTTTTCTCCTGTTTGATTTTATTTTGTCTAATTTTTTTTGCTGTCATTTCGAATCACACCGAGCGGTATGAGAAATCTTTTTGGGAAAGGACAGATTTCTCCTCCGATTAAGCGGGCTCGAAATGACACAAATTTTTCACTTTTCACTTTTTATCATTGTTAAAATCATTTTTGTTTTTTCCACAGCTTTTAACCCGTGCGGAATTGTTGCCGGGAGTTTAAGCAATTCTCCCGATGAAACGGTGAAGCCTTCTCCACCAACTTTTATATCTATTTTCCCTTCAAGGCACTGAACAAGCGCATCGAAAGGCGAAGTGTGCTCTGTTAATCCCTGTCCGGCATCAAACGCAAAAAGAGTTACGTTCCCGGTTTCTTTTTTTAATAAAATTTTGCTTACGATTGAATCTTCCTGGTAGTTCAACTGTTCAAGAAGATTTTTTACTTCTGTTATTTTATTACCTGACATTATTTTTCCCGATTAATGATTATGTTTATTTTCTATTTGATTATTTTCATTATTATAAAGTTCTTCTATATAATGAATAAAATGGACATAAGACTCTACATATTCTCTCCCGGCTGCAAGATCATTTAATTTATAATTTTTTCTTGATAGAAGTTCTTTGAAGGATGAAATTACATTAGAATGATATTTCTCATCAATATTTGTTAAAATATTTTCAAGTGATTCTTTTTTAACGGCAACATCTGCTGCTTCTATACCTTCTTCCGGTTTATAATCTGCAGGTTTTAATCCTGTGTAGCCCACTCCTTCACCCATTCTGTGAATACGGACTACAGTTTCGAAAAAATACATATCGGCAAGTTCTTTAGCTTCCTGACTTAATTGTCTCACTTTGTTTACTTTCTGGAACACATTAATTATTTCATTTTCGTCTTCAGGTCTTACCCATATAAGAACATAATTAATATTGCCGGTTTCAAGCGCCTTGACCGATGCCTTAACCACCGGGCCATTAATAGAATCACAGTGAGCAAACACTGTACTTCCTGATACCAGTATAAGAAAAATTGTCATAACCAAACTTAATTTTAAGTTTTTCATAATTACCTCACTATTTTATGTTGTTTGTTTAATAGCATCCATAGGACACACTGTAACACATTCCGGTTCTTCATGAACTCCTTCGCAGAAATTACATTTATCCGGAACTATGTAATAGTAATCCTTAACAGGTGCTTTGTGTTTTTTATTATTTAATATGTAGTCCTTTCCACCGGGATAAATTGCACCCGAAGGACAAATTGTATCACAGGCTTTGCAGTTTATACAATCTTCGGTTATTAACAATGTAGCAATTTCCTGTAAAGAATCCGAAAACATTTAAAATCTCTTTCCTTTCGCTTCCCTGTGCTGGCTTCCGACCGGTCTTATTCTTCCCCATATTGAAAAGAAAAATAAAATTATAGCGATCACCTGGAAAGCTGATGTAATTGAAATTATAAGGTTTATCCAATCGATATAAACAAATCCTGCCACAGACTGGAATACAAACCTCAACGCTGTTGCAATTGTCATCATCCAGTAAGTAAAGAGGATGAGAACCGGGTTGTATTTTTTATCGGTTTTTTCGGCGCGGGGAAAAAACCAGAGAGCGACACCCATTATCATCATCATTACAGATCCGACGAGAATGATATGTGCGTGCGCCGATTCGAGCTGTGGTCCGTATGCTGTGTGAAAAACATTTTTTGCAAGCGACATATAAAGCCCGGATAATATTCCGACTATTAAAAAAACGACCGCCGTCTTAACAAAATATCTTACATTTGAAAACAAAAAATCATCTCCTTTTTTCGGACAATTATGTCATTTCTCCTCTCACGACCTGGTGGAATCGTCGAAATGACAGTTTAGTATCCTGCTTTTATTACTGGCCCAAAGATTGTTTTGCCTCGTCGCTCATTTTCTCCGGTGTCCATGCCGGCTCCCAGACAAGATTTACAAAAACTTCATAACCGGGTTCCAGCGATTTAACCTGGTTTTCTACCCAACCTGTTATACTGCTGTGCATCGGACAGCCAGGTGTTGTTAAAGTCATTGTTACAGTAATCATTGCCTCTTCAATTATGATGTCATAAACCAACCCGAGATCGACAATATTTAAACCAATTTCAGGATCGATTACTGATCTTAAAGTGTTCATAACATTTTCTTCAGTCAGCATTTTTAATACCCTTTGTTAAAAAGATTGAAAACATATTTTTCATGAATATCAACGAACTTAAAAACATTAGTCCGGTGGATATGTACATCGCTACCCGGTTTTCGAAAGCTATAGCTGCAACCGTTCCGGTTAGCGCTAAATTCATAACTACAAATTCTACTTTTGCATAATTTTCATTGAACATATCCTTCAACATTGGCACTGGTTCGAGCCCAACTTTTGCGCTGAACTTGTGAAACCAGACAAGAAACGGAACGATCTTGTACATTTGTCCAACTATAATAAGAGAAAAGTAGCCGAAAAGAATTAAATAGCCGTATACCAAAACTAGTTTTGATAAATATTCAGGTTTCAGAAAATTCTCAAATACCAGGAATACACCCAGAGCAGTTGCGATAAACATCATCCCAAAAGACACCATCGTATAGGTTAGGCCGACATCAAGTATTTTTCTTACGCGGCTTTTCATTATCAGGTAAACCTGGTAAAGAAAAATTATATTTCCGACGGCAATTAAAAGGGTCGCGATGGGAAGCATAATTGTTCTTTCCGGTAAATGATATTCCACAGTCATCAAAATTAATCCCGCATTGATAAAACCGAATGTCCACTTTGCCGGCTTTAGTGAAAATCCGTGAGATAAAGAAAACATCGGAATAAGTTTATAACTTACTCCCATTATGACCATTGAAACCCAACCGATAAAAGCAAGGTGCGCGTGAAGTTTTAAATACTCAAGATGATTAGTTTTGAAATAAGGATGGTAAAGATTTATTGCCATCATTATTCCCGCTACAACAGTAAAGAAAAGATATACAAGCGCCGCAGCTATATATGTGCCGGTTATATTCCATTCTTTTACTTTTATAATCGACATAGTTATGTTGAAAATAAAAATCAGCATTGCAAGAGAAACCAGGGAAGCAAAAATGGCAAGAAAAAAAGTGTCGAACTTAAAAAAAAATAAAACCATCCCTGTAAGACCGAACAGAAAAATCCAGAACTGCGCCTCTGCAAGTTTTTCGCTGAAGAGTTTTACCTGCAGCACAACCGGAACAAGCTGAAACATCGCTCCGAAAATTATCATTGTAATCCAGCCGAGAGTTGCAATATGAGTTAAGCCGAGAAGTTTGGACTGGAAATGAAATCCTTTTATGGAATCAGCATTAATAAACATCATAAAAGTCAGAAGAACAAATTCAAAAATGGAAGCAATAAAATATTTGCGCACCATTTTATATGAAGGCGACATTTTTCCGGCTACCTGTGCGGGCTGCATTTTATTTTTCTTCTTTAATTTTTGTTATGACTACTTTATAATAATCTTCTTCAATTTTATTTGTTACGGCCTGGTAACCGCGTTCAGCGAGTTTGTCGTAAAGCATCAGCGGTTCGCGGTGATGATGAACGAGAAGAACTGTATTATCATTCAGCTTCGGAAGAGTTTCCAGTATTTTAACCATCGGTTCCGGAGGCTCCATTCCTCTTACGTCGAGTTCAAAAACCTTTTCATTAAACTCCGGTTTGTTGTTTGATGGCGTGTCCGTGGAATCTGCAACATCATCTTTGAAAAAATAAATTTTCCAGGTACCGTTTTCATTTATCGTCTCGTGTCCAAACCCCTTTTTACCAAGCACAGAATAAAGCGGAATTGGTTCAAAGGTATTTATTATCATCAGAGTTTCGTCATTATTCAGGCCTTTTACTTTTCCCATTATATCCATAATCGGATCTTTACCCGAGGCAAGAATAGGCCTTACATCAAGTTCAATTATTTTTTCAGTAATCATTTTAGTCTCCGTTTATACTTTTTTAATATTTACTTTCCATACTTCCGGACCTTGCTTGATATATTCCCATTCGAACTGACCGTTGTTTTCTGCCTGCATCTGGTAATAAAGCGGTTTTGGATCGTGATCATTTATCAGCAGCATTTTTTCGCCTTGCAGCAATGAATTAAACATCGCAAATATTGCGGGATGTTTTTCTTTTGGTACTATTGGTCTTACATCCAGCGATTTTAATTTTGTTTCTAACATTCTGTACCCCTATATTTTAGTTTTTATTAATTGCAGCAATTGCATCTGAAACAGAACTCTTATCCAATACAAGCCCTTCACTTTGATATTTTATTTCACCCTTTTTATTCAAAAAGGATATAAGGCTGCTATGGGTAAAGCTTCCATCTGCATTTTTTGAATATTTGAATCCCAGCATCATAGCTAATTGCATTATATCGTTCTTGCTTCCTTTCAGTAAACTCCACTTTTGGTTATCAAGATTTTTAGCAACTGCATATTCTTTCAGCACAGATGGTTTATCTCTGGATGGATCTATTGTGACGAGGACAAACCTGTAATTATTTATTTTATTGGCAGGAATTGCAGATTCAATAATTTTCATATCATTTACAATTACAGGACATGCAGACCGACACGAAGCATAAAACATCGCAAGTATCACATTCTTATTTTCAAATTTGGCGAGATCAATCTTCCTGTTATCCTGATCACGCCACTCTGAGTTTAATTGATAAATAGACTCGCTTGAGTATCTGCCTGCCTTGATAGTCTTGCAGCAGTCATTGCTGTCAGGTATTGTTATTCCATCAGGAGTTGTTTTTTCTTCCGTTATTGATGAAGTGGTCTTATTATTGCTATAAACTGTGACAGGCTTTTTAACTATTGTAAAATAGCTTCCAAGAAAAAGCAGAGCTGCACAACAAATAAAAAAGCTTTTCTTCATTATTGACTCCTTCAATGTTAATTTTAATTAAAATCCCTGGCACATCTGAAACCGAGATTCGGAAGTGTTGAACTCGCTTTCAGACTGCTCCTAAAACCATACCTAAGGAAAGCGGGGTAATTTGTAAGATCCGTAGCACCTGATGAACCGGCTCCACAGATAGCAACTCCATTAATGTTCATATTGCTGAAATCGTAAGTCCATTCCCTTATAAGGCCGAACATATCATATACTCCGTATTTATTCCTGCCTGTTGACATTATGCTGTTTACCTGATCCGGCAATCCACGGGAATACCATTTTATAAGTTTATCATTGGTATTAATAACTGATTTACTCCCTGTCAGAAAATTTCCCGAAGATACAAGTTCCCATTCGGCCACAGTTGGTAATCTTTTGCCAACCCACTTGCAATAAGCATTGGCCGCAAACCAGGAAACATTTACGACAGGAGAAAGTGGATTAACTTTATCACCGGGAATCAAATCATCACGCCAGTCTTTGAGATAATTTCTATCTGCAAAAATCCGGCTGACTTTAGAGCGGCGCCATTCAGGATTTGCTTTGACAAACTTCAGAAATTGTTCATTGGTAACTGCATGCACATCAAAGTAAAATGGTTTTATACATTCACTTTTCGAACCTCCCTTTTTTTTATAAAGCGGTGTATAATAGCCTCCTTTAATCAAAATCATTTTGGTCTCTAATATTTTTTTATTTTGTGCCGGTGACTGGTTGGCTGAGAATGCCAACCCTAAAACAAACGCTATTAAAAACATCCTTTTCATTATTTATTCCTTACCTTAGCAACTTCTTCAGGTTTAACAACTTTTTTTGAGTTGCCGAAAGAGTTATAAACGTAAGTCAGCACAGCAGCAATTTCCTGGTCCGATAAATTCTGAGGCGGCATAATATTATTAAACGATTTTCCGTTAACAGTAACCGGCCCCTTCTTGCCTTGAAGAACGATACCAATTGCTCTTTCTTTATCTGCATTCAGAAAATCAGAACCAGCTAATGGAGGGAAAATACCCGGCAAACCCTGTGCATTTACCTGGTGACAAGCAATACATGTCCGCGAGAAAACTTCGTGTCCTTTTTCAATTATAGACTGAATATTATTTTCATCAAATTCAGGAGTTTTGATTTCATTCTGTGAAATGCTGTTGTCTTCATCAATAGGCCCGCTATTGGCTTCCTGCTGAGAACCTGTAAAAAGTTCATCCGCTTGTTTTCCTGAAAAAATATCGGTGTTCTTTTCACCCGAAACCTTAAGCATTCCGAGAGCACCTTTGTTAAATGCGCGGAAAATTGAATGATCTACCAAAAGAAATGTTCCCGCAACTTTTACTGTAAATTCAACTATTGCTGCACCACCAGCAGGAATTAATACTGTCTGCACATTCTTCTGTGTTACAAGTTTTCCACCGTAAGCATAAACTTTATCGAATATCTCTCCTATTATATGAAAAGATGATATCTTATTAGGACCGATATTACCCACGTAAAGCCTAACCTTTTCACCTACTTTAGCACGTAAAGCATTGTTGCCGGTGAGTGAACCAACCGAACCGTTAAAAACCACGTAAGTAGGATTTTCATCGAGTGCCTTTTGCATCGAAAACTGCTGCAACCCAGAATTACCATAATTACCGGCCGTATAAAATTCACTCTGCATAACATAGAATTCTTTATCAGCCGGAGGGAGACCGTCCTTTGGCTCGACTAATATTAAACCATACATGCCATTTGCGATATGCAAGGGTACCGGCTGGGTTGCGCAGTGATATACATACAAGCCGGCGTGCATCGTCCTGAATGAAAATACAGACGTATGACCGGGCAGAGTTTCTGATGCAAGAGCCCCGCCTCCGGGTCCAAGCACTGCATGCAAATCTATACTATGGGGCATTGTACTGGTTGGACTGTTATGAAGATGAAATTCCACAAGGTCCCCTTCCTTTACGCGAATAAATTTTCCGGGAACCCTTCCACCGAAAGTCCAGAACGGATACTGCACTCCATCTGCGAGACGCCCTACTACTTGTTCTGCCGTAAGATTTACAATTACCTTTGTTGGATGAGATCTCAATATAGGGTCAGGAACTTCAGGTGCATGGGTCAGCTTTGCATACTCATAACCTTGGGTTTTATTATTGTCCTCACAACCCTGAGCTATTACCACAAATATAAAGGCTGATATTGACAACAATATTATTATTGAAAACGATTGAAGGTTCATTACTTTTTTCATTGTTACTCCTTTAACTCATTCTAGCAGCTTTGGTGATATCTGGCTACGAAACATTTCCAATTAACTATATCAAAGCTAAAAATGGAGTAACTGATGAACCTTGACTTAAGTCAGAAAACAGCAGATTAATCGGAGAAATTTATCTGATTAAAGGGGGGCTTTTATAGAAATAACGTTCGAGAGCAGAACAAACTATTTACGAAGAAATCCTACTTCGCAAGTTGTTTCAACTTTTGGAGGTCTTTTATAAAGATTTTCCTTCCATTTACGACTATTATGTGTTCATCCTGAAATTTCTTGAAAGTACGGGAAAGTGTCTCGGTGATAGTACCAAGGTAAGTCGCGACGGTAGATTTTGAAATGGTAAGCCGCAGAAAAGGTTCTTTTAATTTTATTGAATCATTCTTTTTTATTTCTTCAAGAATATACCTGGCAAGACGATTTGAAACCTCTTTTGTTGTAATTTCTTCCATCTTATCTGTCATGTTTCTCATCCGTTTTGCAAAACCAGCTAGCATTTTAAATGCAATTGAGGGATTTTTCGTGATCAGCCCAGTAAACTCTTCTTTTGGAATAAAAAGCAGAAGTGAGTCTTCAAGAGCCTGGGCATTAGCCGGATAATTTC
>CAZQQD010000116.1:2862-8171 GCA_964595355.1 uncultured Ignavibacteriaceae bacterium | reverse complement strand
TTCAGGAATATGAAACTGCATTTAATGCTCACAACGTAAGTAAACTCTTATCTCTTTTTAGTAATGATGCTTCTATAGAATTATCCGTACTAAATAAATTAAAAGGTAAGGATCAAATAAAAGGCTATTTTGAATACGACAGCGTTTTAAGCAGTAACATAACAATAAGTGATATCTCAGAAAGCAATGGTAGTGCATATTCCGTCGTGAGTTTGAGAAATGATATTCTCAAATCAATTGGAATAAATGAAGCAAAATATTCAATGATCTTTAAAATCTCTGACGGCAAAATTGAAAATATAACCACATCAACTACAAATGAAACCGACAATAAACTAAAAGAATTTCAAAAACCGTTTATGCTTTGGGCAGGCAGAGACAAACTTGATATCTTAAATGAAATTATGCCGAACGGGAACATTGATTTTAGTGCTGAAAACGCCAAAAAATATCTTTCCTTGATTTTTGAGTGGAGAAAGAATAATGAAACTTCATTAATTAAGTCCCCTGTAGAAAAAAAAGTCCATTCTAAAATGTAAAGAGTGTCTTGCTTATAACACTAAGTAAGAATAACTTTCATAAGTAAATTTAATTAAATAATACTTCCACGGGAAGGGGGAAATATGAGTCTTAGTCAAATAGCAAAATCAATTAGTGCCTCGCCCACTTTAAAATTGAATGAGAAAGCTGCAATTCTGAGAGAAAAAGGTGATCCTGTAATTCATCTAGGCGGAGGTGAACCGAAAAGCCAGGTTCCGCTTGACGCCATTCTTGCAACAACGGGACATATGAACACAGGCGAAGTTCGCTATGCCCCTGCTGACGGTATCCCTGCACTCAAGAAAGCTATCATCAGATACACGGAAGAATTTTACGGTAGAAAAGTTGTTCCGGAAAATGTTATTGCTTCCGGCGGTGCAAAGCAGGCAATTATGGTTGCACTACAGGCAATATTAAATCCGCAGGAAGAGGTGCTTTACCCCGCTCCCTTTTGGGTGAGCTATCCGGAAATGGCAAAGCTTTGTGGAGCTATTGGAGTTCCTGTTTTGCCGGAAGACGGAACCTTTTATCCGCGAATTCAGGATGTAGAACAACGTGTCTCTTCATATACAAAAGCTGTGATAATAAATAGTCCGAACAATCCTACCGGTGCAATGTATCCGGAAGAATTTATAGCAGATATAGTCGAATTTTGTGAAAAGAAAGACATCTATTTAATAATGGATGATATTTATCACAGACTGATCTTCGACGGGAAGAAACCAATCAATTGTTACAGGTATGCAAAAAAACTGGATGAAAATTCGAAACTTATTGTTGTAAACGGAGTTTCAAAACAATATGCAATGACTGGTTTCAGAATTGGTTGGGCAGTAGCTAATAAGAAACTTATTGAAGCAATGACAAACATTCAGGGACACCAGACATCCGGTCCGTCAGTGCTTCTGCAAAAAGCCGCAGTCGGTGCTTTGAACGGAATTCAATCCGGAGTTGAAAGTTTGCGTGTAACTCTCGAGAACAACAGAAATATTATGATCGACTTGCTTAATTCATTTGAAGGAGTCAAAGTCACAAAACCTGACGGTACATTCTACTGCTTCGCTGATTTTAGCTATTATGAAAAAAAATCGAATAAACTTTCAGAATTACTGATCGACAAAGTTCAGGTACTTACTGTACCCGGAAAAGAATTTGGCCTGGAAGGATATTTGAGATTAAGTTACTGCGGAGCCGTGAAAGATATCACTGAAGGAATTGAAAGAATTAAATGGGCTCTCGATCCTAATTCACCGAATGAACTTTATATTGGTGACAGAAAATTAGTGAGGGACTGGTCATGAAATATCTGGAATTTAATACCCCCGCAACAAAGCAGGCGAAAGAATTAGCTGCTGATTTTAAACTGGATAATCACGGACTTGTTCAGCTCGATCAGGTTTACTGGAATCTACCTGACGCAGCATTATACGAAGAAATAGTTTTCAGAAATGAAGGTAAAGTTTCAAATGGAGGACCAGTAGTAGTAAATACCGGCAAACACACTGCAAGAGCAGCGGCTGATAAATTTGTCGTAAAAGAAGAAGGAACTGAAAATAAAATCTGGTGGGGCGTTTATAACCGACCGTTTAGCCCTGAAAAGTTTAATGCCTTAATGACACGAGTGCAGGCTTATGCACAGGGGGAAGAATTCTTTGTGCAGGATTGCTACGCCGGAGCAGACCCAGAATACAGGATGCCAATTAGAATTATTACAGAAAAAGCATGGCACAGCCTCTTCGCAAGAAATATGTTTATAACAACGGATGACAAAGATGAACTGAAAAAATTTGTACCGGATTTTACAGTAATTACTGTTCCCAATTTTAAGGTCGATCCTAAAATTGATGGAACCCGGACAGATACTGGAATTATTCTGAATTTTGAAACACGCACGGCCATAATTGCCAATTCTCTTTACGGCGGGGAAATTAAGAAGTCAATATTTACAGTTCTTAATTTCCTCCTCACTTTTAAAGATGTTCTGCCGATGCACTGCTCGGCAAATGTTGGCAACGATGGAGATGTAGCACTCTTTTTTGGATTAAGCGGCACGGGAAAAACTACATTATCCGCCGATCCGAAACGCCGTTTGATTGGCGATGATGAACACGGCTGGAGTGGAAAAGGTGTCTTCAATTTTGAAGGCGGGTGTTATGCAAAAGTCATAAGACTTTCAGCAGAACACGAACCCGAAATTTATGCAACCACAAAAAGATATGGAACAATACTTGAAAATGTAGTTTATGATCCTGTTTCAAGGAATATAGATCTAGAAGATGATTCAGTAACTGAAAATACACGCGCATCATATCCCCTGGAATTCATTCCTAATATTGTACCAGATGGATATGTTCACAGCCATCCTAAAAATGTGATTTTCCTCACTTGCGATGCTTCGGGGGTTATGCCTCCTATTGCCAGGTTGAATCCTGAACAGGCACAGTATCATTTCATTAGCGGGTACACTTCCAAAATAGCCGGTACTGAAATCGGTTTAGGAATTGAACCGCAAATAACATTCAGCGCTTGTTTTGGTGCACCTTTCATGGTAAGGCACCCTTTTGAATATGCGGCAATGCTAAAAGAAAGGATGCTAAAACATAAAACAAACGTATGGCTGGTCAATACTGGCTGGATAGGAGGAAGGTTCGGTGTTGGCAAACGTATAAGTATTCGGCACACAAGAAATCTTTTAAATGCTGCTCTTGAAGGTAAACTTGACAAAGTAAAATACAGGAAAGACAAACTATTCGGTTTTGAGGTTCCTCTTTCCTGCCCTGAGGTTCCTGAGGATGTTCTCGAACCTTCAAATTCGTGGGGCAACAAAGATGAATACTGGAAAAAATATGATGCATTGGCAGCCCGTTTCATTGAAAATTTCAAGTTGTTTGAGAAGGGATCTTCTGCTGAAGTTACCAAGGCGGGACCAGTAAGACTAAAAAAATAGTATTTATCAAATTTTAGATTTAGCTGATTAAAGTTTCAATCATTCCAGAATATTTTAGAATGGTAGTACTTTCTATACGCTGACTTATTAATACCCAACTTTCGCTTCTTTACACTTATTTATACTAATAGTATATTTATCACAATTTATTTGTAGGATTTTTTACAGTCTTCAGTAGCCATACTCAAGAACAAATATTACTCTCAGAATTAATATTTACTAAAGTATTAAGGAGTTTGCCTTGTTAGCAGAACGAATAAGCAAAATAAAAGTTTCTCCTACAATGGAGGTAGCTACTGAAGCAAAAAGAATGTTAGCTGAAGGGATAAACGTTCTCGATTTCAGTGTCGGTGAACCTGACTTCCCCACTCCACTAAATGTAAAAGACGCCGCTAAAACAGGCATAGACGATAATCACACAAAGTATACAGCAATTGCAGGCACAGTTGAGTTAAGAAAAGCAATTGCAGAAAAATTTAAAAGGGAAAATAACCTTGAATACGATGTTAATGAAATAATTGTTACAAACGGAGCAAAACAAGGTGTGTTCAATGCACTTTTTGCAATAATAAATAAAGGTGATGAAGTAATTATACCGGCCCCCTACTGGGTTTCATACCCGGATATGGTTAGCATGTCCGAGGGTAATCCCGTATTTATAAAAGCAGATGAGAAAAACGGTTTCAGAATCACACCGGAACAACTCGAAAAAGCAGTTACATCTAAAACTAAAGCACTGATACTTTGTAATCCTTCTAACCCCACCGGTTCCGCTTATTCAAAGAAGGAACTTGAAGACATAGCAGCAGTTTGTCTCAAACATAATTTCTATATCATTACAGATGAGATTTATGAAAAATTAGTTTATGATAATTTTAAAATTGTCAGTTTTGCATCACTGAATCCCGAAATAAAAAAGAGAACCATAGTAGTTAACGGAGTTTCAAAATCTTATTCAATGACAGGATGGAGAATTGGTTACGCTGCCGGTCCGAAAGATGTTATTGCGGCAATGAATAAGATACAAAGTCATTCAACCTCACACCCTTCTTCAATTTCACAATTTGCAACAATTGAAGCGCTTGTAGGGTCTCAATCAACAATATCTGAAATGATTTCAGAGTATAAAAGGCGTAGAGATTTTTTGTATGATCAGCTTATGTCAATTGATGGAATTACCTGCTATAAGCCAGAAGGAGCTTTCTTTTTATTCCCTAACATTTCAGCTTTTTTTGGCAAAAAAAACAATAAGCTCAAAGTCAATAATTCTGTAGACTTTGCAATGTTTCTTTTAACAGAAGCTAAAATTGCAGCTGTACCTGGCAGCGGTTTTGGAGCTGAGGGCTTCTTGCGAATTTCTTATGCTACTTCGATGGAAAATATAACTGAGGCTTCAAAAAGACTTAAAGAAATTGTTACTCACCTGAAACCAGAGAACTAGTTTTCAATATAATATTTAATTGAATTTCTAACCTGTTCCTGGGGCATTTCCTCACCTGTCCAGAGCTCAAATGATTTAGCCGCCTGATAAATAAGCATGCTCAGTCCGTCCAGAACCTCTGCTCCCTGTTTTTGTGCAAGTTTTAAGAATTTTGTTTTTACAGGATTGTAAACAACATCAAAAACTATCTGTCCTTTTTTAAATGATTCACCAAGGTTGGTTATAGAATCATCTTTCTCTGGAAACATTCCAACAGGAGTTGCATTTATTATTAATTTTGAACTCTGAAATATTTCGACAAGATCTGGAGGGAAAAGTTCTTTTGTTTGGATAGAATCAAATTTTATTTTTTCACTAAAATAATTCTTCAATGATTCTGCT
>CAZQQD010000116.1:0-2762 GCA_964595355.1 uncultured Ignavibacteriaceae bacterium | reverse complement strand
ACATGTGTAAGGTCTTTCATAAGAATAAAAAAATCAAAAATAAAAACTGTCAGTCATAAGAAGTGAGACGTTGGAAAGGTATACATAAAAATCATTTCAGGTTTAAAAGCAAAAAGGAAGTTCTTTTTTCCGCAACCAAAAATCTCACTCCCATTAAATTTAAGGAAAATGATTTCTTATTCAAATCGGAATGATATTTAAATTATCAAAGCCCGCCCATTAATTTCTTAAATAGCTTAGAAGATTTTATATCAGGATATTCCTTTTCAAATTCATTTTTAAACCGTGGATCAATGCGGAATGCGGATTTTAGACATTCTACTGCTTCTTTAGTTCTCTTAAGTATAAAATTTATTTTAGCTTTCTCATAAAACGAAGAAGCGTCCAATGAATTAATTCTTATACAGTTATCATAGCCTTCCAGGGCATCCAGCCAGTCAGCCATTTCAAAACAGGTTTGAGCCAGATTATGCCAGATGTCATAACTATCAGGAATAATTTTTAATGCGGCCTTATAGCTAACAGCTGCCTCCTGAAGCTTACCAAGCGAATATTCGAGATCTGCCTTGGCATACCATGCATCAGCATTATCATTAGAAAGTGAAATTGCACTATTAAAATCTTTGAGTGCTAAATAATACTTCCCTATCGAATCATAACAATAACCTCTTGCAAGATAAGCTTCGTAATAACGTTCATTAATTTTTATTGACTCGGAATAGTATTTTATTGCAGTATTAATTTCCCCAAGTTCCTCATAAATGTTTGCAATATTATAACAGGATGTTTCATCATTACTATCAATTGAAAATGATTCTTTAAAACTTTCAAGAGCCTGCTGAAGCCTGCCAAGATCGGCAAAAGCATTACCCCTATTGAACAAGGCACTTGCAAATTCCGGTTTCACCGCTATCGCCAGGTCATAGCTATCAATCGCTTTTTCAAGCTTATTCATCTTTGCCAATACTACTCCTCTATTATACCAACCGTTTGCATTGTATGGCTGAAACTCAAGAAATTTATCGTAACTTTTTAGTGCTTCGTCAAGCTTATTATTATTTTCATAAGAATACCCCAACTCGTAGTATGCTTCTTCAAACTCCGGGTCTAATTCAATTGCATTTAATAAATAATTAATTGCTTCTTTGTACTTATTCAGTTTCTGAAGCAAAACACCCATACTGAAAAAAGCATCTGAATTCTGGTTGTCTATTTCAATGGCTTTCTCAAGGGATTTTATTGCCGAAGAAATCTCTCCAATGTTTTCCTCAGCAACAGCTTTTTCAATATAAGCATCTGTGTCTCCAGGATTTAAGGATAGAGATTTATCGAACGCTTCAAGTGCCTCTTCAAACTGGCAAAGGCCATTTAATAGCATTCCTTTTTTCATCCAATATTCAGAGCTATAAGGTGAGATTTCCAGAAGCCTGTTAAGAATATCCAGCCCCGATGAGTAACGTTCGTTTTCAATACAAAGCTGAATAATTTCTTCAACGGTATCTATGGATTGATAGATGCCCCCTTCATCGAGCATTTTCCTGCAATTATCAATCTCTTTATCAATGTCCTTTTCCTTTTCATCAAAATTATCATCACTGCTAGAATCTGAATTAGGGTAAGACATTAATTTTCTACTCCTCAGTTATATTGAAAAATCCCTTGAAAAATGTATTATTATTAAATTCGAAAATCAACTTGTTTATTTGCTCAGTTTTTTTGAAGTTTCGGTTCCACAAATAAAAAAGCCATGTTCACTTTAAGAACATAGCTTTAATAAGTTCATTATTAAACTATTTATTATTTATTCAAAACTGCTGTCACTTTTTCAGCAGCATCTTTTAAGCTGGTTGCTACTTCAAAATTAAGACCTGAATCTGAAAGTAATGTACCAGCTTCTTTTGCATTTGTCCCTTCAAGTCTGACAACAATAGGAACATGAATGTCCATTTCCTTTGCAGCATCAATCACACCTTGAGCTACACGGTCGCATCTTACGATCCCGCCAAATATATTTATTAAAATAGCTTTAACGTTTGGATCGGACAGGATAATTTTAAATCCGTTAGCGACAGTAGTTTTATTGGCTCCGCCTCCAACATCAAGGAAGTTTGCCGGTTCACCACCCGCCAGTTTTATTATATCCATAGTTGCCATTGCAAGTCCGGCACCATTGACCATACAACCGACATTTCCATCAAGTTTTATATAGTTCAAATTATACTTTGAGGCTTCGATCTCAAGTGGATCTTCTTCGTCAAGGTCCCTGTATTCAAGTATATCCGGATGCCTGAACAAAGCATTATCATCAAAATTCATTTTTGCATCCAGTGCCATTACATTTCCTTCTTTAGTGACCACTAAAGGATTTATCTCTGCTAATGAACAATCTGATTTTTCATATGCCTTATAAAGCCCGGCCAGAAACTTCACTGCATTTTTATGCTGAATGCCCTCAAGTCCGAGAGCAAAAGCAAGTTTACGAGCCTGGTAGGGTTGCAATCCAACTTCAGGGTCTATTGTTTCTTTAATGATTTTTTCGGGAGACTCTGCAGCAATTTTTTCGATCTCCATTCCACCTTCAGTAGACACCATTAAAACGTTTTTTGAGATCGCCCTGTCAAGAGTAATTCCGACATAAAGCTCTCTTTCGATATTTACACCCTGCTCGATCAGTAAACGCTTTACAACCTTACCTTCTGGTCCGGTCTGGTGAGTTACAAGCTTCATTCCCATAATTTGATTTGCATAATCTGAAACTTCCT
>CAZQQD010000115.1:0-8301 GCA_964595355.1 uncultured Ignavibacteriaceae bacterium | reverse complement strand
TTTTTCCATTTTTCTAAATCAAATAAATATATTTTTGCCAACAATTTATTAAATTCTTTATGCATGGCATCAATCATCATCTTTTTAATTATAGATTCCATCATACACCTGTTTGTTGGTTGGTATCTGTCAGAGTAGGTGGTACTACATCGACTTTATTCATATCTACGTTTTGTTCCTCTTCAATTTCCGCAAGATTCTTTTCAACATCCTGTATATCAGGCAATAGATTCATTGCGCCTTTCTTGCTTAATAAGCCCGCTCCAACTTCGCTAATTACTCGGTTCGTTAATTCTGTATCATTGTTTATCTTTGATACTTTGATAACTGCCGAAACGGTATCGGCTAATTTTTGCACATTAGCAGGATTCACATTGCCCGGACTCTTTTTGTTTTCCATGTAATAAATTAGGAACCAAATGAAATCTTTCAGGGCAAGTTTTAATTGACTGATTGTGTTATTCGCTTTCAGATATAAATCGCTGTGTATTGTCTCAATGGCTACAATAGGAAGACTTCCTGCCATTTCGCTTACCTTCGTCATATTTACACCTTCGCCAAATCGGAAGATATTCTTTTCAAGTTTATCAAGAATCTTTTCTTTTGCGTCATATGGGATGTCAATCTGTATCGGTTCAAACTTGCCATCGGGTCCGGTTGTGTTTAATACTCTGTGTAATTTTATCATCGTTGGGATTACCGTAGGGTCAGTACCGCCGAAATCATTTATATGATATAAAACGGATTGTATTGTATCAACATCCTGAAAGTAACCTGTTGAAACAGCGTCATAAGCATCAATCAAAGTACGAATAGGCAATAAATCACTTTGCCATTCTGAATTATTATTCAGAATAACTATTGGCGGTCTTCCCCATGTTGCGGAAGAAACCGAATCAACTTTATTATTTATTATTTTTTGATAAGTGAAATGTGGTCTTTCATCTTCAAATACATAAGTTCCGCCCGGTTGTGTTTGCCTGTAAAACCTTACAGTTTTATCGTCCCAAATCTCAACTTTCCTGATTTGCGTTATTGTTTGCTCTGTGTCTTCTGTCGGACTTTCGGAAAGATAATCTTCGTTATAATATCTCATGAATGAAAGAAGCTTGCCTGTCGCGTTGTCTATGTCTAATATTACGTTTTGTGCATTGGCTAATCTGTAATCAAACGTTCCGTTTTCTGTGATAAAAGGTAACAGATATTCACGCCCTTTGTTACTTGCGTGTAAAACCAAATCATAAGCAGTTGATTCAAAGTAATCATTCAGTTCTTTGTTTATGGAATCTTCGAGAGCTTTCGCTTTTGGATTTGTTTCTGAATCCATAACGGTAAATTGTATTTTCTTTCCGGCTATGTAATTAGCTTTCTGTCGGTTCAGATAACGTAAGAACGGATTTACATTTATTCCGGTATTGGCATTTTTATTTGTAATGGTAGTCCATGATTCAGTTTTATCATTGTAAACGTTTACAGTTGTGAAATCCTTCTTAGTGATATCGTGCTTAACGTTATAATAATTCTCTCCATCAATCATTGCATCATATTCATCCGTGCTTTCCCATCTCTGTATAATTGCAGTGATAAGGTTTGAATCGGCTAATACTCTTCCGAGTTCGACTGCTACTTTTGCGTGATCTGTTCCGGTGTAGTACATTTATTTACCTCTTAGAAAAATTCTATTGTGTTTTTTCGCATGTCATTTTCACAACCATAACGTGCCGTGTCGATGGAATGATTGTCTTTATCTTCTAATTTAGCCTTTTGATTACCATCTTTATCAATTTGATAATCTATGTTTTCAAACTCCCGCGCTGCGTTCGGGCATCGTTCAGGGTCAATAACTATTTCGTCTAAATCATCAAGCCATTTTTCCCCATACTCAACTGAACCTTCACCTTTCTTTGCGCCGGTTATCTTGATACCTAATTCCCGCATTTCTGCAATACTCTTAGGTTCGGCACTGTCTGCGATAGTATTAACGAAATTATATTTCTTTTCAATCATTTTCGAAGCTACATATCTATTACTTAGCTTCACGCCGTAAATTTCATCATAAATATATAGCTTTCTTCTCGTCTTGTCAAAATTCATTCGTAAAAAACAGAAAGGGTCAACTGCATATCCCCAGTCAATCCCTTGCCGGATGTTATCGAATGTCTTTATTTCTTCGTCTGTAATCTTCCTGAAAACAAGATTTTCAAAAGGCACTATTCCGCCACCGGTTGCTTTACCAAGATACATCCATTCATATTTTTTCAAATTTTGCTTTTTAACTCTTTCAATTTCCTGTATTGTTTGTTCAGCCAAAAAAGGATTATTGTAATAGTATGAGTGATGGACGTAAGTATTTGATGGGAGTATTCGTGATTCATATTTTTTATTCAGCCAATGCGCTTTGCGTGGTGGTGGGTTGTAAGAATAAAAAAACTTGTATGTCATATCATTTGGGAGCTTTTCTCTAAGGATAGAATCAATGATAATTTGGAGCTCATCTTCGGTTCTAAACTGGTCGGCTTCCTCAAACCATATTTGAGTAATTGGAAAATCACTTGAAGTAATAGACTTGAAACTTCCGGGATTGTCTGCACCTCGAAATAAAAAGCCATTTCCACGAGCTTTATAAACTATTCTCATAGGACTTTTATAATATTCAAACTCATCTTGCAAGCCCATTAAGTTAATAGATTTTTTTAGTTGTTGATAAACAGTATTGTAAATATCCTTTTCAATCTTCCTTATTACTAAAACATTTATCGGATTGTCAATTATATCGAAATCCTGTCTTTGGGATATAGTAGTTGATTTAGCAGAGTTTCTGCCTCCTTTACAAACAAAGTGAGTGAAGTAGGGATCATAGCAAGCTTCCCAAAAATCCCAAAAGGACTCTAAGACCAATTCATCAGTCTTAATTTCACTTTGCATCTGTTTTCTCTTTTAGCTTTTTAGGGATAGTATCTCTAATTATTTTTACACCTTCGGGATAAACTACTTCTTGCCTGTCTCTCCATAGAGCAGGACGTCTATTCTTTAACCAAATAAAAGCTGCTGCGGTATCGGGTGGGTAATGTTTGGTATAGGTCTCTGATATAACAGTACCTTGAAAGGTTGCGAAATATGTATCTTCGTGTTCATAACCTTTGGCTCTTTCATATAGACTTTTTTCAATTTCTAAGTCTGCGACAAGCTTTCCCTTTTTTAGGGCTTGCAAAAATAATGGGTCTTTCTTCCAACGATTGATAGTACATTCATTAACCCCCAACATGTCCCCTAATTCAACGTCATTTAGTCCATACATGGCAAGCTTCTCAATAGTCTCTAAACTAAAGTGTTTTTCTTCAATTCGCTTTACTACTGGTTTAGGCGGTCTTCCCGGTTTCTTTTTAGTATTTGTTTTTTGCTTTGCCATAGATGGGTTAGTTTAGGTTAATGATTTGAAATTCGTTTAGTATGGCTGATTTGATGATATATTGTTGACCGAAGATTATGAAGCTATATTCAGGTTCACTAACAGATAAGTCTCTGTTAAATTCATAGACAGTAACCGGCAATAGGTTCTTTTCGTTTAATTCTTTTAGTGTGTATTTCATATTGCATCACCCGTTCCGGGATTGGAGGTGTTAATTATAAAAAAACTGTCTATTTCCTTTTTGAGGACTTCAATCATTATTTTATAACTAGCAGCTCTCTTTGCATATTCATCAAAATCTTCGCCTTTTTTCATTAATTCACAACATGCCAGTTCTAGCAGATTATAATATGTCTGGTATTCTGCAAGTTGTTCTTCTAATAACTCTATCATGGCGTAATCTTGCCTTAATTTTCTTACAAAATACGCAATTTCCTATTCACTTGCAATAATTATTTTCTGCATTTTTACTTTGTTTTCGCAACATTCGTACTTTTTTATATTTTATTTCATTATTTACTTGACAATATAAACATATTTTTATATGTTTATATCAGACGATTAATTAACCTTATAAAGGAGCTAAAAATGAGTGAAAAGAAAACAGCAAGTTTCTCATTCCCAATAAAATTATTCAGAGATTTCAAACTAAAATGCGTTAAATTAGGCGTCTCTATGAATGAGACAGTAACAAAATTAATTCAAGAATTTCTTGATAAACGTTAAGGGGCACAAAATGAGATACACATTAAAAGAAATATCAGGAATGAATCCAAGTAGATATAAGGTCATTGACGAGCAGGAACGTAAAGGAAGCGAATTAAGATGGAATGACCGGATTGAGATTCTGATAAACGGTCATATTCACATTGATTTTAGTCGTAAGGGAGCTTTGGTCTTTGTGTGAAAGCTGATTATTAATTATTAAACATAGGTAATAAAATGACTAACGAAACTATTGACAATTACGGGGAAAGAGAACGAAATACCGATTACGTTATCATTGATGATATGCTAGATGATATACCAGACGGTTTACCAATGTTCCCGATAATTCCCTATTTAATGCTCTATAGAAATATCCCAAGATTTAATTTCGGTTTTGGTGGACAGAGTATAGAAACTTATGGGAGTAAAGCAGTGCATAGAATTGATTCATCAGATTGGAAGTCTATGGAACATAATAAAATTGGAAGAAATGAATCTTGCCCGTGTGGTAGTGGTAAAAAATATAAACGCTGCTGTGCATTTTAGCACCAAAGATTTTTATTAAACTAAAAGGAGACTACAAAATGATAGGCAAAGATCGCAAATTCGCAACATGCACATATCCCAATGCTTTTTGGCAAATGCTTGTTGCCGGGATAACAAATCTGTCTTGGGAAGAAGTTCAAAGCCTTTGCAAGAAGTTTAATCTTCCTGAAAATGATTTTTGGGAAATGGCAAAGGAGATGAAAGATAATTTCCTTCCAAAAACAGAAAGCAATTTGCACCCGGTATTTCAGGACATAGTTAATGCATTTAATAATCCGCCGGTTATCGAAGATGATGGATGCAAGGAGCCTAACCATGAATGAATATGAGATAACAATTTATCAACAACATTCTAAAACAACATTAACAGTTGCCGCCGGGAATCAATCGGAAGCACTTACAGATTTTTGGGTAAAGACAGGCTTAACACCTGTATACGTTTTTAATTGTGCAATAGTTATAAAATTTTTAAGAAAGATTAAATGATTAATTTAATTAAAGCCTAGAGTAAACGTTGGTTTGCTTGTTAGGCGGCAAAAACGGAGATGGTATGAAAATTAAAACTATTGAATCACAAAGTCGTAGAGACTTTTACGCAATTTATGAGTGTGAACATTGCGGATACACAGAAAGAGGAAGTGGTTATGATGATGCTAACTTCCACCAAAATGTTATCCCAACAATGAAATGTAAGCAATGTGGTAAAACGGCAGATGAGAATTACAGACCATTAACAACAAAATACCCAGAAGGAATGCAGGTTTAATTTTAACGGCGTCCAAGTTTTTTGTTCGCCTAACAGGGTATTAACTCTCAGACAATACGTCAAATAACTAAAAGAGAGGATAATGTCAATTCTAAGAACAGATTATGATTTTTATGTCAGCCATATGCAAAAAGCGAAACAAAGAATCAAGGTAGATAAACAAATAATTAAGCTCACTTGCAAAATGATAAAAACAAAACATTTATCAAAAGGTGAAATTGAAAAATTAGAAGAATTATTAAACAAATATAGCGATTTTTAATCATAAACGCAATAAAAGGAGCAAATAATGAAAAAAGAAATTCTTGAGATAGCACATAAATATATGATAGCATACAAAGATATAAAAGCATCACCAGACGATTTATTCGTGTCATTTGGTAACTTATATAATATTGCTACCGATATTAGCAACCAACTTGAAAAACCTGCCATGCCGGAAATTGCCGACTTAGAAGAAAACCTTTATAATGCAAGAAGAGAGCTTAGCGAACAACAAAAAGAAATTGAAATGCTAAAGCATGAGAATGCACAGTTAAACGAGAAAGATAAAAGAGAACTGGTTATTATAGAAACATGTAGTGATATTGCAGATAATTTAAGTGCAGAAAAACAATTTATTCCAATAGTTGCCCATGTTGTAATAAAAACCAAAGAAGCGGAAGACCAATTAGAGAAGATACTTGATCATAATGAATTTTACATTGATTATACACAAAGTTTGAAGAGTTATGAAGCTGAAAAATAATTTAATTCTCTTGACTAAAAAAGGAGTAAACGTTTTGGATAATTCAGAAAAGATAATTTTAAGTTTATGCGGGGGTTCCGGTAGTTGGGAAAAGTTTTATAAAGAAGCCGGTTATATTGTTCATAATATTACGCTGCCGTATTGGGATGTAACAAAATTTGATTACGGGACAGGATACATTGCATTTAGAAGCAATGACGGGACTAATCCAAAATTAATTTTTACAAATAATGTTTATGGTGTTCTTGCTGCCCCGCCTTGTACGGAATTTACTATATTAAAAAATAACTCAAGACGAGATTTAGACGGAGCTATGAAGATTGTTAATGCCTGTTTGAATATTGTTAGAATTTGCGAGCCTAAATTTTGGGCACTTGAAAATCCATCCGGCAAATTAAGTTCGTTTTTAGGCAAACCAAAATTTTCTTTTCAGCCTTATGAGTTTGGAGACGCTTGGACTAAACGTACTAATCTGTGGGGAAACTTTAACCCACCTATCAAATTGTTTAAGAACTATTCAGACTTAGAACCGATTCCCGGGTTATATGTAAGACCGAACAGGAAAACCGTTTCTTTGGCTTTTGGTCATTATACTACACATGCCAAACTTATACCGCAATATAGCGAATTTTTAGCATATTGTGAAACACAAAATAATAAAGACGCAGCGTTTAGGGCACTAACACCGCCCGGCTTCGCAAAAGCATTCTTTGAAGCAAACAAATAGTTCTTGACTAATAACTAATTTTTATGAAATAATAAGGATATTATCATGTCAAACGATAATGAATATTTAGAATTAGACTCAAAAAAAATGGAATTACAAACTAAAATATCGGGAATAATTTCGGAAAGGCTTGAGATACAAGACAAACTAACTCAAATAAATGCTAAATTAAAAGGTATGGGGAAAGGAGCTTATTCATCCGAAAGGATTAAGGAGATAAGGAACATCGAAAAGTTAAACGCTAATTTATCTCAAGCGAAAGCTGAATTAAAGTTAGTGAATATCCGCATGAAAGAGATTGATGAAACTTTAGATGAAAATGAAATTATGAGAGTTAGAAAAGATATAGACAGAAAAAATGATATCATTAAATATTTGAAAGCGAAAGAACAAGAATTAGACGCTTTGCTTCCGAAAGTTAATAAATTAAGAGAAGCATTACGTCCAATTTTTTCACTTGCTCTTGCGTTAAAAGACGAAAACGATAAATTATTATTGACTTTTAATAAATCAGAATTATGGGTAACTGATATAATGCGAATCAGAGATACATTTTTTGATATACCACAAAAATGAACAATAATTTCCCTTGACTAATAAGTATGTATTTGCTATACTTGACAATATGAAAGTAATTCATTAACTTACATGTAACAACAAATGAGATTATGGACATTATTAAAGACATAACTAAGTTGAATAAAGATTTCGGTGTTAAAAAGTCTGTTATTGCTCGCAATATAAATATTAGCAGACAGCTTTTAGATTTCCGCATGAGGACTAAATCCGATTTTAAGCCGGAAGAAAAATATTTATTTTATAAGATTTATGAAACAATGTTGAATATTAATTAAAAAAATTTCACTATTATCTTTCTTTTTGTAAAAGGTATTTAATGTCAAGTTCCGGCTGGATAAAACTTCATAGGCGAATTAAGGATAAAGCATATTATAAAAAATCTGAATATGTCCATTTGTGGGTACACTTATTGCTCAAAGCTAATCATAAGAGTAAAGAATTTATGTTTAACGATAAAATTATGTTAATTAATGAAGGTCAACTTTTAACAGGGAGAAAACAATTATCACAAGAAACAGGAATTTCAGAATCTATGGTTGAGAGAATACTAAAAATGTTCCAAAACGAACAACAAATTGAACAACAAACTACTAATAAATTCCGCATAATTTCGATTAAAAACTGGGTAAACTACCAAAATGAAAATAATGTTGAACAACAAAGTGAACAGCAAGTGAACAACCAATGGACAGCAAGTGAACAACCAGTGGACACAAACAAGAATGATAAGAATGTAAAGAATGATAAGAATAATATATCGTTCGAAATATTTTGGAATGAATACGATAAAAAAGTGGGAGACAAAAAGAAGTTAATCA
>CAZQQD010000114.1:0-8363 GCA_964595355.1 uncultured Ignavibacteriaceae bacterium | reverse complement strand
TAACGGCTCATCTTCTATTATAATACATTTTATTTTAGACATGACTCGCAAGATTTATTTTTAAGGTGGCTGTAAACTCAAATTCACCCTGCTGAACCGAAAGATCGTAATCTGTATAGAGCAATTCAAGTTGGCGTCTCAGGTTTGAAAGTCCGATATTTTCTTTTACTTTTTCATCTTCGTGTAATCCTTCAATAGAATTTTTTACATGGAGTAATAACTGCCTGTTCTTAACAGAAAGATGAATATCTACAAAAGGGCGGCTTCTCGTTTCTGAAGCGCCGTGCTTGAATGCATTTTCCACTAATGGAACGAGCAGGAGCGGGGGAATTGCCTGTTTCATATCTTCAACGTCATAGTTAAAATTGATGTGCAGGGATTCGTCGTAGCGCAATTTCTCGAGTGCAATATAATCACTAATAATTTTCAATTCCTTTTCTATTGCAATATACTCTCCGCCCGTTTCATATAGCATAAAGCGCAGGATTTTCGACAGTCGCATAATCGATTCCGGCGCCAGGTCTGATTTATCCCTCGCCAGTGAATATATATTGTTTAAAGTGTTAAACAAAAAATGTGGGTTGGTTTGTGACTTAAGATAATTTAGCTCCGCTTCCTGCTTTTCAATCCGCAGTTGCTGTGCCGCCTGTTTTAATTTAAAATTATTATAAAAAAGCCTCGAAATTCCGAAAACAAATATTGCAAATATACTCGATCCCATCTGATCCGCTACTCCCTTTGCGCAGGTAGGATAATGGATAAAATCAGTATAAATATGAAACAGCTCTCCAAGAAGCAGCCAGAAATAGAGTCCAAAAGAAAATAATGCAATTTGACCAACTATAATTGCAATTGATCTGAAAATTTTCTTCCTGCTAAGGTTTGGAATTATGAACTCGAAGAAAAAATAAATAACAACCAGGATGTAAGACGCCTTCCAGATTTCATTTATAACCCACAGCAGAAACGGGGCGGGGTAACTTGTCGTGTTAATAATGAGAGCAAGTATATAATAACCGGCACCAGCCCATAAATAAAATTTGAGGTTTTTTATTTCTATTTTTGATTTCATTGAATAGCCAAAATTATTCTTCATGTACTTTTGGCTTGACCCAAAAGTACCAAAAACTCAAGGCTAAAAATAAATTCCTAAAATTATGCTAACATTACTTACAGAAAAATAACTCGTCCCGACCTGTCGGGACTCAAACATATTTTTCTGGCTATTGTTTACAGACATTCAGTATTCCCATTGTTCACGATTCAATTTCTATTTCCGCATAATTTTTTCACGGAATTTATTTTAGGCCGGAAAATCACTTTGTTTACACGAGTTACTTTTATTTCTTATCGTTTCTAAGTTATTGTAAAAGTACTATGTTTTCTTTCCATAATATAATTACTTCCTGCCCTTTTACACAGAAAATTCGTAGACATAGCTATGCAGTTTGTTTACTGCAACCAGCCGTATGTAGCCAACCCATTTATATTCTTTATTCATTTGCATAATCTTACAGCAGTTAAATCATTCTATGAGGTTCAATACAAAATGAATAAAGTAATAAGATTCGGAGAAACCGTTGAAGGATATAGCATCCCGGTTTTAAATGAAAGGGAAATAAGAGCAGCAGCGGGGATACTCTTTTTGATGATGTTTATCTCAATACTTATCGTACTTATGAAAGGAGATTTTTTAATGCTTAAGTATGCTACGACAATATTCCTGACAGATATTTTAATACGAGTTTTTATAAATCCAGGATTTTCACCTTCTTTAATTATAGGTCGTTTGATTGTCAGAAACCAGGTCCCTGAATACGTTGGAGCCAAACAGAAAAAGGTTGCATGGATTATCGGCGTAGCACTGGCATCTACTATTTTCATCCATCTTGTCATAATGAACGCATACAGCCCGATAACGGGTCTCATCTGTTTTATCTGTCTGATATTCTTATTCTTTGAAACAGCGTTCGGCATCTGTCTCGGCTGTAAATTTTATTCAATGTTTTATAAAGAAAAAGTCCAATACTGTCCGGGTGAAGTTTGTGATGTTAAATCAAGACAGGAAATTCAAAAGACGTCAATAGTTCAGTTGCTTATTGTTTTGGGTTTTATCGTTTACATTTTTCTTACAGCATTTTTATTTAGTAATAATTTTAAAGAGAAACCTTACGACCTGTTTGGAATTGAAAGTACAGCGCAGGCTAAATTAATAGATCGTTAGTGCTTCAAACAATAAAAAAGGGAAAAAATGAATTCGATTAAAAAAACTGCAAGACTTGCCGGACTGCTATACCTTATCTGGGTATTGACAGGACTCTACGGGGTGTTTTATATTCCATCACAAACTATTGCGCCGGGTGATGCTGCTGCCACTGCCAATAAAATTCTTGCCAATGAGTTTTTATTTAGAACGGGTATTATTAATGATATTATATCCAGCACTCTCTGGGTTTTTATAGCATTAGTTTTATACCGGTTGTTCAAGCAGGTGAATGAGCGTCAGGCTAAAATTTTGGTTGCATTGGTTCTTGTGCAAATTCCAACTGTATTTTTTATGGAAGCATTAAATATCGCTTCTCTTATGATTTTAAAAGGCGAAGTGTTGAAAACATTCGGCGTTAGCCAGAGACAGGACTTGGCAATGTTGTTTTTTAAAATTAACGACTATGGTTCACTTGTATTAGAAACGTTCTGGGGACTCTGGCTTTTACCATTCGGTTATCTGGTTTATAAGTCTGGATTTATTCCCCGTATATTGGGAGTATTTCTGATTCTAAACGGTATAGCCTATATCATACCATCTTTTACATCTCTGCTTTTTCCAGGCTATACCAATATTGTTTCAAAATTTGCTTTACCATTCTGGATTTTAGGAGAAATTTCAATAATGCTTTGGCTTTTAATTAAAGGAGTAAAAACACAACAACCGGAATCGGCCTGAAAAATTCAAAATCTTTAAGTTTAAGCCTTATAGCTTCAACGATACAGGCTTTTGTTTTAACTCGCATTTTGCTGTTTGTTTACGAAATGTTTTGTTGTATATTGCCATACTCCCAGTTTACTTCATTGGTAATACCCTAAAGTATTCTGAATATTCATAATTTTTTAATAATTCAAAGGAAAAGTACATATGAACATTTATGTAGGTAACTTGTCAAAGGATGTAACCGATGATGATTTACAAGGTTTATTCTCTGAGTTCGGACAGGTAAAAAGCGTAAAAGTAATACGTGATATATTTTCAGGAGCATCAAAAGGATTTGGTTTTGTTGAAATGCCTGGAGTAAGTGAAGCTCAAAAAGCGATGAATGAGCTTAATACAAAGGAAGTAAAGGGTAATAAATTAGTAGTTAATGAAGCCCGTCCTAAAAATGATAACAGAAGGTCAGGTGGCGGGGGAAGAGGTGGCAACTTCAGAGGAGGTGGACGCGGCGGTAGTCGTGGCGGCGGCGGAAGAAGGGGCTGGTAGTGTGAATAAATTAAAGTCTCTCATTTTAAATGAGAGACTTTAATTTATCAGTTTGCATAATCTTCAACTTCATCGGGCTTGAAGGGGAACCTGAAGTAATAAAAGTTCTCGTCTTCTTTCTTAATTTTATCTTTTGTCAGGTTATATTTTTCTACTTCATTTGCTTTCTTTGTCTTGTTAAGCAAATACAATCCATCTTCGAATTTATACTTTGGAAACCTTATCAACTTGTGAGATGACAGGTACGGCATATCCAGCAAAACTTTTCTGATGCCGTTTTTATCTTCTTTCCTCAGGTAAATTGTGCGCATATTTCCTCATTATGTTTGATCTGTTACCACTAAAATAGTCAAAAAAATATAATAACATTAAATTTTCTGCCACTTTGTTAGTTAATGAAAGTAATTCCAAACGCTCATAGGGGTAAAATTTTTCTCCAATTAATTATGGAACCAAATAAAGTTAGTTTTGTAAAAAAGCTATTCTTTACTTAATGCAGCATTCCTAAAATATATATTAAGACAGGTGCTTATGGTCTTGTAGCTCTACTATTTTTATTGAATAAATTCTTTTTTCGCTAATTCAATTAAATGTGGAGTGTACTATGACGATCAATCCTTTAGACACGAGCAACTACTTCAGGGGGCTTTTGATACTGGCCGGCAGGGAGAAACACATAACTGAGAACGAAAGAACTTCATTAAAAAAAATCGGTAGTATATTAGGTTTCAATAATGCTTTTATTGAAGCAGCTATAAGTGATTTTATAAATAATGAATTTATAAAAGCAGAAGTCCCGCAATTCTCAAGTTTTGAAATTGCTGAATCGTTCTTAAAGGATGGAATTAAATTAGCCTTTACGAATAATATTTTAAACGTTCATCAAATTGATTGGTTAATGGAATTTGCAGTTGAAAATAAACTTTCCAAACAGTGGTTCTTTATTGAGCTGGAAAATTACCTGGATAAACATAATTCAGGCCGGGCAGTTGATTTTGAATTACAAAAATATATAGTTCACACAAACGGAAACAGTGTATATATACATTAGATATCGAAGGGAAGAAGACTGCTTTATCTTTTAAATCAGTTAGTTATTTCTCAATTGGCCCGTTCCAGCCTATAATCCCCGGCGATAAATGGGCTACTGATTGAAATCCTTGTTTAAGCATGTAATTGCCTGCATGCCAGCTTCGGTTTCCGCTTTTGCAGTAGATGTAATAGCTTTTTGACTTATCCAGTTTTTCAATCTCGTTTGTGAATGAAGGATTGCTTATATCAATTAACAGCGAGTCGGCAAGATGTCCTTCGTCATATTCCATTGGGGTCCTGACATCTATGATTACTGCATTTTTATCACTTTTAATTTTTTCAGCAAATGATTCTGAATCCAGGTCTTCAAGAATTAAATTCTTTTGACCTGCTACGCGATCGTGCATTTTTAAACTTTAATTTTTTGTTTGTTATAAAAAGATAACTTTAGGCTTGTATAATTTTATAAAAATTATAACAAGTTCCTATTCTCCCAAATGCTAATGATTTAGAATTGTGTGATAAATAAAACTGCATATTTATCATTATGCTTTATTTATGAAGCTTATCTTCCTCTGAAGCCGGATCAAAATAGGTAAGCAATATAACCCTGGATTTTTCCCTGAAGATAGTTGGGACGGACATTTTAGCATTTTCGTGACTTTCAGCTTCTATTATTGCATAAGCCGTATGATCATCATCTAAACATCCCCATTCAAAATGTGTAAGGAAACCTGCATTATACTTTCTAAATTCTTTAATTGCCATTTTACAGTCTTCCGCAGTATGTGGAGAAATTACAAGATATCTGTGCATTTTTACCTCAATATTTTTTTGATTCCATTTTAAAAAACGAAAAACATTTTATCAGCTAGATTCCTTCCAAATACTCATGGATAAGCTTTATAGCCATTGCGCCTTCGCCCACTGCAGAAGCAACACGGTTCATAGCACCCGCTCTGACGTCACCAGCGCAGAAAATTCCCGGTATACAGGTTTCAAGGAGGTAAGGATCGCGATCAAGCTTCCATACTTTTTTAAAAGTTTCAAATTTAAATAGATCTCTTCCTGTTTCAATAAAGCCCTTGGCATCTTTATAAATATTTAACTTTATCCAGTCTGTAACCGGTCTGGCACCGATAAAGATAAACAGTGCGCCTGCCTGTTCGGTTTTCTGTTCATCTGTAACATTATTCTTTATAGTTATACATTCAAGCTTGTTTTTTCCTATTGCTTCAGAAATTACAGAATTAGTAATGACAGTTATATTATTTGTTAAGTTAATCTGGTCAATGAGGTAGTGTGACATTGTTGCATTGAGAGAGTCTCTTCTGATTACTATAAAAACGTTTTTAGCAAATCCTGAAAGATACATCGCTGCCTGGCCTGCCGAGTTGCCTCCTCCGACAATAAAAACATTTTTACCCTTACAGGAATGTACTTCGGCTGTTGCCGATCCATAGTACACTCCGGCTCCTGTAAGTTCCTTAATACCTTTAACATCCAGGGTTCTGTAGTCGACACCTGTAGATATTACAACGGTGTGCGCTTTTATTTCAGGTCCGTTTGACAGAGATAAAATTTTATAATTGTCCTTTGTTTTTATATCAACAACCTGGCAGGGTGAAAGTAGCTCGACTCCGAATCTTTGTGCCTGTGTCAAAGCTCTTCGGGTAAGATCTGAGCCTGAAAGTCCGGATGGAAATCCAAGATAATTTTCAATTCTAGAGCTAGTGCCGGCCTGACCACCGGGCGCCTTCTTTTCTATCATGAGAGTTTTTAATCCTTCAGTGCCGCCGTAAACTGCAGCCGCTAAACCCGCCGGTCCTGCACCGATAATTACTACATCATAAAGTTCCTGTGATGCTGTCGATTTCAGTCCGACTTTTTCCCCAATTTCAGTATCAGTCGGATTTTTTAACAAAGTACCGTCTTCAAATATAACAGCCGGTAATTTATCTGATTTTATTTTATGTGTATTCATTAATTCTTCGGCTTCTTTATTTAATTCCACATCAATCCATTTATACGGAATTAAATTGCCGGTCAAAAAATCTTTTATTTTATGAGACAGAGGAGACCATTGATAGCCAATAATTTTTATTCCTTCAAATTCGGGGGTAAAGCTGTTCTGCCAATCTTCAAGCAGATCGGTTATTACAGGATAGAGTTTTTCTTCAGGAGGACTCCATGGTTTGAGAAGGTAATAATCTAACCTTAAGGTGTTAATAGCTTTTATTGCAGCTTCAATGTCGGAGTAGGCAGTCAACAATACTTTTTTTGCATCAGGAAAGAAATCTTTTGCTTTTTCTAAAAGTGCGGTGCCCTCCATTTCTGGCATCCGCTGATCGGAAATAAAAAGTGCTACTGTTTCATTTTTTGACTTTAATTCCTTAACTGCTTCAAGCGTTTCAACAGCAGATTCAATCGCAAGTATTTTGTAATCCTCACGAAATTTATTCCGAACGTCCCGCTGTATAGCTCTTAATACCTGACTGTCATCATCAGTTATTAGAATGAATGGAAGTTTCATCTTTCGATTCTTTTTTTGATAAATGTTGAGAAACCGGTATACTGATAATAAATTCAGTTTTACCCGGTATGGAATTTACTTTTATATCTCCCTTATGACGGTTAATTACATTCTTTACAATATCAAGCCCTATACCAGTGCCTTCACCTACGTTCTTTGTAGTGAAAAAAGGATCAAATATTCTGGATAAAATTTCTTTAGGGATACCTGTACCATTGTCTGTAATTTTTACGGTTATATTTTTTTTATCACACTCAGTTTCAATATTAATTTCACCATTTTGTGGAACTGCATAAATGGCATTATCAATTAAATTTGTCCAAACCTGGTTTAACTCTCCAATGTAGGCATCAACGTCAGTCATATCATCACAGAAATTTTTTTTAAGCTGTATATTTTTATCGCGGATTTTATATCCAAGAAGTATCAGGCTATTTTCCAGGTCCTCGTGAATATTCGTTCTTTGCAGATCTCCCGACCTATCCATTCTAACATGAGATTTAATAGCACCCACCAGCATGGTAATTCGATCGGAGGCATTATCGAGATCTTTTATTATCAACTCTGAGCTTAGCAAATTTTCTAACCAGTCAAGAATATTTTGAAGAGCTTCGGTGGGAACATCCTGTATAATTTTTTCAAGATCATCCGGCAAAATACCGGCCTCAGCAAAAGTTTCTGCTATTTCATTACTGCTGTTAATTCCTTTTTCATTCAACCAATCGTTCAGTTTATCTTCATTTTGAATACGCTGCAGAGGGGTTAATTTTGTCTTTACCGTACGATTATTTCCTTTATTTTTTGCTAATTGCCTAATGTTCCCGATAAGTTGGGGAGCAATATTATATTTTAATAATTCTTCAGTGAGTTCAAAATTTAATTTTAACCTCTTATCCAGCTCTTCGGATATTCTGCTAATGGCAGCAGCGGGATTGTTCATTTCGTGTGCAATTCCGGCAGCAAGTTTGCCGAGAGCACTAACTTTTTCCTGTTGCATTTGTGTAGTTGCAAAAACACGTGCCCTTTCAGTCATATAGCCTATCAGGCGTTGTATTAAATCAGGATTAAGTTTTTCAAGCTCCTGAAAATATTTTTTATGAAGTTTTATTATACGAACTCTTCCTACTGCATATGAATTGCCTGGTGATTTCTTAAGTCTCGAATATGGTAATACTCCTGTCACTCCTCCGGTAAGATCATTATTTTCAACACTATGGTAATAAACCAATTGCCCGTTTACGTTCATATAAAAGTTCATTTTGCCTTCCAGGAAGCAATACATATGATCAATAGGCATACCGGTTGTTAAAAGGGTATCCCCGTCAT
>CAZQQD010000113.1:0-8384 GCA_964595355.1 uncultured Ignavibacteriaceae bacterium | reverse complement strand
TGGAGCATCCGGCTGTTAACCGGAGGGTTACAGGTTCGAGTCCTGTCTGCGGAGCAACACCTAAGCCCTGATTTTCAGGGCTTTTTTATTTAGCCCTTATTAGAATTAGAACCTCTCTGAATTTTATACCCGGATACTTTTTATTCATTCCCTTTTAACTTAATCGGGTAAGACTTCTAACATCCCTGTTGGCGAACTTTTTTATTTACTAATAAAAAATTTTAATTCCGATTTCTCAACCTGATTTCGAATAGTAGGGTGGGTAGAAACTTCCTTCTCTTTATGTGCGTTTGGGATCAATAATAAGAAAGGCTGATTAGCAGTAAAAAACGGCGCCCAAGGTGAAAGCTAGATATTACAACAGTCTAATATTTATACGGTTTTTGTTGTGATCTATGTTACAAATTGTTATTTCGCGATCAATTTTTATTATTAAATAAATGAAGCCTACATTTGAATAAATGGATTAAATTTTATTTTTTTTTCTTGCTGATAAAATAATGAATTGCTAAATTCACCTTACAATCAGAGCGACACTTCTTGTAGCTTCGACGGAGTCAGAAGTGCCTACCGAAAAACAACTTTTATGTTTACCTGGCTAGCATTATTAGCACATTTAGGTGAAGCAGAAGACAATCCTCAAATGTACGATGTAAATCTTGAATTTAATGCGGAGGCCGGAAGAAAGTACTATTTATACTATGACTGGATTGGAGATGGTGAGTTTTTTCTCAGAGTACAGATTTTAGATGAAAATAGAAATATGTTAACCAAGGTGGAATCTGATCATTTTGATTTAAAGGTGCAAAGGTTGTCGCTGTTTCCAACCCAAGTCATGTTGATGAATTCAGTCTTAGGTTTAATGGGTGTGTAAGGCAATAGACAATGTAATTTATAATTATTACTCTTTTTAATTAAAATAAAATTTTATTTAAATCTTTAATGAAACATCAATCAATTAAATATGGAATTGCTTATATAGTACTAATTATTTTTAGTATGTATTTATCAGGTTGCGCTAAATCAGATAATCCTGATGACCAAGCTAAAGAAAAGACTATAAATGAAAGTTTTTATTTAATATCCCAGGGGAAATATCAGGAGGCAAAAAACAAAATTATCTCAGCAGGAGGCGAAAATAATTCAAATCCAATTTTGTTGAACAATCTAGCTGTGCTGTTAGCAATGGATCGATATTATGATAAAGCACTCTCAGTATTTTCAAAAGCCGAATCTTTATATGCACCAATGAATGTTAGTAACATTGTTCAAATGTTACCAGTCGTAGACACAACGATTGCTTGCTTTTTATTTGCCTATGCAACTCCCGGATATAAGCTCTCAACTATTTCGACAAAGTGGAGTGCAATGAATGGAGAAGATGAAAAGCTATTACATAAAGGAGATGGAATGACAATCAATTTAAATTACATAGATTATCATATTTATTATACAGATCCAGGAGTTGTTAATTATATAGGCCCAGTAATAGAGTATTATCCTCAAAAAGATGGAACCTTTGAAAAAAAGTATGCAATAAAGTACCGCAAACAGAAAGATTTGTTTAAGCATTTTATAGACGAGACAACAAACGGGATGGCTTATAAATTTGAATCAGAACTTCGGATGAATGAATTATCACTTAGACTAGCAGTTAATTATTCAAGGACTAGTCATTAGTTAAAACTAATTCCCGATAACAATATTTATAACTGGCTTGACGGTATAAATGTGAAATTTAATATATTAAAAAAGTCTTTATTAGTTATACATTATATAAAATAGTCGTCAAAGCCTTTCAATAGCAATAAATTTATTTGAAGGAAGTTATCAAATATGCAATCTAGGAGTAATTCGGGAGGAACCTACTGTAATGGAAGTAAAAAAAGAAAGTATTAAAAACGCAATCAGTAAGTTACCGGATAAAGAACTGATAGAAATCGTAAATAAAAAACAGAACGAATACACTCCATTAGCAATTGAAGTAGCAAATGAAATAATTAAGGAGCGAGGAGGCATAAATAAGATTGAATCTGAAATTATTAAGAACGAACATGAAGCAACTGTTTCAAATGAAAAAGTAAAGTTGCTTAATGAAGGGGGATTAAAGTTAATAGGAAGAGTACTAATCTTAGTTTCCGGTATTTGCATAATAGGTGATCCTTCTGGTATCTCACTTTTCACATTGATTAGTGTTATAGTTATAATTGGAGCATTTTCCCCACAGGTTAAATACATCGGTTTTTCGTCAATAGCTGTAAACTTTATGAAATATTTTTCAAATTTTCAGTCTACTACACTTGAACAAGATATATTAAAAACCGCAGCACTGATAGGAATTATTACAGGAATTTTAGGTGTAGTTTTGATTTATGTTGATGAAAATTCCAATGAGAAAAATAGCCAAGAACGGGAAGTTCGAAAGTAGATTCTTTATCCTAATTGTAAAACAATAAATCCTTCAAATATTTTTTATTTGAGAGTAGAGTAGAATTCATGATTTTATTTATTCTTTCAATTCTAATTTTAGTATTAGGTATAACAGTCTGGTTTCTTATTTTTGATACAATATTTGTAAAAATATTTAAAACGAATGAAACCACCGCAGTTTGGTTCTCTTTCATTTTGTTAGTATTTATTATGATTATTTCAGGTTCTTTGACCAGAAATATAATTCCACTTCTTATAGTGCCTAGACTGATAATAAGTATAATAGTGCTATTTATATTTCTTTATTTAGCTGAAAAAGATGAAAAAGAAAAGAAACGCATAATGGATTTACCAGAAGATGCAGAGATAAATATTGAAGAATTGGCTAATATTTCAAATATGTCTGTGAGAAAAATAAAATATTATATTTATAAAAAATTGTTGGAAGCAAAAGAGGTTGATGATGACTTGGTATTTGAGAAAAGTAAAGCATTAGAGAAATTAGAAAATTTAAAAATACAAAAAGCAAAGTAAAGCCTGACAATAAAAGTGAAACTCAAAGTTAGTGAAATAGAAAAAATCAATATTAAAAATATAAATATGAGAAATATTATATATATAATTTGTTATATCTTTTTGTTATCAAATTTTATCCAATCGCAAACTTGGAATGTTTACACATTTGATAATGGATCTTTCAGCATTGCATTTCCTGGATATCCAGAAAAAAAAGATTATGAAGTCAGTCTCCAACCCAAGGGGAAAGCTTTTATTCATGTATTATCCAAAGCTGATAGTCTCGATGAAGAGATTATTTATTATTTAATTTATACAGATTATACTTTTAATCCTCTTTCTTCACAAGATATGACACATTTTTATGACAATTCTTGTAATTATATGATTAAGCAAGGAAATGCCAAAGTCTTAAGTATGAAGGACAGCAGTTTTAATGGAAAGTATTGTCGCGATATATTGTTATCTGTAAATGATGATGATAATATTATTGGTGGAAGATTAATCTTAATAAATAATCGGCTTTACGGTCTACAGGTTACCCTTCCATCAACGGAAGGATATGACAAAATAATAAGCAAATTTTTGAATTCCTTTTCGTTAAATGATATCGCAGTTGGAAACGAAATAAATGACAAATTGAAATCAGAAAATATTATTGAGGACACAATTAATGTTAATATTGTGGAAAAAGATAGCACTTATTGGTTATGGCAGGCACCAAAGCAAGTTAAAGGTAATGAAGAAGAATGCGTTTTGGAAATAAATTGTACTTTAGGTTCACAATGTCAGGGTGTATATAAATTCTTTGATGCAGCATATAAGAATATGCTAATGAATAGACTTGCTACAAATTTGTTTCAAGCGACTATCAGAACGGATAATGAAATAATTGATCAAAAGAAAGATAATTCTTATTATGTATTAAATTTATATCCTGATAATATAGCACCCGATTTTACTGATTATGTTAGATTAAAACGAGGAAAAATTAAGGTAAATAATGAAACCATCACAAATTTGAACTTATCAGGTGGAAAAACCTTTTCAGAATTGTTAAATGAGCCCAAATTATTAATTACAACTCTTTACTATCCCTCAATCTTTGTACAAAAAGATTCTGGATTTTTAGGTGTCGGGGGAATTATTGTTCAATTTATAGTTGATGATAATACTGGCAAGGTAAGCAGTCCGGCCAAAACTATTGAACCTATGAATGCTGTAATAACAGGTGAAATAAGAGCAAATGATAAAAAATGGACAAAAATTCGGAATGATCTTGAAATAAAGGGTGGTGGATTAAAACTAATCTCCGATGGTATTTATCTTATACGAGGGACAAAATATAGAATGATTAATCGATAATTTAGAATGTAGCGTTTATATTTTTTTTAAGTATTATTAAAGAATTTGATTGAAAGAGATAGCACTTAATCTTATTTCAAATAACGAAAACCATTGCAATATATGTGAACAATTATAGAGGTATAAAATGACCAAATCAATTCATTCACTATATAAATTGCTGATTTTATCAATCCTTTTAACAAGTACTAATTCATATTCTCAAGTTTCAAGTTTTGATAAAATAGAAAAAGCAATCCTTGATAAGGATATTGGAACGGTAAAAACATTATTAAAAAATGGAATATCACCAAATTCCAAAAATGAAAAAGGATTGACGGTGTTAATGAAAGCCTCCGCTTATGGTACTCTGGAAATTGTTCAAACCTTGGTGGCAAAAGGAGCGAAAATAAATGAAACAACCCCATGGGGCACAACAGCACTTTCGTTGGCAGCAGAATATGGAAAGGAAGATATTATTAAGTGGCTGATTAAAAAAGGTGCAAACATTAGTATAAAGGATAAATATGGTGGAACTGCACTTACTCAAACTGCAGCAAAAGGGTATACAAGGATTGTGAAAATACTTGTAGATAATGGAGCTGATGTAAATGTTAAGAGGACCAATGGTACAACTTCACTTATGGCTGCCTGTAGTTTAGGTTATTTTGATATTGTAAAAATACTTGTTTTAAATGGAGCTGATCTTGAGGCTAAAACGGATGAGGCTACTGCGCTTTATTTTGCTATCCAAGCAAAACATATTAAAATAGTACAATTTTTATTAGCTAAAGGTGCGAAACAAAATTACAGAATATTACCATCAGGATTTACACCATTAATGAAAGCAGTGAGAGATGGTTCTTTAGAAATTGTGAAGCTTTTATTAGCGCATAAAGCTAATATCAATCTAAAAAATAATTATTTAAAGACTGCGCTTGATATAGCCGAATTAAACGGGGAAAAAGAAATTGCCAAACTGATTAAAGAATATTCAAAAAAATAATTTATTTGTAATCGCCGAGACATCAACTTGTTCGAAAAGAAATAATATGAAATCACTATATTAGCTAATAATGGAATAGCATCTTTCAGTTAGTTGTTACAGTTCTGGGAAGTAGCTTAACTGAAAAACAGCTATTAAACATTTCTCATTTTAAAATACGAAAAGGAATTTCGATAATGACAAATATCATAAAATTAATATTAGTTATTTTTTTGACAAGTTTCATATCCGTATTTGCTCAAGAAAACATAGTTAATACACAGATTTCTGAAAAATTTATTACAGAAATCGACTTAGCCTCGTTTGAAAAAAAAACATTTCGTGTAAGTCCTGACAATAGACATATAGCTTACTGTTGCAAATCACAAAATAAAGAGTTTGTAGTTATTGATGGTAAAAAGGGCAAAGAATACACATCAATTTCAAGTTGGCCAGTTTTTAGTTCTGACAGCAAACACTTTAGCTATGTTGCCTATGATAAAAAACAACGATTTGTGGTAACAGATGGAAAAGAGGATAAAAAGTACAGTTCTTCTCAATGGGTAATACAACCTATTTTTAGTCCAGATGGTCAACGTCTTGCCTATACAGTTGGCGAAAGAGGCAAATGGTTTGTTGTTATTAATGGTAAAGAAGAAAGGGTTTTCAATTACGTGTATTCTAATACTGTTACCTTCAGTCCAGATAGTAAGCGAATTGCATACATAGCTAGATCAAACAAGAAATGGTTTGTGGTTTTAGACGGAGAGGTGGAAACGAAATATGATAGCTTATCAAGTGTAGACTTAACCTTTAGCCCTGATAGCAAACATTTATCCTACATTGCATATATGGATAATGATGCTTTTGTGGTCGTTGATAGCACTGAGATGAAAAAATTTGATAACATCCTCACTCCTTGTTTTAGTCCTGATGGTAAGCACCTTGCTTATGTTGCTGAATCCAATCAAAAATCATTGGTAATGCTAGATGAAACAAAGCAAATTGATTGTGATAATATTCCAGATAACCCACTATTTAGTCCTGATAGTAAACATATAGCAATGATAGGCCAAAAATGGGCATTGAAAGGCTATAAATGGTTTAGTATTAAAGACGGCAAACGAGGTAAAAACTATGAATTTATAGATTCGAACTCCCTTATCTTCAGTTCTGATAGCAAACATACAGCTTATATAGCCAATGTAGATGGAAAAGAATGTGTGGTCTTTGATGAAAAAATGCTTAAAGATTATGATAATATTGAAGATCTAATTTTCAGTCCAGACAGTAAACATGTAGCATATGCTGCTAGCTTAGGAAATAAGTGGTTTGTCGTCTTGGATGAAAAAAAAGGGACGGAATATAGTGGAATAGGCGCCGGTTCTCTTGTCTTTAGTTCTGATAGTAAGCAGTTAATCTATGTTGCTTTGTGGAGCAATAAGCAATCAGTTGAGTTATACGGTAATAATAATGATAATAAAATGTATGATGTAATCATTAAAAGAAATGGTGGAAAAACTGTTTTTGATAGTCCAAATAGTTTGCACTACCTTGCCATGAATGGATTGAGTATTTATTTAATAGAAGAAAAAATAAATATTAACTACAAATGATAAAATTATCTATGATATATTGATGGTTATATTTTATTTTCTTGTTTCTGGTTTTGCAATTTGGATTTATTTGTTCGAGAACAGAAACCCCAAGAAGCTCGATTTAAATAAAATATTATCTGCTCATCATCTTCAGACAATTGATTTATTCAAGACAATAACATAAATAGTTTTACTGCTATTCAGACTTTTGCTCGCTTTTCATAGTCGCTTTGTTTAAGTTCTTGGGTTTATAAAAAAAGGTTAATATTATGTGTAGGTCAAAATATTAAATAAAATTGTTAAAAATTATTGGCGTTTGTTTTTCAGTTCGTCATTGTTGTTCGGGGCGGACTGGTGAAAATCCAGATCGTTGGACAGGAGGATTGAAACTATGAGCATTAAGATGAAAGTTTTAAAAATAGCTTTTTCAATATTTGTAGTTTATCACGTTTTCTTTTCTGCATACTATATAATAAAGGCGGAACAACTTTATTACGTTAATTTAGTGTGGGATACACTCTATTTAACCTACGGAGCTTTCGCTTATGGTATTTTTTTAGAGAGAAAATGGGCTTGGAATTTTTCTGTTGGCCTCACCTTGATACTTTTCATAGCAAAAAGTTTAATCACAATAAACCTATTGTTGCTATCAGATAAGCCAGAATATGGCTCTGCGTTATCTGAAGTAATTTGGGTTAATTTAGAACCTGCAGCTGAATTACTAATTCTTTTTATACTTCTTATTATTGGTAGACAAGGCTACCAAACTCGTTTTAAGGTGGCATCACAACATTCTGAACCACCATTAAAGGCTAACAGCTATGTTAAGCCAGTTGCTTCAGGTTTGTTACTATTATTGGTAGGATTTTGTGCCATAGCCATTCCGACAGGAGACCTCACCAACCCGGCGCCCATTGGTTTTTTTCTTGCATTCATCATTTGGATTGGTGCGGCTATGTGCTTCTTCGAGCGTCAATGGAAATCTGTTTGTGTATTAGCGATTTTAGGAACAGTGATGCCAATAATCGGATTAGTATCTACATCATTTTTGCTCAGAGCTTTATTTATGGGAGGTATTCAGTTTGTATTGGGAGCTTCATCTATTATTATTATTGCTAAGTCTAAGGAGAATTTTATAAGCTAATTATAAGGTACGTACAATCAATACAGTAGTTAAAACCAAGCCTAACTATAGCTGCGCTATAAGAAAAATATTGGAAGATAAAGAATTTCATTTCATAAATTTTATTAAATATGTTCTATGAAGCTATATTAAACAGACACTTTATACTCATTTTAACTTAAGCGGTTAAGCCTGCTAGCACTCCTGTTGGTAGGCTTTTTAATTCTGACTGGGGGCTCTAAAATTTCTTCAGTTAATCTAATTTGCATTTCGGGTTTTAAGGAAATAGGTTCGAACATCGTCTATTAGGTGGAGCAAAAGCCCTGATAAGATTTCAGGGCTTTTTTATTAACCCCTTATTAGACTTAGAACCCTTCAGAGTTTAAAC
>CAZQQD010000112.1:0-8448 GCA_964595355.1 uncultured Ignavibacteriaceae bacterium | reverse complement strand
GTTTACGGAGGCGTTTCTCAAAGGAACCAAACTGATAAATTAAGAAAGGGAGTTGATATTCTTGTCGCTACTCCGGGCAGACTTCTCGATCTCGTAGAACAGCGTTATATAAATCTCTCTGAAATAAAAATACTTGTGCTCGACGAAGCTGATAGAATGCTTGATATGGGATTTATTAATGATATAAAGAAAATCATTGAAAAAATTTCCTCAAAAAGACAGACGCTCTTTTTTTCTGCAACTATGCCTGCAGAAATTGTAAAACTTGCCAATACTATTTTAACAAGCCCCGTAAAAATTGAGATAGCTCCTCAAACAAAAACTGTCGAAGTAATAAAACAGGCGGTTTATTTTGTATCGAGACCGGATAAAAAAAATCTGTTGATACACCTTTTGAAAGAAGAAAACATTTCATCAGCACTGGTGTTTACAAGAACAAAACGCGGTGCGGATTCTGTTACGAAATTTTTAAACTCAGCAAAAATTCACGCTACAGCTATACACGGTAATAAATCACAGGGCGCAAGGCAACAGGCATTAAATAATTTCAAATCCCGGCGAACAAGAGTACTGGTTGCAACCGACATTGCCGCGAGAGGAATTGATATAGATAGTCTATCTCATGTTTTTAATTTCGATATACCCGATCAGTCTGAAACATATATACACAGAATCGGACGTACAGGAAGAGCGGGCCTGGGCGGAACAGCTCTTTCATTTTGTGACTCTGAGGAAAGAAGTTATCTGCGTGATATAAACAGGCTGATTAAAGCTTCAATCCCGGTAATTGAGGATCATCCGTATAAATCTGCTGAACCGGATAAAAATAGTATAGAAATACCGTTTAAAAAATTCAGAACTTCAAATAGGTCAGGTTCGTCTCGATTTGCAAAAAATTCCGGTAAAAGACGGTTTAGAAAATCATCAAAGAAAAAGAGACAGGTCTAGATCAATCGGAAATTATCTTATTCCTGACAATTCGTGAAGCAGGATCGTTTTAGAAAGAATACAGGATAAGCCAATCAACATTTTAATTAAAATAATGATTGCATCTGACTTTGCAAGGCTCTTAAATGCATACCTACATCACCCAAAAGGATTAATCCATTTTATAGCCGTTAGATACTTTCTTACTTTAAATACATTTCATATCTTTATAACTAGGTAACCGGGTTAAGAGAAAATCGAAGAGCCTGCATTAATTTTACTTTTCAATCACCAATAAGGTAGTCCAATTAATGAATCAAATCCTAAAAGTCGGTATAGTTGATCTTGTATCAAAAAAACCAACTAATAATTTGTTTGCTCGAATAATGAATGCAAACTTTGCAAGCATAATGCCGCAGGTAATCGGAGTATGGTGCGAAGAAGAAGGACATAACGTAAGTTATCTTTGTTACACCGGGAAAGAGGATCTTGTCAACGATCTTCCATTTGATGCAGACCTGGTATTTATTTGCGCGTTCACAGAATCATCATTAACAGCTTATGCAATAAGCAACCTGCTACGTTCGAGGGGTGCAGTTACGGTCTTAGGCGGACCGCATGCGCGCTGCTACCCGGAAGATGCTTTACAGTATTTTGATTATGTCACAGGGTTTACCAACAAAGGAATTATTGAAAAAATTTTAGACGACTGTTCACCGCACAATCCCGAAGGATTATATTTAGCTTCTCAAAAGCAGCCTTTGTCACTTCCCGGGGTAAAGGAACGCTGGAAATTTATTGAGCCCACATTAAAAAAAGCGCCGTTAATTAAAATGGTTCCAATGCTCGGAAGTTTGGGTTGTCCTTATACGTGCAGCTTCTGCATCGATGCAACTGTAGCCTATCAGCCTCTGGACTTTGAAGTGATGAAAGAAGACTTGAAATTTTTGCTCACTAAATATAAACGGCCTCTCGTCGGTTGGCACGATCCGAATTTCGGAATACGGTTTAATGATTATATGAATGCAATTGAAGAAGCGATTCCGGAGAACAGTATAGACTTTATCGCTGAAAGCAGTTTATCTCTTCTATCCGAGCCTCACGTTAAGCGGCTAAAAAGAAACGGATTTGGAGCAATGCTTCCAGGAATAGAATCATGGTTCGATCTGGGGAATAAATCAAAAACAGGAAGTACGGTTGGAATGGATAAGGTAAAACTTGTTGCCGAACAGGTTAATATGATATTGAGATACATTCCGTATATTCAGGCAAATTTTGTGCTGGGTCTTGATGCAGATGAAGGAGATGAACCGTTTGAGCTTACAAAGAAATTTGTCGACCTGACACCGGGCGCATTCCCCGGCTATTCACTGCTTTCGGCTTTCGGCCAGGCATCGCCGCTTAATCTTGAATACCAGAAATCTGACAGGGTCATACCGTTTCCATTTCACTTTCTTGATAATAATCATGCAATGAATGTAAAACCGCTTAACTATTCGTGGCCTGAGTTTTATTCACAAGTAATCGGCCTCGGTGAACACACTTTTGCGTGGAAAGCAATTACAAAACGTATGATAGCAACCAAAGCATTTATCCCGCGTTGGATGAATGTAGTTCGCGCAATATCGGCTGAAGGTTTCGGCAGAGTCAGGTATAATAAAATGATACTGGAGCAGCTCAATACCGACGTTAAATTCCGCAATTATTTTGAGCAGGAAACCAGAGAACTGCCGGAATTCTATTTCAATTCTATAAAAACAGATTTGGGCCCCTTGTGGGACTGGCTGCCGGATGGAGCAATATACCACGATCATATTGCTTATTTAAAAGCAGATATGGAGAGAATAGCTGTATAAAATGAGTTTTAAAAATATTTTCTGAGAAATAGATGAATATCCTTTTCATTTATCCGAAGTACCCCGATACTTTCTGGAGCTTTAGGCACGCTTTAAAGTTCGTATCGAAGAAAGCGAGCTTTCCCCCGTTAGGTCTTTTAACTGTTGCTGCAATGTTGCCTGATGAATGGAACAAGCGATTAGTAGATATGAATGCAAATGATTTGAAGGACGATGATATCACCTGGGCAGATTATGTTTTCATAAGCGCTATGTCAATTCAAAGTAGTTCCACCGAAGATGTAATACAAAGATGTAAAAAACTGGGAACAAAAATCGTAGGCGGCGGGCCTTTGTTCACAAGCAGCCCGGAGCTTTTCAAAGATGTTGATTACCTTGTTTTAAATGAAGCAGAGATTACGCTTCCTAAGTTTTTGGAAGATCTGGACATAGGAACTCCACAAAATAAATATACTACAGAAGATTGGGCAGAAATCACTACCACTCCCCTTCCGCTATGGGAGCTTGTAAGAATGAAGAACTACAGCTCAATGAACATTCAGTATTCACGTGGTTGTCCTTATGATTGCGACTTTTGCGATATTACTGTGCTTTACGGAAGAAGGCCTCGCACTAAAACAAAGGAACAGGTAATTGCCGAGCTGGATGCATTATATTTTTCCGGTTGGCGCGGACCGGTCTTTTTTGTTGATGATAATTTTATCGGCAATAAAGTAAAATTGAAAAAAGAAATACTTCCGGCAATTGCTGAGTGGATGGACAAGAGAAAAAGCCCTTTCTTCCTGAATACTGAAGCGTCAATCAATCTTGCCGATGATAACAACCTTATGCGTCTTATGGTGAAAGCGGGATTTGAAGCGGTGTTTATAGGCATTGAATCTCCGAATGACGAAAGCCTGATTGAGTGCAATAAAAATCAGAACAGAAACCGCGATCTTATCTCAAGCATAAAGAAAATTCAGGACTCCGGACTCGAAGTTCAAGGAGGATTTATTGTCGGCTTCGATAATGATCCGCCGTCAATATTTGAGAAGCTGACAAACTTTATTCAGGAAAGCGGAATTGTAACTGCCATGGTTGGATTATTGAACGCACCAAAAGGAACGAAATTACAAAAGAGACTGGAAAACGAAGGAAGGCTTTTAAAAGATTTCAACGGCAACAATACCGACTTATCAATTAATTTTATTCCACAAATGAGTCATAAAACATTGCTGGATGGATACAAGAAAATTCTGGACAAGATATATTCCCCGAAATATTACTACGAACGTGTAACCAGGTTCCTAAAAGATTTTAAACCAAGGAAGAAAGTATTTCATTTTAACTTTAGTTATTTACTCGCATTATTTAAATCGATGTATAAACTGGGGTTATTAGGTGAGGAAAGAATTTACTACTGGAAGTTATTTTTCTGGTCGCTGTTTCGTAAACCACAATTGTTCTCACTGGCGATACTTTTTACTATTTATGGATTTCATTTCAGAAGAATATCTAACAGCTTATCATAAACACTTTCTTATCTGAATCATTGTCAGGCGAACAAAGGAGTATAAATCGTATAGCAAATAGTGTAAAATGTTTGAAAAGTAAACTAATATGCTTATACCATTTTAAATGTTTAGGACGGTAACTATTAATTCGATATGTTGTGGTAAAGGAGTGAAGATAATAGATCAGGATTGATTTATTATTCGAGAATCAATAATATGGAATATACTGTCAGTTACAACCCCGGCAAAAAGATAGTAAATATAAAGAATGAGGGACGGCTGAATTTCCAGAAAGCCAGTCAATACTCAGTTGAAGCTACTAAACTCGCCCACCTTAATAATTGTAATAAATATTTAATCGATCATACAGATACCAGGCTTGAACACGGTTTGTATAAATTGCATACAGATGGGGCCGCTTTGGAAAATTTTGGATTTAAGAGCACAGATCGTGTGGCAATTATTCTTTTAAGTGCGGACGAGGAACATTCCTTAAATAATAAATCCGTAAATGCAGCAAGGTGGTGCAGCGTAAAATATTTTAACGTCATTAAAGATGCTGAAAAATGGCTGACTAAAAAAAACGACATTACCGCAGAACAGGACCTGGAGAAATAAAGTTCCTTAGTAAATGAATAACCCGGCTCAGAGGAGACGGGTTATTTTCATTTTAAACTAATTTTTCTTTATAAAGACTATAGTTGCATCGTCATCCGGAGAACAGCAATAATTCATAAAGTCTTCTTTCACATCATAGAAGATTTCTTTAGCATTTTTATGTTTCGATATTTTCAATTGTTCTTCGAGTCTATCTGCAACGTAATTCATTTGTCCGTCTTTCTGCTCAGAAAATCCATCGGTAAAAAGGACAAGGATATCACCGCTACCCATAACATTAAGTGTATTAATTGAATATCTCTGTTTAAAGCCAAGAATACTCTTTACATTATTACTATCAATGTCAGATTCGGAAGGAAGAGTACCAATCGGCGGAAAGTTTATGAGGTTAAGGTTATCGATGTTAACTATCTTATTATATTCATTTGAGAATATCAGAGGAAGCGGATGACCTGCAGATATAAATCTGAAATCTCCATTGTTTTGAATTTCTCCGTATATCATAGTAATATATTTATCAATATTCGATGACTGGTAGAACCTGTTGTTTATGGTTTCAAAAAGATCGGCTGTTATATGTCCATAAATAGAAAGTTCGTAACTCGCGCCTAACAGAAAAGCCTGGTGAAGCATAGCATTCAAAAGGGCATCGGTTATACTATGTCCACTAACATCTGAGAGGAGAATACCCGATTTGTATTTCAGCTCTCTTAATTTATTGCTTACTTCTATTTTATCAGTTAGTTCTGCCCGTTTAATTCTTTCATCCAGGTTAAAGCGTTTTGAAAAATCAACGTAAATAATATGATCCCCACACACCTCCCCCAACAAAGAAATTGTTTCACCATAAATATCCAATCCATCTACCATAGGAATTTCACCGGGAGAAGGTTTTATGTTCCTTGCTATCTGCTGAAAATTTATCAGTTCATTACTATCGCTTAACATTTGCATAAAAATCCTGTAATTTTGAATCTCAAAGATAACATTTAAATTAATGGTTCCTACAAAAAGTGGGTTAATAAACAATTAAATTACACGGGCGGAAGAAAAAAGGGATACTTAGTAGCATTTTGTCAGTATCCGAAAACTTGATAAATCGCCATCCGACGCAGGAGATAACCAGGGTATATCCACGGTCATTTCGACGAGCTTGTTTCAGCAAGTGTGGAGAAATCTTACGTCTTGAAAAAGATTTTTCAGCCATCCCGACAGGTAATCCTACTTTTATCGAGCTATTGTAAAGTAAATACGGTAAGCACTATGGCTTTCACCCGGTAAACAATTACCATTACAACCAGCGAAACGATGAAATAAATTGCAGCTTAATCTTTTAGTGTTTTCATTATATAAAGTAGGCCTAGTGTAAAAGATAAAGACCGTACAGCACAAACAATGAACCGACCCAGCTTATTACATGGATAAGGGCAAAATATTCTACCGACAAGCAAAGGTATAAATGAATATGCAACAATCTGCCTTGACCTTTCGAAATCTTTTATATGCCGAGACTGTTTTAGAAATCTGGCAGATAATTTAGCTTATATTTCGGGTTTTCAATAAAATAGGTTCTAACATTGTCCATTAGGTGGAGCAATAAAACCCTGAAAATGAATTCGGGGCTTCTCATTTTTTAGGCATAAAATATAACGTTATTTTTATCTTTTGTTAGTACATTTAGTTTCTATGTAGTAGAATCTGCCACTTTAAAATACTATTTTTGACTATCTTTTTTTTAGCCTAATATATCTACTTTAAAACAAACTGATAAATATCCCTTATCTAAAAATGCACGGAGGTTTAGAATGAAAATGCTTGGAATTACTATAATTACGATGTGCTTATTATCCAGTATTTGCTTCTCTCAACAAAGCGATAGTAGCAAAACAGAGACCAAGACTCAAAATAAAAACATTAATCAATCTTACAGCGGCAAATTTGGGTTTTACAATCCAAGTGATGGTTTGAACAATGGTCTGTTATTTGGCATAGATGGTATTACTGAATTCTTGCATTACAATTTTTTTCTTAGCGGTGCTGCAGATCTTTATTACAAAAAGACATTTAACATTTTTACAAACACTCCATCGCCTTCAGTTAGTGATCAACAGATGATACTTATCCCTCTTCATATAAATTTTGGCTATAAACTTGCAGATATCCCGGATGCAAGTACTAAATTTTATGCAGGTGTTGGAGGCGGATATTATCTATATTTCTTTGGAGCTACTACTTCAAGCGGTTCAGGAGGATTATTAGGAGGCGGATTGACCAATACAACTGATAATAAAAGTGGCGGTGCAATCTTCGGAACGATATTTTTTAGAGCACTGATAGGAAAGATTTTCGTGGAACCAAGATATTATTTTGCCAGCAAGGTAAATGACACTATAAATGGAAATCCATATTTAGTTAATCCCTCTGGTTTTGCAATTACTCTGGGCGTACAGTATTAAATTAAAAAGGTCATTGCGGAATTTAATCCACAATGGCCTTTTAATCGCTTTTTTAATAACTATATATCCACCCCCATCTCTTTTATAATATTATTTGCACCGCTGACTTTTTGTGCTATCCACAAAACATAGCGAATATCGATCCCCAGTGAACGGCTGTAATCTTTACTATAGACAAAATCATTTATTGTCGCTTCAAAAGGTCGGTCAAAATTTACACCGATCAATTCCCCGTAAGCGTTCATTATTGGGCTGCCGGAATTTCCTCCGCTGGTATCCGTATTATATAATATTGCAACAGGAACGTCGTTGAGTTTTTTACTCTTAAATCTGCCGAAATCCTTTTTTGCATAAAGATCCCTTATCACCTGTGGAAGTTTGTAATCCCCATCATCCTTACCTTTTTCAACAACGCCTTTTAATGTTGTAATAGGTGAATAATAAACTGCATCTGCAGGAGAATAGCCTTTGATATATCCGTATGTTAATCTCAATGTCCCGTTTGCATCCGGGATAAATGTTTTGTTCATCCAGATCCTTTTTACTTCCATAAATTTTGCAAGTAGAATATTCAACCGGCTGTTAACTTCTTCTCTCATTTTATCCTCTTTTTCGCTTACAGCCTTCACTTTTCTCGCAAACTCAATCATCGGATCGTTCAGTCCTGAAACTTCATCGGCTGCTTTATCAAACAAACCAAGGAATTTATCCTTGTCTTCAACTATCGAATTGTCATAAATATTATTTACATATTCCTCAACAGAATTAACATCACTCAACAAACCCGTGGCCTTAAATTCCGGAAATTTCAGGGCATCGGATAAAATCTTACTTGCAATTTTTCTTTCAATATCAGGATAATAATTTGAATAATAATAATTAAGATATCTTTTTATTCTTTGCAGATTCTTAGTTCTTTCATCCGAATCGGGTTTCTTCATTTCTTCCTGGTAATTTAGTAGGAGCTCGGCTACACGGTACATAGCCATATTTCTGCTCATCTGTGAAAGTATAAGAGGCACTCTGCCAGATTCAAAAATCTCCTTGTAGACATGATTAATCTCATCGAGAACATTGCCATATTTTTCTTTCAACTCA
>CAZQQD010000111.1:0-8471 GCA_964595355.1 uncultured Ignavibacteriaceae bacterium | reverse complement strand
CTCGGCTTCTGGCCCGGCGGCGACAGGGATGGAAATCCTTTTGTTACTTCGGAAGTCACAATAAAGGTTGCGGATGAGCTACGTATGACATTGATGAAGTGTTATTATAAAGATATAAAAGTATTAGAGCAGAAAATGACTTTCAGGGGTGTTGAAGAATTAATCGATGATCTCAAAAGCAGACTTTACCCTACAATGTTCGATTCTTCTAAAATAATTAAGTACGAAGAAATAATTTCTCCGCTTTATAAAATACGTGAGTTAATAATTAATAAATACAACAGGCTCTACCTTGAATTGCTTGACAAGCTAATTGATAAAGTAAAAATATTCAAAACGCACTTCGCTGTTTTTGATATACGTCAGCACCATAATGTTCATAAAAATGCTATAACAGAGATTCTGAAGAAAAAGGATATTATTTCCAACAGCCTTGATGAGATTGAAATGAGTAAACTTGTTTCTCTCCTCATGCAAAAAGATTTTCGAATAGTCCCGGATCAGTTTGATGATGAGGTAGTAAGGGATACGATTAAAACTATCTACCTGCTGAAAGAGATACAAAATAAAAACGGCGAAGAGGGCTGCAACAGGTACATCATCAGCAATTCAGAGGATGTTTTTTCTGTACTGTTTGTATTCGCTCTGTTCAAATGGTGTGGCTGGAAAATCGATGAAATAAATTTCGACATCGTTCCCCTGTTCGAATCGATGGAAGCAATGGAAAACTCTGAAAAAATTATGAATTCCCTTTTCGAAATTAAGGAATACCGCGAGCATTTACTCCGCAGAAATGAAAAGCAAACTATAATGCTCGGTTTTTCAGACGGCACAAAGGACGGTGGCTACCTGAAAGCGAATTGGTCAATCTTTAAAGCGAAGGAAAATCTGACAACAGTTTGTAATAAGTACAAAATAAAAGCAATATTTTTCGACGGACGCGGCGGTCCGCCAGCCAGAGGCGGTGGTAAAACTCATAAGTTTTACGCTGCACAAAGCGAAAGAATTGCAAATCACGAAATACAGTTGACTATCCAGGGACAGACGATTACAAGCAAGTACGGCACCAAGGAACACTTTATGCACCATTGTGAGCAGTTGCTGACGGCGGGATTATCAAATAAATTTTATGCTGAAGAAAATCATATTTCAAGAGAGTATAGAAAACTAATCGATGAGCTGGGGCAGCTTAGTTTTGAAAAATATAATGCTCTTAAAAATCATCCTAAATTTATTCCTTATCTCAAAAATAAAAGTACATTAAAATATTACGGCCTGACTAATATCGGCAGCCGTCCTGCAAAACGAGGGGAAAGTGAAAAGCTGGAGTTAAAGGATCTCAGGGCAATTTCATTCGTCGGTTCGTGGAGCCAATTGAAACAAAATGTCCCGGGATATTTTGGAATTGGTACTGCGGTAAAAACTCTGGTTGATAACGGAAAGCTGGATAATCTTAAAAAATTATTTAACGAAGTTCCGTTTTTTAAAGCATTAATACTTAACAGTATGATGTCCCTGTCGAAATGTTATTTCGAGCTGACTGCATATTTTACGAAAGATGAAGAGTACAAAGATTTTTGGCAAATATTATTTGACGAATACAAATTATCTAAAGAAATGCTGCTCCTTATTACAGGCTATAATGAATTGATGGATGAATCGCCTGTTTCGAGAAACTCAATTAAGATACGAGAGAGAATAGTTCTTCCTTTGCTGGCTATTCAACAATATGCTTTGGAGAAGGTTGAACAAAATTCTGAATTCAAAAATGCCTACGAAAAGATAGTTAAAAGATCCCTATATGGAAACATCAATGCCAGCAGAAATTCGGCTTGACATAATAAAGCTATTTTGACTAACAAGCCATTCAGAGGCAATCAAAAATTTTTCTTTCACCCGAAACAGAAACTAAAATTACCTGCAAATTTACCGGTTGCTAATAACCTTTGATCTGACAATATTACTTTCTTAAAATATCTGAGTCCGGAATGATTTAGTTAAATCTTCGGAGTACATTTGAAAGCAAAACACTGGTTCATTTTTATTTTAACAGGAGCCATCTTCAGCTCATCGTTTATGTGGATAAAGATAGCATTGAGAGAAGTCGGACCCGATCTGCTTGTCGCATTCCGTACTCTCTTCGGACTATTGTTCTGTGTAGCAGTAATTTTTATTCAGCGAGTAAAACTGCCCCGAAGCTTTAAAGAATGGAAACCTTTGTTTTGGCTCGGTGTGTTAAATATTGCAATCCCCTTTTTTCTTATCGCCTGGGGTGAGCAATCCATTGATTCTTCTGTCGCTGCAATTCTTGATTCCACAGTACCGTTATTCACAATTGTAATGGCTCACTTTCTACTGAGTGATGATAAAATGACAATTTCTAAAATTGCAGGTTTGCTGGTCGGCTTTGCGGGTGTATTTGTATTAGTAAGCAAGGACATCGGCGATTCAACAAGTTCAATACTGGGACAGGCCGCAGTTATAATTGCTTCAGGATTTTACGCTGCAAGTGCAGTGTACGTTCGCAGAACAACACAAAACACACCAGCAATATTACGCAGCGCCGGCCCCCTGTTTTCCGGTTCAGTAATAATGTGGCTTGCTGCTTTTGCATTCGAAAGTCCGTTAAGATTACCTTCACTCGGAATCACGTGGGTCGCTTTAATTTTTCTCGGAACAATCGGATCAGGTTTTGCATTTGTGATGGTATTTTATCTCATACACGAAATCGGTCCTACACGTACAAGTATGATAACCTACATCTTCCCTCTTGGAGGCGTGATACTCGGAGTGGTATTTTTACACGAACAGCTTACCTGGCAATTAATTGCAGGTGGTTTATTAATTGTCGCAAGTTTATTTGTTGCAAACAGGCAACCTGATAAAATCACGGGAGTAAGTGAGGTCGAAACTGAACTGAAGTAGCTGTAATGTGTTTATATACAAATTTATAAAGCATAATTAAATTATAAAATTTCTCTTTGTTAGGTTTAAAACTAAATCTTTTCCGTGTTTTATCATTTCCCCTTATTATGACAAAATAATATATACAACCCGGCAATTTTGAAGTTATTTTCAATTCTCTTTTTTGCTAAATTATGTGTGTGTCTTTATCTTGAAATACGAAAAATCTCCGAAAATATGTTCTTGTTAACAGGGATTTATGCAGAACAAAAAAGGGAAAACTGAAAGCCAGCCCACATTTGCCCGCGATCTCGGGTTATTCGACGCTACAATGATTGGAGTTGGCGCAATGATCGGCGCCGGAATTTTCGTGCTGACCGGCATTGCGGCGGGAGAAGCTGGTCCGGCTTCTATTCTTGCATTTGCTTTGAACGGTGCGGTTACCTTACTAACCGCTTTTGCTTATGCGGAGCTTGCATCCGCCATTCCGAAAGCCGGCGGAGGTTATTCGTTTGTTAAAATGGCTTATCCCGGTGCTGTGGGGTTTGTCTCCGGGTGGATGTTATGGTTTGCCTACACAGTTGCTTGCAGCCTTTATGCACTCGGTTTCGCGGGCTACTTCTGGGAGTTCCTTCATAAATATATCCCTTTCGTTTCTACAAATGTTTTCTCCTTGCTTGGAAATAAAGCGCCTGTTTTAATGGTCACTGTATTTATCGGAGTAATTTTTATCTGGCTGAATGCCCGTGGCGCCGAGGTTACCGGTAAGGCTGAAAATGTTCTTACGCTTTCTAAGTTATTAGTGCTCGGAATATTTGTATACTTCGGATTAAGTGAAATATTCGGGAACCCGCACCAGGTAAAAGAAAGCTTTACACCTTTCTTCGCAAATGGTATGGGAAGTGTATTTGTAGCAATGGGTTTAACGTTTATAGCTTTTGAAGGTTATGATTTAATTGCGACAGTAGCTGAGGAAATAAAATCTCCCGAAAAGAATATACCCCGTGCAACTTTCATTGCGCTCGGCATTACAATAATTATGTACCTGCTGATCTTATTCGTTTCACTTGCTGCAATTAATCCGGGTGGAATGCCAAGCTGGGAATTTCTGGGGAAGTTTAAAGAAACTGCAATTGTCAGGGCCGCTGAAAGCTTTATGCCAGCATTCGGAGTTGCCCTGATTGTTTTCGGCGGCATACTATCCACTTCATCAGCGCTTAATGCTACTGTAATGGCCGCTTCACGTGTAGCGTTTTCAATGGGAAGAGATCTCTGGCTGCCTAAACGCGTATCCATAATTCATGCGGTACGAAGAACGCCTCATATTGCTATTTATCTTACAGGAACAATTTTATTAATCATGGCTGTGACGCTTCCGATTGAAACCGTCGGTTCTGCGGCAAGCTTAATGTTCCTGCTGACATTCGCGCTGGTAAATTTATCGGTAATCGTATTACGGAGAAATCGCCCTGAAATTCCGCGTAAATATAAAGTTCCGTTTTATCCTTTTGTTCCAGTGCTTGGTTTTACACTTAATATATTCCTCGCCTTGTACCAGTTCGATTTTCAACCAATTGCATGGTATGTAACAATAGGATGGATTGCCTTCGGCCTGCTTCTTTACTACTCAATTTTTGAAAAACAAGCCGCAGCAATCGAACCACAGGTGCTGCTACCAAAAGCATCATTGTCAGAAAAAGAAAAGGGACCATCGGTTATCGTCGCAATTTATAACCCGGAGACAATCGAAATATTGTTGAAACTTGCTGTCCCTGTTGCCAAACAGCGAAGCCAGCGTATCATTGCAATTAGTGTTGTTGAAGTCCCCCGCCAGATGCCTATTCATGAAGGGATGCGTTTTGTCCATCATAAAGAGGCATTACTTGCTAAAGCAAAAAAGATTGGACAGGAACATAAAATTGAAATTGAAACGGATGTTGTAATTGGGCATCATTCTTCACAAGGAATACTTGAAGCGGTTTATCAGCACGATGCCAGCATATTAGTTATGGGATGGAAAGGCTACACTAAAACACGTGACAGGATTTTTGGCGAAGTTGCTGACAGAATAATTCGGTTTGCACCTTGTGATTTAATGATGCTGAAAATAGGTGAATCTCAAAAAATTGAAAATTGTTTTTTACCGACTGCAGGCGGTCCCAACGCCCAACTGGCGTCCACGATTCTAAATGCAATCGCCAGCCAGCTGAAACTATCCGTAACGGCGGGATTTATCGCCAGGGAAGATGCTTCACAGGATCAAATTGAAATTGGTAGACAAAGAATAAATGCTGCACTTAATAATCTTGATAAGGATATTATACGGAGAGAGAAAATAATTAAATCAAAATCAATTGCAGGTGGAATTGCAAAAGCCAGCAGGGAATTTGATCTGGTTGTAATCGGTGCAGCCAAAGAACCGTTATTCCATAAAATGCTCTTTGGTGAAATACCGGAAAAAGTAGCCCGTTTCTCCCCAACTTCAGTGTTAGTTGTAAAAAGATATGAAGGGATGGTAAAAAATATACTGAAGAAGATATTGGGATAAAATTATTTCAGTTTCAAATTCAGGAACAAACATCAATAGCATCAATCCAATTCAGTAAATAATCGAAATTAATTTCGCTTCTTTGTTTAGATAAAATCTCCGATGAATTTAAAAATGTTGTTTTATTCTGATGGATAATTATTCAAAACTAAATCCCCTCAAAAACTCTTCTGCTGTCATTCTCTTTTTCCCTTCCAGTTGTAGTTCAAGCACTTCTATAGAATCGTCGGCACATCCAATGAATAATTCCTTTTTGGTTTGTTTTATTTCACCTGCTTCCAAAAATTCCGTCTCAGAAATTTTACTTCTGTATACTTTTATAATTTTATCGTTATGGTAAAAATAAGCACCCGGGTATGGGGACAAAGCTCTTATGAGGTTATGAACGTTTAAAGCACTTTGTCCAAAGTCAATCTGTGCAATTCGTTTTGATATTTTTGGTGCTGGAATTGCCGCATTGTTATTTTGTTCTAATAAATTATCGTAGCCGTTCTCTATCAGATAAACCGTTTTCAAAACGGCTTCCGCCCCAACAATGCTCATTTTATCGTGAAGGCTGCCGAAGTTATCTTCGTCTTTAATGCTGATTTTTTCCTGTAGATAAATTTTTCCCGTATCAACCTTTTCTTCAAGCTTGAAAGTTGTAACGCCGGTTTCTCTTTCACCATTAATTATTGCCCACTGAATAGGCGCTGCTCCTCTGTATTTTGGTAAAAGTGAAGCGTGAAGATTAAATGATCCTTCTCTTGGAATTGTAAAAACTTCTTTCGGCAAAATCCTGAATGCAACTATAATAAAAAGATCGGGTTTATAGCCCTTCAATTGCCGGATAAAATTTTCATCTTTTAATTTTTCTGGTTGAAGCACAGGAAGATTGTTTTGGAGTGCAAATTCTTTAACCGGTGTGAAGGTTACTTTTTGTCCCCTTCCCCTTTGTTTATCGGGTCCGGTAACAACAGCAGTTATGTCGTATTTACTATCAAGAAGAATTTTTAATGAGGGAACCGCAAATTCGGGAGTCCCCATAAAAACAATTTTCATCACAACTGATAATCCATATGCTCGGTTACCGGGTATACAAATTCAATTTTTCTCAGCTTTATTTTATTCAGTTCCTTCTTGAGTTTCTTTTTCATTTCATCCGTAATTTTATCCGTGAACAAAACGCCCTGCAGGTGATCGAACTCGTGCAGGATAACACGCGCAAGTAATTCATCTGCTTCTAATGTCTGCTCTTTCATATCAGTATTACAATATCTTATGGTAACTTTTTTTGGTCTCTCAACATCTGCCCGCACATCCGGGATACTGAGACAGCCTTCTTCCATAACAATTTTTTCTTCGCTTAACTGTTCAATTACAGGATTAATAAAAACTATAGGCTTGAAATTTTCATAGCCTTCGATGGCAGAAATATCAACTACAAAAATTTGTTTATCGGCTCCCACCTGGTTTGCTGCCAGTCCAATCCCTGAAGCGTTTCTCATAGTATCGAACATATCTTTAATAAGTTCTACAGTCTGCATATCGACATCGGAAACTTCTTTGGTCTTTTTCCTTAATATTTTATCACCGTACAAAGTGACCGGTAAAAGAGACATTTATACTCCTGATTCTTAAAAAGCAACCCTCATTGGTGTGTTCAAAAATAATTAAATCTGTCTGAATAAAAAAGAGAAAGAAAACGTAATAAAACCGATATTTAATCCTAAAAACAAATTATAAAGAAATGATAAGTTCAGATATACCAAATCATTAGCTGGAATTTGTAATTCTTTATTTTCAATTGACTAACAATGTTCCGTTTTTCATCAAAAGTTTATTATCTAGGTAAACCGTCGGTTTTTTCATAACACCGTCGAGATGGATTGGAACGTTAACACTCCCTCCCATTGAAACATTATTGCCAAGCGCAATATGCACTGTTCCCATTACTTTTTCATCTTCTAACAGTACACCACTAAGTTTAGCACTATCATTTGTTCCAATTCCAAATTCAGCGATATTTCTTGCTTGCTTGCCAACAGCGTCCAACATTTTTGTTAATCTTTTAGCCAGAATTCCACCGGATATTTTTGTTGCATATCCTTTTTCAACCTGGATTTTTATGCTGGTATTTTTTACCAAACCAAGTCCCGCCATTGAACCATCGACAATAAAAACTCCATTTGCAGTCCCCTCTACAGGAGCAAGAAATGTTTCCCCTGTCGGAAGATTTCCGCTTTGACTTTTTTTGTGGAATAATCCTTCGCTTCCAATCGACTTTCTTCCTTTTATTGAAAAAGAAATATCAGTACCAGCAGGAGTAGTGATCCTAATACTTTTACCTTTCTCTAAAATTCCTTTCAGCTTTCTTGAAAGTGCTGAAATCTTTTTATAATCTGCATTCATACCGCGAATCATAGTTTCTTTAGTAATTCCGGGTAATGTGCCAATTCTAACACCTTTTTTAGAAGCTGCTCTTCTTGCATCGGTGTGTGTGAGTGATTTAGCTGTCGGACAAAGAACAATGTCAAACTTTTGCATTAATTCCGCAATTCGATCTGGTGGTTCTTCCCCGTTTACTTTACCGGATTTCATTTCAACATATAATGATTTATATCCGAGTCTTTTTGCGTTTTCAAAAAGTGAAAGTCCTATCTCTCTTTTTAATTCATCAGAAATAACAAGAATAGATTCGTTCTTTTTAGCACCCATGCAATCTTTAATTGCAATGGTAGATGCTTTATCGAGTTTGGTAAGTTTCATATTATAAAAACAGTAGAGACGCATCGCAATGCGTCTCTACAAGATGAAAAAGTCATTTACAAATTTGAGCCTTTTATAATAATTAGGAGACACGCCGTGGCGTGTCTCTACTAAAATTAATTTTGTCTTGCTGGCATATCTTTTATTCCTTTTTCCAGACCGTGCCCTTCAGGTCCTGTCTCAGATTTTCTTAGCAGATAAGCAAAAATAAGTCCAAGTATTCCGAGGATTGAAAATATCCACATTCCAAGGTGATATCCTGCGGGATTTG
>CAZQQD010000110.1:2999-8597 GCA_964595355.1 uncultured Ignavibacteriaceae bacterium | reverse complement strand
TAGTTTTAATAACTGATTCTGTTGTTGCTTCCAGAGTTTTGGCTAATGTAGCTTCCGCTATTAATTCCGTTGCTTCCGATCCAATTATATGTACACCTAATATTTCGCCATACTTTGCATCAGTAATGAATTTTACGAATCCTTCTCTTTCACCCACAGCAAAAGCTTTGCCGCTAGCCATAAAAGGAAATTTGCCAACTTTAACTTCGTAGCCCTTTTCTTTTGCTTTTGCTTCGGTTAATCCGACACTGGCAACCTGAGGTTGACAGTAAGTACATCCAGGAATTGTTTCATAATTTATATCCGGCGGATTCATTCCTTTAATTTTCTCAACACAATGAATTCCTTCAGCGGATGCAACGTGTGCAAGCCACGGCGGACCTATAACATCACCGATAGCGAAAATTCCTTTCACATTTGTTTCATAAGTGGATTTGTTTACCTTGATATGATTTTTATATAATTCAATACCAAGTTCTTCAAGACCAAATTCTTCAACATTACCTGTTACACCAATAGCACTTAAAACCTTGTCAGCGGTCAACTTTTTCTTTTCACCGTCAGATGAAATTGTTACTTCAACTTTTTTCCCTTTAACTTCTGCTTTTTCTACAGAAGTTTTCGTATAAATTTCAATCCCTCTCTTCCTGAAACTTCTGGCAAGAGTGCTGGATACTTCCTTATCTTCAATAGGAAGAATTGAATCGAGCATTTCAACTACTGTAACCTTCGTGCCAAGCACGCTGTAGAAATATGCAAACTCAATCCCTATAGCACCTGCACCAATTACAACAAGTTCTTTAGGCTGTTCCCGCAAATTCATAGCCTCCGTACTTGTAATAATATTTTGCCTGTCAATCTGAATCGAAGGAACTGATCTTGGTCGTGCACCTGTCGCAATTATTATTTTATCTGCATTAACTGATTGTACTTTTTTACCTTTATCATCAAGTATGTCAATCTGATTTTTAGTAACTAACTTTCCGAAACCTTTAATCCTATCTACCTTATTTTTCTTAACCAGAATTTCAACATTGCTGGTTATTCTTTCTGAAATATTGCGACTTCTTTTTATAATCTTTGTAAAATCAAAAGTTAATTCTTTTGCATTTATACCAAAATCTTCACCATGATTTTTTACCGTATCATAAATTTCAGCATTTTTTAGAAGGGATTTTGTAGGAATACAGCCCCAGTTAAGGCAAATTCCACCCAATCTATCTTTATCAATTACTACTGTCTTAAAGCCTAATTGACCCGCGCGTATAGCTGCGACATATCCCCCGGGTCCTCCGCCGAGAACTGCAATATCGTATTTTTCTGCCATTTTTGATTAAAACCCGCATTTTTATAGACTACAATACTAAATATAAGTAACTCAATATATAAATGGTAGTTAGAGAGTTTTGGAAATACGAAAATATTGACTCCTAAGTCATTTTTCATTATTCCAGAATCAATTTATAATTTTGAACATCAAATTTTACTTAAGAATAATTATTTAAATAATAAATGAAAATTTCGACTCTTCTTTTAGCAAATTTATTAATGTCATAAAGAATGATAGAAAATTGGACGACGATGGTTCAAAAAAGGCTTGCTTTGCAATTTTCAAATATCTTGGTGAAGATAATGAAATTACTTTAAAGCATAGAAGAAACTTTGGAAGTGTACTTTATATTTAACTAATGTTTAATTGCAATTATGAAGCATAATACTTAAGGAGCATATCAGCCATACCTAACTCACTCCGATAATCATAACTTCAAATTTTGGAACAAATAAGAATCTAATAATTAGTAGTAAAAATTCAGAAACTTTTTCATTACTAATAAAACAACTTCTCATTCCTTAAAACTAGCAACTGCCTCTTCTTTTGTTTTAAACATCGAAAATACTCTGTGCATCCCCGTTATATTTAGTAAAACCTCAACTTCTGACTGAACACCTGCTAATCTTATTTTCCCACCACTTTTTGCAAAGGTTTTTAATGATTGAATCAATGCACCAAGAAATGTCGAATCCATATATGTACATTTGGATAGATCCACAACAATTTTTTTCATTCCGTCACTGAAGTCCTGTTCCAAATTATTTTTCAAATCATCTGCTTCATTGAAAGTGGCTCTTTTCAGATTAACTCTCTGAATAACTACATCCCCTTCGATTTCCTGAACTATGTTCATTTAAGCCCTCTGATTAAATTGTATAACTATAAGATAACTTAATAATTATTCAAAATAAACTGGTTCTAAATTCAAAAACTGTTCAAGTGAAGCCGGATTTGATAGTGCATCTTTATTATCTACTCTTTCACCATGAATAAGCCGGGTAACTGCAAGTTCAACTTTTTTGCCGCTTATTGTTCTCGGTACCTCATCTATTCTAAGAATTTTTGCCGGCACATGTCTTGGCGTAGCTGAGTTTCGAATATTCAATTTAATCTTTTCAATCAATTCGGAAGTTAGTTTTGTATTCTTTTTAAGAACAATAAATAAAATAACTCTAACATCATTTTTCCAATTTTGTCCAATTACCAAACTATCAACAATCTCATCCATCGCTTCAACAATTCTGTAAATTTCTGCAGTGCCAATTCTTATACCGCCGGGATTTAAAGTAGCATCCGATCTGCCATAAACAATGATTCCACCATTATCTGTAATTTTAACGAAATCTCCGTGACGCCAGACCCCGGGATATTCTTCAAAATAAGCAGATTTATATTTTTTCCTGTCAGGATCATTCCAGAAAAATACAGGCATTGAAGGAAAGGGTTTTGTGCAAACCAGTTCACCCTTTTTTCCAATAATAGATTTCCCGTTTTCGTCAAAGGCTTCCACCTTCATTCCTAATCCTCTACATTGAATTTCCTCAGGAAAAACGGGTAGTATAGGATTACCAAGCATAAAACAGGAAATTATATCAGTTCCACCTGAGATTGACGACAATTGCACATCCTTTTTTACATTTTTATAAACCCACCTAAAATTTTCAGCCGAAAGAGGTGAACCCGTTGACAAAATTGTTTTTAATGAAGAAAGTTTAAATCCCTTTTTAGGAAAAACATTACTTTTCTGAGAAATTGTTAAAAATTTTGGGCTGGTACCAAAAACAGTAATTTTTTCAGTTTCAATTTTCTTCCACAAAGTTTTAGCATCAGGGTAGATGGGACTTCCATCGTATAAAAAAATTGTTGCACCTATTTGAAGAGCGCTTAGAAGCCAGTTCCACATCATCCAACCACAGGTTGTAAAATATGTAATGATATCTTCTCTCTTCAAATTTGTATGGAGAGAATGCTCCTTAAAATGTTGGAGCAAGGTACCTCCTGCCCCATGCACGATACACTTTGGAACCCCCGTAGTCCCCGATGAATACATAATGTACACGGGATGATCAAAAGGGAGTTGCTCAAATTTAAGTTTCTGTGTAGATAGGCTTATTAAGTCTTTAAAATATAGGTAATTATTCTTTTTATTTAATGTACTTTCTTTTGGTGATAATTTCTTAAAATTGAAGAATTTCTCAATTAAAACAACATTCTTAATCTCAGGTATTTTATCAACTATTTGACTTATTTTTTCTCTGCAATCAATATTTTTCCCGTTATATTGATATTCTTCAACAGCGAAAAGTATTTTGGGTTGAATTTGTCCAAACCTGTCAAGCACACCTTTTAATCCAAAATCGGGAGAACAGGAAGACCACAATGCTCCCAGACTTGTTGTAGCAAGCATTGCAATTATTGATTCCGGATAATTTGGAACAAACCCTGCTATCCTATCTCCTTTCTTAACTCCTAATTTTTTAAGTCCTTCTGCACAAGAAGCAACTTTCTGATATAATTGTTTGTAGGTTAATTTAATATTTGGTTGATTTTCTCTCGAGCTGATAATTGCGGTTTTATTATCTCTGTATTTCAGAAGATTTTCAGCAAAATTGAGTCTAGCACCTTCAAACCAATTGGCGCCCGGCATTTTTTCTCCTGAAAGAATTTTTTTAAAATTCCTTGAATAAATAATACCTGATAAAATCCAAATAGATTTCCAAAATTCTTCCACCTCATTTACTGACCAATCATAAAGTTCATTATAATTTTTTATCTCCTTTCCATTGAGTTTAGAAACATATTTAATGAACGAAGATAAATTAGAATTTTTTATACGATCTTTTGACGGGATCCAAAGAGGTTTTTTCAAAACTGCATCTCTCAGTTTTCTATTTTTCCGGCAAAAAGCGCAACCTTCCAAGCAAATTCGGAGTCTTTATTTTCGATTGCGCATTTTGCAGTTAGTTCCAGTAAAGTTCTAGCTTTGGGAAGTTTTTCACTATTTAGAATAAGCGCTGCTTTTAACATTCTAACAAAATCATTTTGACGCTGATACCTGTAAAAAGCTTCTTCGGTAGCTTCAAAGTTTTCTATCTTTTTCTTGTTAAATTCTTTAATAAAATTATCGACATCCTCGTCGTTTGGAATTGATTTTGAAATTCCGAAAGCACCGAGATTATTAGCAGAATATATGTGTGATTGTTTAATAAAATCAGGCAGTGAATCATATCCCACTCCTATTTCAAATTTTGGCTGAACAAGTTCGAAAATGGAATCACCGGAAGCACGGGAATAAAAATTAGCAGACATCCTTCCAACCAAGTCAATATCATTAGGATGTATAATTCCATCCTTTACGATATCTTCGGCAATGTGTAATTTTAAAACTTCACAAATTGCAATATTTGGAGAAGCTCCTCCCTCACCAAAACTTCTCATTTCTCTCATTATGCATTCCATCTGGAATGGAGATTCTTTTACTCTCTTGGGTTTGACTAAATCCGAGTCAATTGGAGTTAATCCGCTTTTTACAAACTCATCAACTTCAGGTGGAAATTCTGTTGAAGCGAGATTTATCTGGTTTACAATAGAATAGGTTACTGATTGAACAACACATTCTTTATTGTTTATAAGATTAAGATAGGTATTCTTAAAAGATCCATCTTTCCCCCTTCTTGACGGCGAAAAAGCAACCATAGGAGGATTTGATCCGAAACAATTAAAAAATGAAAATGGGGTAAGATTTAATATCCCATCTTCTGAAATAGTAGAAACAAGTGCAATTGGTCGGGGTCCTATTCCTCCTAATAGTAATTGATGTAACTTAGGTACAGTTAAATCTTTTGGAATATAATTCAGCATAAATACTAATTTTTCTTAGGTGATTTTTTCTTTGCAAGTATTGAATAATCCTTTGAAGCCTTAACAATTTTGTTTGAGAGTTTCCCTAACCCGGCAATTTCTAATTCAATTGTATCTCCTTCTTTCAACCAAATAGGTGTAAATTCATCTCCCTTTGCTTTTGCTTCAAGGGCGTGAGTCCCGTTTAATTCCAGATAGCATCCAGTACCAACAGTACCTGAACCTATTACATCTCCCGGATGAAGTTCTATGCCATATGAAGCCCGCTCTATCAGTTCAGCAAACGTCCAATCCATATCTTTCATATTTCCATCGGATATTTGCTTTCCATTATGAAAAGCTCTCATCCGCAGATCGTACTTGTTTCCTTCGGGAGTTTCTATCTTATATTTTTCAAGTTCATC
>CAZQQD010000110.1:0-2899 GCA_964595355.1 uncultured Ignavibacteriaceae bacterium | reverse complement strand
GTCATATAAAAAACAGGAAACTGATCAAATTCGGGAATCATTTCAACACCACGGTTTCTACGGGCCGTGGCAACATGCTGACGAAAAGCATATCCATCCCTGCAAGAAGTCGGATGCGGAACCGGAGCCATAAGTTTAACTTTCTTTCTTTCAGATCCTGATTTTACATTTCCAGCTTTTATTGCCTCATCAACTTTCCTGGCTTCAGTTTTCAATTTTTCGAAATTATTTAAAAACTCAGCCATAGTTGAAGGTAAAGTAATATTCAGCTCCTTACCTGAATTTTGAAGATCAAATATTTTATCGTTATTAAAGAGTCCGAGTCTTTCTTCATTATTATTAATAAAAGAAACAAGTTTCATCTTTTCTCCATTTGTTCGTAATGTTATACTGTATTTACTTTGTGTTTTTCCAACAATCTGGGATAAATTTCGCTAATGACATTTAAAGCGAAATCTGTTTCCTCATCTGTGCCAGAATTTATTCTTATTCCATTAGGAATTCCAAACGTATTCACGTGTCTGAGAATTAATCCCTTGTTAAGGCATTTTTCATTAAAATCAGATGCAAATTCTTCCGTAGGAAAAACCAGTATATAAAAATTTGCCGAAGTAGGAACATATTCAATATTTAGCTCATCGAATTTTTTCTTCATTTTTTCTAGCGAAGTTTTATTGAGCAATTTCGTTTTTGTAAGGAAATCATCATCATTAAGTGCGGCAATAGCAGCTTCCTGTGCAAGTGCATTTGGTTCAAACGGAAGCTTCACTTTATATATTTCTCTTATAAGATATTCGGGACCGAATGCAATTCCAAGTCTTATTCCTGCAAGCCCGTATGCTTTTGAAAGTGTTCTGAGTACAATCAGATTTTCACTTTCATATTTTAATCCATTTGGATATTCAAGATTATCCTCCGCATAAATAGTATATGCTTCATCCAGCAAAATTAGAATATCTTTTGGAACTTTATTCAGGAAGGATTCAAACTCCTTTTTTGTAAACATTGTTCCCGTCGGATTATTCGGATTTGCCAGGTAAATTATTTTTGTATTTGAATTAATCTTTTCATAAATACCTTCAAGATCATAATGATAATTTTTAAGCGGAACTAATGTTGATTTTCTTCCGTACTTATCAGCGTTAACATACCAACCGATAAATGTTCCTTCGGAAGTCAGCATTTCATCATCTTCATCACTGAAGGCAGTAATCATATATTGAAGAAGCGCATCTGAACCACTTGCAGTCACAATTTGTTCAGGTTTCTTATTATATTTTTTTGCTATTGCATTGACGAGTTTGTAAGAAGACGGATTCGTATAACGATGCAGTTCCTTTAGATGCTTATTAATTACTTCCATTGCTTTTGGTGATGGACCTAGTGGGTTTTCATTTGAAGCAAGCTTAACAATTTTTTTAATACCTTTTTCACGAGCAAGTTCTTCTATAGGTTTTCCCGCCTTATAAGGTTTAAGCTCATGTATATGTTTCGGAATTTCTATCATATTATTTCTCTAACCAGGAATGATGATAATCTTCTACCATAGTTTCCTTCACATTTTTTGTAACTTTTAAAGGTGTGAAGGTATCAATCATAACAGCGTATTCCTCGGTTTCTTTTTTACCTATCGAAGCTTCAGTTTTTCCAGGTTGTGGTCCATGCGGAATTCCCATTGGATGAAGGGTTATCGACCCTTCTTCAACTCCCGTCCTCGACATAAAATCACCATAAACGTAATAAAGTACTTCATCGCTGTCAACATTTGAGTGATAATAAGGTGCCGGAATAGAGTGAGGATGAAAATCAAACAAACGAGGAACAAAATTACAAACCACAAAATGCTGTGTTGTAAACATTAAATGAATCGGCGGTGGTAGATGAATCTTCCCTACTTTTGGTGAATATTCTTTTAAATTGAAAGTATATGGATATAAAAATCCATCCCATCCAACAACATCAAACGGATGGTGAGGAAGTTCGTATTTAAATGTCCTGTTCGATACCTTCAAAATCAGATTAAATTTACCTTGTTTATCTATTGGTTCAGTGAACTGAGGAGGTTTAAAATCTCTTTCGTAATAAGGTGCATCTTCAGTCAACTGCCCATACTCATTCCTGAAATGCCTTGGAATATCATAGGGAGTGTCCGATTCAATAATAAATAATTTGACTTCCTTAAAATCATCAAATTTCATCTGGTAAGTAGTACCTTTGGGAACTACTATATAATCCCATTGTTCAAACGGATTAACTCCATATTCAGAATAGAATTTTCCCTTTCCACGATGTACAAACACAATTTCGTGTTTATAGCTGTTTCTGTAAAATACATCTGTATCTTCAGTAACATGCGCCGTTGAAATTATGCAATGATTGTTCTTTAGAAATTCTTTACGGGCTGTTAAAAAATTTCCTTTTGACTTTTTTGCATCAGTTTTGAAATGATAATACTGTAGCGGAGCATCCGGCCAGGAATTATCATCAGTTTGTTTTATCTCTCCAATGCTTTCAACCTGTGGAGGCATGTATAAATGATATTTATTTGAATAAATTCCAGTAAAACCCTTTGTGCTGAATAATTCTTCACGATATAGAGATTTACCATCCGGTTTATAAAAAGTGATATGTCTTTTGGGAGGAACTTTTCCTAATTGAACGTAAAAGGGCATTTGAGACCTCCTATAATTTATTTTTAGCTACCAAAAAAGTCATGCTGAACTTGTTTCAGCATCTTCTAAAATATTTAGATTCTATAAGTAGATTCCGAAACAAGTTCGGAATGACAATGCTTATTCTACCGGTTCTTTATCGAAATTACCTCTCTTTATCTGGTCTTTCTCGATTGATTCAAAGAGTGCCTGGAAATTTCCCTGTCCAAATCCTATTGCACCATCTC
>CAZQQD010000109.1:0-8703 GCA_964595355.1 uncultured Ignavibacteriaceae bacterium | reverse complement strand
GTTGTTCCGGATTCTACTAATATATATCCGGTTGAAATTGGCTCTATTTCTGCTTGTTTTATAAAGGGTGCAGCTAGCACATGTTTGCCAATTAAATGCTCGGGGTTTCTACCGCTTACAACAGAGATATATAAAATTGCATCTGCCAAGGAAGAAACCTGATTAACTCCGCCAGGAAATATTATTGCCGGTAGTGAAGAATGTTTTTTTACATTTGAGATAAAATCCTCAAAATGGTCATTCATCATAAGACTGCCCCCCAGCAGAAAACCATCTACACCCGATTTTTCACAATGTTTTACAAAAACCGGCAATTTTTCCTGTGAAATTTTATCGGGGTCAATTAAAATCAGATATGCTGCCCCTTTTGCAGAGATAGTATTTAATAGATTATTGTATATTTTCATAAATAATAAGGATACTCTTTTGGAATATAATTATTTATGTTTTTAGAAAAAAGAAGGTTTTAAAGAATTTATCCCTGTAAGTATTTTGCATATAATACGTTAATAATTTGCTCATTTTATGGCACTATATACGACACAACTATCTGGTTAAATTTGTTTGGTTATTTAATAAATTTACAAATATTTTATGAAAACAGGAGAAAAACACAATAATGAAGAAAATAACAATTTACGAAAAACCAACCTGCACTACCTGTAGAAAGGTAAATAAGATACTTGAAGAAAAGGGGATTGACTTTAATAAAGTCAATTATTATTTGGATCCTTTCACCGAACAAAAATTAGACACCTTATTAAAAAAAATGAAAATGAAACCCAGTGAGCTTTTGAGAAAAAGAGAGAAAGCTGCAAAGGCTATTGATTTGAAGAAAGAATCTGAAGGGAAAATACTTAAAATGATGATTTTAAATCACGATCTGATTGAAAGGCCAATTATAGAAATGGGAAATAAAGCAATATTGGCTCGTTCTCCTGAAAAGATATATAAGCTTTTTAATAAATAATTTTTTTATTGCTATTGCTTTAAGAGTAATTCTTTGGCTTTTTCCAAATCGTCAAGTTGGGTTTGTGATAGAACAGGATATTCAGGATCAATTTTTTCCATAGATGAAATTATAATATCCGAAACCGCTAGTCTGCTAAACCATTTTTTATCAGCAGGGATTATAAACCACGGAGCATGTTTCTTGCTTGTAGCTGAAATTGTTTCTTCGTAATATTTTTCATAATCATTCCAGAATTCTCTTTCCTTTAAATCAGCCGAAGAAAATTTCCAGTTCTTTGATGAGTCATCAATTCTTTTTAAAAATCTTTTCTTCTGTTCTTCTTTTGAGATGTGAAGGAAAAATTTTAGAATGATTGTTCCATTTTCGTAAAGGTATCTTTCAAAATTATTAATTTGTTCATACCTCATCTTCCAGATATTATTATTTTTAAATTTTTCCGGGAGCTTTTGTGTGTCTGTTAAATTGTGAACTCTGACTACAAGGACATCTTCGTAATGTGATCGGTTAAAAATGCCGATTCTGCCTTTTTCCGGCAAAGCTTTATTAATTCTCCACAAGTAGGTATGATCCAGTTCTTCAGTCGACGGCTGCTTGAAGCTAAAAACCTGTGTCCCCTGAGGGTTAAGTCCGCTCATTACGTGTTTGATCATTCCATCTTTACCCGCTGCATCCATTGCCTGGAAGACAATCAGCAGAGCAAATTTGTCCTGTGCATACAATTTATCCTGAAGCTCAGCCATTTTTTTAATATTTTTTTTAAGAGTGTCATTTGCTTCCGATTTCGATTTGAACTCACCTGAATAACATGTTTTTATTTTTGAAAGATCAATTTTAGAATTTGGTTTAACGGTAAATTTATCCATATACATATTATTCTCTTTATTTTATCTCATTAAGATTAATCAAAATAATCAGAAATGTGGATTTAATAAATCACAAATGGTTTATCTCTTTTTCAATGTGCATTATTGACCAAAAATGAGAGGTTAAAATTAAAGCCTTCAGAGTTGAAAACCCTGAAGGCTAGAACATTTATAAAAAGATTGCTCAGCACTAATCACTCTTTGTAGCAGGAGTGAATTTGATAACCTGATGACTCACAGGCTTAACTGTCCTCAGATACTCGTAGATAGAACCTAAATCCTCTTCAGTCATTCCACCGTATTGTGTCCACGGCATAATAGTATTAAACTGATCCTTTGTAACAGGAATATTTTTTGCTGTATCAGTATCCATAGATTTAAATCTTAAAATAAAATCCTCTTTCGCCCATTTACCTATACCAGTTTCCATGTCCGGAGTAATGTTTGCTGATCTTACTGTACCTGCAGGTAAGTTGAATTCCATTCCGCCGGCAAAATGCATTCCTTTGACCGGTTCGCCTTTTTCTGTGGGTGTATGACATTCACCACACGAAGCCATGGTAACAAGATATTTTCCGTATTCAACAGGATTGTTTTTGTCGGGAACCGGTTGAGGATTGTATGTCTTTATAGGCATTGTTTTTACAATCATATTTAAGGGAAAATCCAGTTCGCTGTCAGGGACTTTATTTTCTATTGGTCTAAGATTTCTTAAATATGCAATTATTGAATAGGCATCTTCGCGTGACATTGTGTTATAATTCGGATATGGCATTAAGGGAAAAAGAGCAACATTGTCTTTTGTTACGCCCTGTGTAATGGCGCGAAGTAACTCTCCATCCGTCCAGTCTTTAATTTCAGCAGGTGTAAGATTTTTTGCATATAAATTACCGGGAAAACCCATATTGTCTTTTCCAAAAAGTTCCCCTCCTTTTCCGTAGCTTCCTGGAACCAGCGGTCCTGCAAATTTTGAAAAATCTCTTTCTGAATGACAATCTAAACAAATAGCTACATGTTCAGCCAAGTACTGTCCATGTGCAATTCTCTCAGGAGTAGATTTTACCGTTACATTTTCAGGAGGGTTAACGTCCGGGTGTGTCGCGTTAAAGTAAATAAGAGCAGCAGCAATGAGTACGACAACAATGAGCACGACAATCCCTAAAATTTTCAGGAATTTCTTCATTTTATCCTCTTTGAATGTTATTTAATTAAAGATTTATTATCTGTATTAAAAGATATTTTCGGCATGTGGTAAATTTTTACGGTGAAATATTAAAAAAATAATTACAGTTAAGCAATAAAAAAGTGTCTTATTATTATGTACACCATTATATTTTCCAGCCCATCAAATTTACTTTCATTCAATTATACGTTATTTTTAAACATTACATTTAAATATTATTTAACAATAACAAGATTTTATCACAACTCAATTGAGGGGATGTATGAAAGAAAAATTACCTTCTGATTTTGAAACCAAATGTGTTCACTCAGGAATTGGCGAATATGAATTCGGGGCAGTAGTTCCTCCAATTTATCAGACTTCAACTTTTAAATTTGAATCTGCACAACAAGGCGCATCATTTTTCACAGGTGAGCAAAAAGGTTACATTTATACAAGATTGGCAAACCCGACAGTAGAAGCGATGGAAAATAGTATTGCTGAACTTGAAGGTGGTTATAAAGCACTTGGCTGCTCCAGCGGAATGGCTGCTATTCATACCGTGTTTGCAAGCCTTACTTCAGCAGGAGATCACGTCGTGTGTTCTGCTGCAGTTTATGGTCCGACAACAACTTTGCTAAGTACTGTAATGAAAAAATTTGGTGTTGAAACTACTTTTGTTGATACTTCAAATATTGAAGCCGTTAAAAAATCAATCAGACCAAATACAAAAGTTATATATGTTGAAACTCCCGGTAATCCAACCCTTGCAATTACTGATCTTAAAATAGTGGCGGAGATCGCTTATGCTAATAATGCAAAGCTTGTGGTCGATAATACTTTTATGAGTCCTGCTTTGCAAAGACCTTTTAATTTCGGCGCTGATGTTGTTTTGCATAGTCTTACTAAATTTCTAAATGGCCACGCAGATGTTGTAGGTGGTATTGTGGTTGTTAAAGATGAAGAGACTTACAAATCTTTTAGAAAAGTATTGAATCAGATTGGCGGTGTAATAGACCCTTTTAATTCATTTCTTGTTCATAGGGGGATAAAAACTCTTTCCCTAAGGATGAAAAAACATTGCGAGAATGCAATGGTAATTGCAGAATATCTTGAAAAACATCCAATGGTAAAAAGTATTAGCTATCCCGGATTAAAGAGTCATCCACAATATGAAATCGGACAAAAGCAACACAAAGGGCCTGGCGGAATGATAACATTCGAGCTTGAAGGCGGATTTGAAGCAGGGCAGGTGTTGATGAATTCTGTAAACCTTTGTCAGCTTGCAGTTAGTCTTGGCGGAGTAGAAAGTCTTATTCAGCATCCGGCAAGTATGACACATTTTTCAATGGGCAGAGAAGCGAGGATGAAGGGTGGTATCACTGATGGACTTGTAAGACTGTCAGTTGGAATTGAAAATGTGAACGATATAATTGCTGATCTCAAAAATAGTTTTGAAAAAGTTAAAGAAGCTACTTTGCATCTGACCGAAGAAGTATAAAATATATTGTTCCAAATCGATTAAAATGAAAAGGGAAGCCCGTTAACTTCCCTTTTTTATTTCAGTAAATCATTGTTTTTCCTTATTTTACCGATAAAATTCGGTGGTTCACCGATTATTTCTTTAGTCTATCGATTATGATCTATATGTTTATTTCGGGTAGAAAATAGCCTATTCAAAGGAGAGTTTTTATGGAAGAAATAAAACAGGAAAATTATAAAAGAAATTATGATTCCAGGAATGTGTTAGGAATAATACTGGTTGTGCTTGGAGGGCTGTTCCTGCTTGACAGTATGGACCTGATCAACTTTAATATTGCGAGAGTTATTTTTTCTTTCCCGGCAATTCTGATAATTGTCGGAATAGTTTTAGTATTAAATACCTCCAGAAGATTACTCGGCTCAATTTTGCTGATACTCGGAATGTTTTTCATGATACCGAGAGTTTTTCCCTGGGTTTATTACGATAGCCATATAATCTGGCCTGTATTATTAATTGTTTTGGGAGTTTATATAATTTTAAAAAAGAGAACGCACAGGACTCATGAGGGAGAGTATAAGCAAGCACAAGAAGAAAGTACATCGCATTTTAAAAGTTATGATCAAATCAATTCAGATCGTGTTGATGATGTTGCTATTTTTGGAGGAGGACACAAGACCATTGTTTCGGATAACTTCAAGGGTGGAAATATTACAAGTATATTCGGTGGTTCTGAGATTGACTTAAAAGATTGTAAGCTTGCACCCGGGGTAAATGTTATTGATTTTGTCGCAGTCTTCGGCGGATCAAATATTATTGTTCCATCAGATTGGAAAATAGTAATAGATGTACTTCCGATTTTCGGAGGATTTTCAAATAAAGTAAGAAGAGATCCTAACTCTGTAATAGATACGGAAAGGACGCTGCTGATAAAAGGTTTCGTTATGTTTGGCGGCGGGGAGGTTAAATCATAGAACAATTATGATTTAAGGTATAGCAATGACTGAAAACCCGATCCTTAGTTCCTCGAAAAGTCTTAGTCTTTATTTGTTATTCTGGTTGTTGGTTGCAATTACCTATTTTTGTCTTCTTTATTTTGGGCTCAACGGAAATATTACTTTATCAGTTACCGACAGCCTTGTTTTTAATGTCCTTTTAAGCGGACTGGGACTTGCATTCTGGTATCCGGTTCGTTTTATGTCACTCGATGTCAGCGTGGTGAAAATTGTAATTAATCACCTCGGTGCTGCAATACTTGCGACTACTGTATGGCTTGCAATCGGTTATGCTTTCATTGTTTATATTGTAAACCTCGGTACACAGTTCACAACTTTTTTTCAGAATACCCTTGTCTGGAGATTTCTTTTGGGGATTCTTTTCAATCTATTAATCACCTCTTTCTATTATATAATTATTTATTATTCGAATTTTAAGGAAAGAGCTGTAAGGGAAACCGAGTTGAAAAATCTTGTTACGGAAGCCGAATTAAAAAATTTGAAGTTCCAGATAAATCCACATTTTATTTTTAATAGTTTAAATTCAATGAGTGCTTTAACAGCAATTGATCCTGATAAAGCAAAAAGTATGATTTTAAAACTTGCGGACTTTTTACGTTATACTCTTGCAAATAATGAAAAGCAAAAAAATAAATTGAGCGAAGAACTTAAAAATATCAAACTTTATCTTGAGATTGAAAAGATCAGGTTTGAAGATAAGTTTGAATTTGTAGATAAAGTAGCGTCCGAATGCTTAACATATGAAGTGCCTAATATGATCTTGCAGCCGCTTTTCGAAAATGCCATAAAGCATGCTGTTTATGAGACCCTGAGTACGGTTACTTTAACTCTGAGCGGTAAAACAGAAAATAATTTTCTTGTTCTTTCTTTAACAAATAATTTTGAAGAGGGAGCCAAGGAAAGGAAAGGGACGGGGATAGGATTAAAAAATATATCCAACAGGCTCGAACTGATTTATGGTCAGAAAGATTTAATGAAGGTGGAAAAAGAAAAACACATTTTTAGAGTAACTTTGTTTATTCCTGTGTAAATTAACGATGGATTTTTAAGAGTTTGTTTGATGAAAGATAAGAATAAGATTAGAGTAATAATAACTGATGATGAAAGTCTTGCAAGGTCTATAACTAGAAAATATTTGGCGCCAAGATCAGAATTTGAAATTGTAGCGGAATGCTCAAACGGTTTTGAAGCAATAAAGAGAATAAATGAAGAAAAACCGGACATAGTTTTTCTCGATATCCAGATGCCGAAAATGACCGGCTTTGAGATGCTGGAACTGCTTGAAAACCCACCGATAATTATTTTCACAACGGCTTATGATCATTATGCAATAAAGGCTTTTGAAGTAAATGCTGTAGATTATCTTTTAAAGCCATTCAGCGAAGAAAGATTTAACGAAGCGCTTGAGAAAACTATTGTCCACCTGAAAGAAAATGCCAGCCAGGCCGAAGTTATAAAAAATCTGATCGAGAATAATGATGAAAAGCCGGAGTTTATTGAACGGGTAATTTATAAAGACGGAACAAAAATTAATATCGTACCTGTTGAAAAAATCCGGTGGCTTGAAGCGCAGGATGATTACGTGATGATCCATACAGAAAGCAATAAATTCCTGAAGCTGAAAACAATGAAGTATTTTGAAAACCATCTCGACCCAGCATATTTTGTGAGAATACACAGGTCTTTTATTATTAGCATTGATTTTATAAAACATCTTGAGCAGAGCGATAAAGAATCCTATCGGATTATTTTAAAGAACGAACAGAAACTACCCGTGAGCAAAACAGGCCTTTCGAAGCTGAAAAATATTCTTTGAATTCGGAACTTAGTGATAGTTTCCATTTTTATATTAATTCCTCCCCTATGCTGGAATTAGAGCTAGAATATATCATATACCTTTCTCTTCAGTAAAAAACAACTTATATTAAGCAAAGCCTGAATAGATCACAGCTAAAAACAGATGAAATTTAATATTATAAAACCGTCTGAATTTCTTTCAGAAGTTGTGCGGTTTTATTGGGTGCTTGAAAGTGAGCAGCCATATACCCACTATACAATGGCGGATGTTTGTCCGGAACTTGTGTTCCATTATAAAGGACAGGTTGATGAACTTTTCAGTAACGGGCAGAAGGTCAAATCCTTTACCTCCTGTTTGCAGGGACAAAATAATAAAACAAGGGTATTTAACATAGACAGCAGCTTCGGAATATTCGGAGTCTATTTTTATCCACATGCTGTTTCTCTCCTTTTTAATATTCCAACAATTGATTTGACTAATCAAATAGCCGACCTCAATGAATTACTGGGACAAAGTGGAAAAGAACTGGAAGAAAAAATAATGTTAGCAAAAAATCATAACATCAGAATAAGAATTTTAGAAAACTTTTTTATGCAAAAGTTGTCGGTAAACTACAAGGCTCAATTGCCTGTTTTCGGGGCAATAAAAACAATTATTCAAAACAAGGGTCTTGTTAAGGTTAATAAAATAGTTGGGGACTATTTTTTGTCAGAAAGACAATTCGAGAGGCAGTTTTGCAAGTTTGCCGGGCTCAGCCCTAAACTCTTTTCCCGCATAGTTAGATTCCATTCTGCTATGGATCAATATGGAAATAACAGTAAGTCCCTTACAAAAATTGCATTGGACTGCGGCTACTACGATCAATCTCATTTTATACGCGATTTCAAAGAATTTTCAGGACTAAATCCCAAAGACTTTTTCTCCGGCAATTCCGAAGTTACAAAGTGGCGTGATTAATTTGCCGGTTTTATCCAATATTATTTTTTCATCCATAGATATGTTGAACTACATATTAATATTGAGGAGGAAATAAAAATGGAAAAATCCAGTAAATCTCAGACTGTAGTTCCATATTTAGTATTACCGGATGCGTCTAAGTTTTTGGTGTTTGCAACAGAGGTATTTGGTGCCAGTGAATCATTTAAGGTCATGCGTGATGAAAATACTATTCAACACGCAGAATTAAAAATAGGGGAATCTACAATAATGTTTGCCGATACAACCGGGGAGTTTCCTGTACAACCTGCAGCATTGACTGTTTATGTGGCCAACGTGGATGAAACTTTTAACAAAGCTGTTAAAGCCGGGGCAACAGTTGTTATGAAACTTTCTGATCAACAATATGGGAGAATTGGTGGCGTAAAAGATCCGTTTGGAAATACCTGGTGGTTGATGACTGCAAAGTAAAAAA
>CAZQQD010000108.1:0-8798 GCA_964595355.1 uncultured Ignavibacteriaceae bacterium | reverse complement strand
AAGAAACTGCTGGTCTTCAGTCCCGCTTTTGTCGCTGATTGTCTCGAAACAACAATTGAAATCAGCCACGAATATCAGCAGCTTTTTGTTGAAAACGGCGGCGAGAAAGTGCAGTTGGTAGAAAGTCTGAATGATTCTGATAATTGGGTTGAGGCTGTGAAAAAAATTATATTAAAACAATATGTAGCTAGAAATTATAAGAATTAAATAAATTTAACCTCAAATAATCATAAGCCTAAATGATATTTAAGGAAATAACACCCTCCTATAATTTAAAACCATTTATCAACTGCTACTGGTATATGGAAGCGGACTATACAGAAAATACCGGTAATTGTTGTGAGCGGGTTTTGCCGGACGGATCACTCGAAATAATTTTTCATCTGGGTGAAAACATTTATAGGCCTAAAGAAAAACACAGAATTGAAAAAGAGCCGGGGGCTTTATTAATCGGCCAGACAACCAGCAGTTATTTTATAGTTCCAAAAGGCAAAGTAAAAATGGTCGGCGTCAGATTTTACCCTCACACCGCTTCGCTATTTCTGAATGAAAGTGTAAAACAATTTAATGACAGCGTATTCGACCTGGCAGATATATCAGGTAACCAGATTAAATGCCTGCACGAAAAAATATTTGAGGCTGATTCATTGTCAAAAATAAACAGGCTTCTTGAAGATTATTTTATCTCTCAAATAAAAAACAGCAGTACAATTAAATTCTCTTATGTTGATTACACGGTCAAATATATTCTTAAAGAGAAAGGCAATGTCTCTCTGAATTCATTTATAGAAAAACTTGGAATTTCTTCCCGGTATCTGCAGGAATTATTTATTGAATTAATGGGAATCTCACCTAAACATTTTTCTAAAATAATCCGTTTTCAAACTGCGGTTAATAAACTTATTAATTATAAAGTTCAAAACTTATCTCAAGCGGGATATGACAGCGGCTATTTCGACCAGTCACACTTTATTCGTGATTTTAAGCAATTTGCAGGCATTACCCCAAAACAATTCAAAAATGAACAATTAGGCTTAACCCTTCCCTTCTTTTCACAGGAGAGTAGTTCGTATCTGTACAATTATTAGATTTTATTTTTCACGACTTTCGTGCTTAAAACCGGGAGTTACAATGAAAAAATCACTAATAATTTTGGTAATAATTATGTCTGCTTTAACAACTTCTTCTGTCAGGGGACAAAATTCAGAAAAAACTGTTGCAAAGTTTGCTGTTTGGAAACCAAAAGAAGGCTTGCAACAAGAGTTTGAAAACGGTTATAAACATCATCTTCTCTGGCATTTGGAAAACAAAGATACGTGGTCCTGGTACGGTTGGTATGTGATTTCCGGCTACCGTTACGGGTATTTTATAGATGCAACATTTGGTCATTCCTGGAAAGAACTGGACAACCCGGTAAATCCCTCCGCAGATTTTGCAGATATAAAATTACACTCGCTTCCATTTGGCGAAGTCAAACATTTATACACCTTAAACTTCCAACCCCATATATCCACAGCGACGCAGCCTGATTTAAAAGCCAAATTGTTAAGATGTCTTCATTTAACCTGTAATAATCCAGGTGAAGCTGAAAAGGTATTTGAAAAACTACATAAGACACTGGAAGAAAAACTTAAAGATCAAAAAATATTTATCTTTAAATTTGCTGACGGAGCAGACGTATTAAACTATCAAATATTACTTCCGGTTAATTCATTTGAAGAATTCGGCAAGACTGATATTGTGGAAAATACTATCGACAGTATAGAAAACGATATGAACATATTCCCTTTTAACTCAATGACATCGGAAACCTGGTTATACAGAAGTGATATGAGTCTTTTCCCGGAAGGTAAATAACTATCTTGTTAGAAAAACTTTATAATACTCAATTAATCGCTGAGTATTCATAAAGTTATCTTTCAAATTATTTGGGCTTTGCAGTTGAGAAAAACACTATAACGGTTAGATCCTTTTTTATTGAGTGAAATTTATGCTTTGCACCTGCCTTAACATAAATTATTGAGCCGGGGCTTACCTTATAATTTTTGTTTTCAACACTTAATTCTGCATCGCCGGATGTAACATAATACACTTCATCAAGCTTGTGCGGTGTTTGTTTATCAACGCCGCCTGCAGGCAAAGAATAAATGAACATTTTTATAGTTGGAACATTGAGAAATCTAATAAATGGTTCTCCGGATTCTATTCGCTTCTCAACAAGGTCTTTTAAGAAAAAGCTTTTTGAAACATATTTTGTTGAATCCCGTTGTACACCAGTTTCCTTTTTAATTACTGTCTTGGTATTCAAAGAGAATATTATCATAGGTAGTAAAGCAATAGTTATAAAAGAATTATTTTTCATTTTTGTTAAAATTAAGTGAAAAATATGTGGTATTATTCTAATAATTATTCTAACATAATACCACGTATTTTTAAAATGATTTGCAGAAATATTGCTTTTAATATTTCCTGATTAGGTGTACAACAACCAAAATATTAATATCGTTGAAATTAACCATATTAATTTTCAACGACTACCAACTTTTTCGACATTTGTTTATTTATATATTCCCAAGTTTTATTAAAAAAGGTATAATATGCTGAGATCATTAACCACTATTTTGCTTTCCATTACTTTCTCTGTAGTTACATTCTCACAGACAAAACAGCAAATTAAAAAAATAGAAAATACACGCGATGAGATGTGCCAATTAGTCAAGAACAACCGTCTCGCTGAAATAGCAAGGTTTTATGATAAAGATGCTGTTATTGATGGGTATGATATAAAACTCAATGGAATAAATAAGATAAAAAATTATTGGCAAAATCTGAAGGGAAAAGGAAAGGAATGGAAATGGGAAACGTATAATTATTCAGGAAATGAAAATTATATTTTCCAGACTGGAGTTTCTTACTTAACACTAGACTACGGGACTAAAGTGATTACTTATTGTACCATTTTTTCTGTAGTGTGGGAAAAACAAAAAGATAGTAATTATAAAATTGCTCTTGATTTTTACAGGGATGCTGGGCAAAATCAATTTCATAATTACAAAATAAAAAAAGACAGCGTATACATTAAATCGGGTTCCGATACAATTTTTGGGGTGTTTTTCAGACCTATAGTAAAAGGAAATCAAAATATCCCAGCGGTTTTATGTTTGCAGGGTGGTGGTGATGTTGGGCTAAAAAATTATTTTTATGAAGCTGAATTCTTTGCAAAAAACGGAGTAGCTGCGCTTGTGTGCGATAAAGCGGGCGCCGGACTCTCAAAAGGAACGGATTCCTGGATCACACAAACATTTGAACAAAAAGTCACAGAATATGGACACCTTTTAGATTGGTTAAGGAAACAACCTGGCATTGATCCTGTAAAAACAGGGATTCACGGCCTGAGCGAGGGGGGAAGACTAGCCCTTTCACTAGCAATAAAATTCCCAGAGAGGGTGGCATTTGTCAACTCAGTTTCAGGGCCTGTACAATCGTTCAAAGATAACCAGTTATTTGCAATTCAGAATTATCTTTTAATTAGAAAAATGGGTTATTCTGAAATAATAAAAATTCTTTCGCTCTGGAATAAATATTTTGATTCTATTGCGAATAAAAAAATCCCACAAAATTTAATAATAAGAATTAATAAAATTCGGGAAGTATATCCAAAGCTATACTTGCCGAGTAATTCTACTGATCTGCCACAACGTCCCCGATCAGAGGATATCAATTACACATTAAAAGGCAAACTCGATAAAATTCAATGCCCGGTGTTTCTACAGTTTGGTAAAGAAGACCACGTTGTAAATGTTGCAAGAGCAATTTCACTATTTCCCGATTCACCACTAATTAAAACTGAAATTTATAAAGATACCAATCATTCAATGTTAACTGAAAACAATATTGTTCAACCTAGATATCTTATAGATAAAATAAACTGGCTGCTTAATTCAGTTTTAAAAGAATAGTTTTGCTCATAAAATTTCGATCAGATAAATTATATCTATTAACTTTACAATGCTCAAAGACTGTTGTTATTTCATTTTTTATCCGGCTTGGAAAACAATTGAATTAAATTATTCTCGGGATCACGAATTTGAATGGTTTGTACTCCAAATTCGGGAAAATCAATTACTTTTGGAGTTTCACCGTTTAATTGAGCAATTCGCCTAGCAACTGATCTTACATCTGGAACATAAAAGCCGACTTTAAGGAAACCTAATGCTCGGTCTACCTTTTCAGCCCTGTTGTCTCTGATTATCTCTACAAAAAGTTTTTCGTTTATAAGGTTCTCAATTCTCCACGAGCCGTCCTTTGCTTTACTTCCTCCCAATTTTTTTAATCCAAAAAGTGAGCAGTACCATTTCACAGCCCCGTCAACATCTTTAACTAATACAGCAAAGTATTGTGGCGTTGTGATTCCTTTAATTAATGGTTCAGGATTTTGTTGTGCGTGATCGTTTACGGAAAAGTTTTGGGATATAAGTGTAGTTGAATCATTTTCCGCTTTATTTTCCAGGCTTGAGCCGGTTTTTGCATTTGTGGTTATAATAAACAATAAAAATATACTTACTGCGAACGAAAATTTGTTTTTCATATTAGTCTGATAAAATACTTAATGGAATTAAATTTAATAACCCATATAAGTTTAATTATATCAATTAGTTGATACAACATAATTTTAAGCAAGTATTTGACGAACATTGAAGTTAAAGATAGTTCCTATTTTATCAGATCCGAAATAACTTTCTCAACTTTTCCCCAAACTGCAAACCTAATATTCATTCCGTAAATCTTATCCACTTCAAGCTTATTTCTCTTTACGCATTAAACCACCCTCAGTAAATATTCTGAATATAAAATATTTTTTTATGTCTAAAGATGTAACCTTTAGCGTCTTTTCTTAGTCGGAATATGAAAACCGGATTAATAAAATATGTTGATTACGTTGTGCTCCTTTAATACTTTACGGCAGCATTATCTTACGTAATTAAAAAAACAGCACGATTTTGTATCTTAATAAAGAATAACTACAATGAAAAAATGGATCCTGTTTCTCCTTGCGTTTTTGTTTCCTTGTCAGCTAAACTTATTCTCTCAAAGCAATAATAGTTTTAGTAATATTGCCTCCACTTATGCAGGTATATATAAGTTTAAGGATAATAGATACGTTATCATAATGCCCCACTCAAAACTCCATCTACTATCATATTACGACATGAAAACTGGAAATATACGGCCGCTAAAAAATACCGATAAAGAAACTTTTATTTATGGTCCCAATATTTTGTCGTATACCCCGGAAGAAGGAGAGTTTTCTTTCAGCAAAAATGAAAAGGGAGAAGTCAAAAATGTAAAATGGGTTCAAACAGGTAATAAAATTACTCATGGTAAGCGTGTACCATATGAAATAAAAGAGATAGAATTCAACGACCCCGGAAAAGCGACACTATCCGGCAGTATTATTACACCAGGGGGAAAAAGTCCGTTTCCTACGGCAGTGATTTCCGGACCTGGGCCCAGCGATCGATATAAACTCTGGCGTGTTGCTATGTCAATGGTAGTTAAAGGTATCCGTGTAATGATCTATGACAAAAGAGGTACCGGAAAATCCACAGGCAATTCGCTGGATTCGTATTACTATACACGCTCCCTGCAACATTCAGAAGATTTAATAGCTGCGATAAGTTTTGCCAAAAATTATCCCGGCACAGACAGTAACAAAGTTGGAGTTATAGGCTGGAGCCAGACTGGTTGGTTAGGTGCTATTGCTGCTGCAAAGTTTAATAATCTTGCATTCTATATAAATATTGCAGGTAATTGCACTCCCGGATGGGAACAGGATATGTGGAACAAACTTACAGAACTCAGATATCAGGGGTTTAGTGAAAAAGAAATAAATAATGCGAAAAAATTTCTGAATATTCATTTCGGATTAATGCACAATAAAAATAACTGGAATGAATACCAGCAAGCAATAAAAGCTGATAGTTCCACACGATGGTTTAAATACCTTAAAAATCAATTCCGGTATTTATGGCAATCAAAAGAAGATGCTCTCAATCGTGCTATAAAAGAAAAAAATAATATACCGGCAAATGATTTTCGCAAAGTCACAGCTCCAACGCTGGGAATATTTTTTGAATACGATGAGTCTTCTCCACCTGAATCGCCGGAGATATTTTTAAACAGCCGTCTAAAAAGTGAAAACCGTAACGTAACACTTCGTGTGTTTCCAAATACAACACATGAAGGTTTTATGGTGCATGGATATTCAACAAAAGCCGGAAAAGTGAATGTAAAGAAAATCGATCCACAAATTTTCCGATTCCTCCAATCATGGATATTACAACAAGTAAATAGATATTAATAATTTCATAAAGAGTTATTACTATTTATAAATGGCATTTAGTACATCTCTCCATTCAGTCAAACCAATATGCATTCCGTAAATTTTATTCACATTAAGATTATTTTTCTTTACACATTCAGCAACTTCATATAAATATTCCGGTGCAAAAAAGCCGCCGTTTTGCGCCGGTTGTATCAAATCAGAGCTGTATAAAACTTTATATTCGGGAAAATATACAACCATCATCCTCTCACCGCCACTTCCTCTAACGGGATAAACTTCAACCCGGTTTTTACCTTTCCCTATTTTATATTTATCATTTAGGTAATTGATATTTCCTTTAACATTTGATTTAGAAAGATCATCGGGAATAATTGTATGCGGTGCATTTAATAACCTGTTAATAATAGGCCTGTTTAAATTGAGTGCGTAAACGGGAATTTCATTTGCAACGTACTCCCGCATTCCGCCCATATACGTCCACGCATCTCCCGTTGAAACCACGCCTTTAATTTTTTTACCGGGAAATATTTTTGCAACTTCTTCTAACACAAGTTTGGTATAATGGTTTGAAATAGGAGCCTCTATTATTAACACTTCGTCACCCTGAGGAATTAAAGTCACAGTATAAATGCCGGGGATAATTATTACGCTTTCTCCTATAGTACTTCGTTTTTCAATTTGTCTGTTAAATCCCTGTCCCAGTTTGAAAGTCTGCGAAGTAAATTTGGGTGCTGATTTCATTTGTTCAAATTGTTTTATAACATTATCAGGAATTTTAAAGGAGTCTGCAGGGACATCAGCATTTAATTTTAATTTTGTAATTTCAGACTCGCTATAAGGATAACCGTTCCAGTCCATACTCCATTGATGCGGGTATCGGATTCCTCCTTCCTCAAGATTATAATCTGAGAATCTCGTAGTAAAATTAACATCGCCCCACATATTTTGAAAAAAATCACCAGGATACGCTGCAACTGTCTCAATCGCTGAAATAAGATATGTAAATGAACTAAAATATATCTTTACCTTAGTATCATTTAAACTAAATGAAATAACATAGTGAGGAATACCATTAAATTTTTTTTCACCTTCATATTTAAGATCCTTTGACTTTTCGGCAGTGAATAAGATTTTTAGAGGATCCAACGCTAAATCCTCCCCTTCCTTTTCAAGTTGAGAGTAACGTCCCGGGAACTCACGCTCGCCTCTTTTAACCATAACATTACTGTCTGAGATCACGGTGATTGTTTTGTTCCAGTCGGGAAACTGTCCGAATTTCATTTCACTTGATTTCCACACGTTACCATTATTCAAATCTATTATATCGTGAATTTGTTTATAGATTGTAATCCAGGGCCCTTCGGGTCTTTCAGATTGTTCAAGCAAATGGCGATAACCTATTTTTTCCGATTCTATGTTATGAAGGTTATCTAATTTTTCTCTGCCCCCCATTGCTTCAAAAGATTTATTTAAAATTTCCTTTGCTGTTTGTTGAGGATATAAAATACCGGTAAATAAAAAAATAATTATCAGAAAGATCTTTTGAATTTTCATAAATATTCCGTTATATATTTTTAGTTTATAATATTTTATTTACCTGAAAGATATTTATCGAGATAAGTGGTCATATCTGTCCAGGCCGTCGGCTCCATATGCATACCAATAAAAGTTTTTATTTTTAATTTTTCTTTTTCTACTTCCTTTTCAGCTTCAAGCAAAGATTCTTCCCAGAAAAACCCGCTTTTTCCGTTTGGTTGAATCATCTCGCTTGTATATGCCAGTTGAAGTTCGGGAAAATACGCGATCATTAATCGTTCAAGTGATTCAGTTCTTACAGGGATTAAAATAATCCTGTTTTTTCCTGAACCTATTTCCATTCTGCCTGAAACGAAATGAAATTGTGACTGTCTTTTAATTTTTTCAAGTGAATCGGGAAGCAAAGTATGCGGTGCTTTTATAAGCCTTTCAAGTATTGGTTTGTTCATAGCGTTGGCGTAAACAGGAATTCCTCTTGCTACATATTCCCGTACTCCTGCGATGTGCCACCACGCATCGGATGCGGTTACCAGCGCCTTAATCGGAACGCCGGGGAAACGTTTGTGTGCCTCGGCTATCACTTTTGAGGAATACCCGGTTGAAATTGGAGCTTCAAGAATTACAATACCGTCATCCTGTTTTACAATTGTGGTGTTCCAGTTACCGGCAATTTGAATTATCCCATCAGCAACTTTATTTATTTTATTTTTGCCCCAGCTTAAAGGATAATCATTTACAGTTTGTGCAATAAAATCATTATAACCTTTTTTTACGCTTTCGGGAATTTTAAATAAACTATCAGGAATGTCCTGATTAAACGATAATTCCGTTAACAATGTCACCTTCGATTTAGAGCCATTTCTTTCATAATCAAACTGTAACGGATATCTGATTCCGTTTGGTTCAAGCTGCCACA
>CAZQQD010000107.1:0-9296 GCA_964595355.1 uncultured Ignavibacteriaceae bacterium | reverse complement strand
AACTTAATCTATAAAATGGCGGTTAAATATGTCGAAGACTGATACTTTAAATTCTTATACATCAATAGTTACAGAAATACCGGGACCAAACTCATTAAAATATTTTAATGAAGAAACCAAATACATTGCTCCCGGAATACAAACAATAGCAACCCGTTCAAAAATAACTTTTGAAAAAGGTGAAGGCTGCATTATGCAGGATGTCGATGGCAACAGGTACATCGATTTCTTTGCCGGAGTCGGCGTTGCAAGTTTAGGTTACAACCATCCTGCTTACAACAAATATATGAAAGAGCAACTTGACAACATTCACGTTGGAAGTTTCACTTCCAAAAACAGAGTTGCATTAACAAAACTTTTAGCAGAAAACACAGTTGGCGATTTAAACAGAAGCCAGTTTTACAGCGGCGGTGCAGAAGCAGTCGAAGCTGCCTTGAGAATGGCAAAATCTTATACTGGCAAAACTGAATTCATCGGGTTCTGGGAAGGATTCCACGGAAAAACGATGGGCGTGCTTGGCTTGCTCGGAGATAATTTCAAATTTAATCTCGGTCCTCTACCTGCCGGTATTTATTCTGCACCTTATCCCAATCCACGACATTGTGAAATCGATTCGAACCCGGAAACAATGTCACAATCCTGTATAAATTTTCTCCGCAAAAAAATCAGGTATGAAACAACTAATGATATTGCGGCAATTATTGTCGAACCTATTCAGGGGACTGCTGGAAATGTTGTACCGGCACCAGGTTTCTTAAAATTATTAAGAGAATTTGCAACAGAAATCGGCGCTCTTTTAATTTGTGATGAAATGATCTGCGGATTTGGTAGAACCGGAAAGATGTTCGGAACACAGCATTTTGATATTCAGCCGGACATTATAACAATCGGTAAAGGATTCGGCGGCGGTTTCCCGATGACAGGTGTTATGTCGCGTGAAGAAATTATTTTTGCTAAACCTTTCGGTAATCCAAGTGGGAGTTCTTCAAGCTATGGGGGAAATCCTCTTGGATCAACTGCGGCTTATGCAACTCTTAAAACGATAATCAATGACGGACTTGTTGAAAATTCTGCAAACGTTGGCGAATTTATGATAAATAAGCTCAAAAAACTTAAGGATAAATTCCCTATCCTCGGTGATGTAAGAGGGAAAGGGTTAATGATCGGACTTGAGCTTGTAAAAGGAAAAGGCACAAAAGAAAAGCTCGAGAAAAAATATACTGAAATGTATTTCCAGGAATGCTTGAAACGTGGTTTGATTTTGATGGGATATAATGCAGATATTCGTATTTACCCTCCCCTGATTGTTACGGAGGAAATAGCAGAAGAGGGAATATCAATCATGGAAAAGGCGCTTGAATATGTCTCAGATCAGATCTAAAATTGAAGCTACATTCAAATCAGATGATACGGAAGAAATTTTAGATAGATTTTTCTACCGCCCTGTCGGTTACGGCATGGCGGTAGTTTCCAGGTCAATTGGCGTTTCACCAAACTTTGTAACCATCACCAGTATTTTTTTCGGAGTACTCGCAGGGCATCTATTTTTCTACCAGGATACCACCATAAATCTTATCGGAGTTTTTCTGCTCGTCACTGCAGAAGCAATGGACAGTGCAGATGGACAGCTTGCTAGAATGACTAAAATTCATTCACGTTACGGAAAGATTCTTGACGGTGTTGCAGGTAACCTGATGTTCACAAGCATATACATTAATCTTTGTATCAGGTTCATTGTGGAAGGCGGTACACCGTTTATCTTTTTAGTTGCCATCATTGCCGGCTTCAGTCATTCATTACAAAGCGCAATGTCTGAATATTACAGGAACTTTTATCTCTTCTTTGTTTACGGAGAAGGAAGAAGCATCATTGATGAGTTAAAAGATTTAAAAGAAAAATATAAAACACTTTCTTGGACTCGAGACACAGGGAAGAAAATTTTGATGTGGTTTTATGTCGATTACACTCGCAAGCAGGAATTTCTTTCGAAGACAATTAGAAACCTTTATAGATACGCGTATGAAAAATATAACAGTCTTGTTCCTGATTGGTTAAGATCAGAATATAGAAATTTGAACAAACCGTTGTTGAAATACGGCAACATACTTACAACAAATACAAGAATGATATTTTTATTTCTTACAATTTTTTACGCAAACGTTTTATATTATTTCCTATTCGAAATAATTGTTCTCAATCTTCTGCTTGCTTATTTTGTTTTCAAACATGAAAGCACAAGCAAAAAACTCCTGCGTCTCGCAAAGTCTCACTCGGAGAATTAATTAAATGTTAAAAGGCGCTATTGTAGGATTAGGTAAGATTGCTCAAGGCAGTCACATTAAAGCTTTTTTTAATGAAGCATTAAAAGACAAAGCTCAACTTGTTGCCGTTGTTGAGCCCCTTCAGGAAAATCGTGAACGGGGACAAAAAAATTTTCCTTCTTTAAAATTTTATTCCTCTACCGATGAACTTTTCGTCAACGAAAAAATTGATTTTATAGACATAACAGCTCCGCCGAAATTCCACTCTTTCCTTATAAAAGAAGGAATTAAAAATAAAGTTCACATTCTCTGCGAAAAACCTTTTACCCTTACATTGGATGAAGCGAAAGAAACCTATAAACTTTTGAGTAAAAGCGATTTGGTTTTTATGCCCTGTCATCAGTACAGATATTCCCCAACGTGGCAAAATTTCAAAACCTTTTTGCACGAAAATAACCCAGCGTCAAAATCTCTTTTACAGTTTAATGTTTTCAGAATGCAGGCCGACCAGGGAGGGACGGCGTTTCAACCCGGTTGGAGAACTGACAAATCCTTAAGCGGCGGCGGCATTCTTGCTGATACGGGTGTTCATTATCTCTATCTTGTAAACTGGCTTTGTGGAAAACCACTAAAAGTAACTGCCAAAACACTTAATCTTAATCATCCTGAATATACCGTTGAAGATACTGCTGTTATTAATTTAGAATTTGAAAAAGCTTTTGTCGAAATCACCCTTACATGGGGCGCAGATAGAAGGGTAAATACAGCGAGTGCGGTTTCAAATAACACCAGTCTATCTTATGATGGTTCGAAAGAATTACGAAAATATTCGAGCAACGGCGAAGAAATAATCACTGTGCCTGAAGCATCCGACAAATCTCATTATTTTTCTCTTTATATTTCACTCATAAATGAATTCGTAAACAAGATTCAAAACAAGGATTCTTCCGAAGACTTCAGAAAAGAGGCGCTTACTTCAATTCAACTACTCGAAAAATGTTATGAATCAGCAAAGACGAACAAAACAATAATTCTGGATGAATAAATATTTAAAGACGGCTTTTTTCATTATCGGCTTAGGAGTCTTTGCCTGGTTAATTTCAGACTTCGGTATATCAAACATAATAGAAAACGTAGAAAAATCGGGATGGTGGTTTGTTCCGGTTGTCGGAGTTTGGGGAATTGTATATTACCTGAATGCCTGGGCGTGGTATTATGTAATCGATGCAAAAAATAAAAAGGTAGGCTTTGCAAGTATTTATGGAATTACTTTAAGCGGTTTTGCAATAAATTACATTACTCCTTTTGTAAATCTTGGCGGCGAACCATACCGTGTTATTGCATTAAAAGATAAAATCGGCTTACATTCTGCAGTGTCTTCTGTAATACTTTACACGATGCTTCACTTTCTTTCACATTTTATTTTCTGGATAACGGCAATTATACTTGCGGGGGCTCTGCTTCCGCTTGCTGCCGGATTAAAAATTACTTTACTTACAGCATTTGTCATTTTGTCGGTTTTTATCTGGTTCACATTTTCCAGACATAAAAAGGGGATCTTTTCTTCTCTGATTAATGTTTTATCAAAACTTCCGATCCTGAAATCACTCCACAAAAAATTAGCCAGGAAAGAAGCAAGTCTTTTAAAAATAGATGAAGAGATAAAACAACTGTACAACGAAAGGAAAAAGCATTTCTATTTTGCATTGTTCTTCGAATACGCAGCAAGAATGGTAGCTTCACTCGAGTTTTTATTTATTCTAAAAGCAATCGGAATAGATATTTCTTTTATGGAAGCATTTTATATAAACGCCGGTTCTTCATTAATTATAAATTTATTTTTCTTCATGCCTTTCGAGCTTGGCACAAGGGAAGGCGGGCTTTACCTCGTACTTGATAGTTTAAAGCTGACTGCTGGAGTCGGGGTTTATATAGGCCTTGTGAATCGCGTAAGGGAATTTTTCTGGATTCTCGTTGGACTTATTTTAATTCAGTTCAACGGGAAGAAAAAAGAAAAAACAACAAAGGATATTTTTGAATATATGTCGGAAGATGCACCCTGATGAAAGCTGTACTTTTTGATTTCGGAGGGACACTCGACACGAACGGAATTCACTGGAGTGAAAAATTCAGGACAGCTTATGATGAAGCTAATTTGAAAATTAGTCTGGAAGACTTTAACGATGCTTATGTAAAAGCTGAGCCTCAAATGTATGTTGAAGTAAAAAGAGAAGATGATTTTTTTACAACAATTAAGAAGCAGGCTTATCTTCAACTAAACTACCTTGAAAAAGATAAAAACTATTCCTTCCCAGGCACTGCTGTAGAATCTTCAAAATTTGTAGCAGAAAAATGTTACAAGGACGTACTTGAGGTAATAAAATCAGTGAAAAACCCTTTAACTGAACTTAAAAAAAATGGTTTCAAGCTAGGTGTTGTATCAAATTTTTATGGAAATCTCGAGACTTCATTAAAAAGCCTCGAAATTGCTCATTTTTTTGACGTTTTGGTAGATTCCACTTTAGTCACTATCCGCAAGCCTGATCCAAAAATCTTCGAAATAGCAATAAATAATTTGAAAGCAACAAATGAAAAAACAGTTGTTGTAGGTGATTCTTACGAAAGAGACATAAAACCTGCTAAAATGCTCAACTGTAAGACAATATGGCTGGCTGTAAGTAGCTGGACAAAACCCAGGGAAACTATTTCTGCAGATTTTATTGTTAAAGACATTATGGAAATTAAAGAGATTATTCATAAATTGTTCCCCCAATAATTTTTGAAAATAAAACTCACTAAATAAGGATGAGGGTATGAAACAAGATATACAACAACCCAATGGAAAGTTAGGCGTTTTGATTGTAGGATTAAATGGCGCAGTTTCAACCACTTTCCTGGCTGGTACGTTAGCAATAAATAAAAATCTGGCAAAACCTATCGGTTCCATTACACAAATGGCAACTATCAGGATTGGCAAAAGAAGTGAAAATAATTTTCCTTTCATTAAGGATTTTGTGCCTCTTGCAGATACAAATGATATGGTTTTCGGTGGTTGGGATATTCGTGACGAAAGCTGTTTCGATTCTGCAATGGAAGCAAAAGTTCTGCAAGAAAAAGATCTACTTGCAGTAAGAAAAGAACTTGATGCAATCAGACCAATGCCTGCGGTTTTTGAACAAAAATTTGTTGTAAGGCTTCACGGTGATTTTGTTAAAAAGGCAAAAACTAAATATAAGCTTATGGAAATGGTTCGTGAAGATATTAGAAATTTCAAAGAAAAGAATCACTGCGAAAGACTTGTAACTATCTGGTGTGGAAGTACGGAAATTTATATGTCACCGAATGGTGATTATTCAACACCGGAAACCTTCGAAAAAGCTTTGAAAGACAATCACGCAGATATTTCCCCAAGTATGATTTACGCTTATGCATCAATTGCGGAAGGTGTTCCTTACATTAATGGCGCACCGAATCTTTCTGTTGACCTCCCAGCACTTGTCGAGTTTGCCGAAAAACAAAATGTGCCGATTGCAGGAAAAGATTTTAAGACAGGACAAACTCTAGTAAAAACAGTAATAGCCCCAATGCTGAAAGCAAGAATGCTTGGTTTGAACGGGTGGTTTTCAACTAATATTCTTGGCAACAGGGACGGCGAGGTCCTTGATGATCCCGACTCATTTAAGACAAAAGAAGTAAGCAAACTTTCAGTACTTGATTCAATTCTTCAACCGGAATTGTACCCGGATCTTTATAAAAAACATTATCATAAAGTTAGGATCAATTATTATCCCCCGCGTGGAGATAATAAAGAAGGATGGGATAATATAGATATTTTCGGATGGCTTGGATATGATATGCAACTAAAGATCAATTTCCTTTGTAAAGATTCAATCCTTGCAGCACCGATTGTGCTTGATCTTATATTATTTGCCGACCTCGCAAAGAGAAGTAATTTCTTAGGAATACAGGAATGGTTATCGTTCTACTTTAAGAGTCCGATGCATGCAGAAAATAAAGTCCCCGAGCACGATCTGTTTATTCAATTAATGAAACTGAAAAATACATTACGCGAACTCGTAGGTGAAAAACCTGTTACTCACACAGACCAGAGTAACAAGCCTGAGTTTATTGACGATATAGACATGTATTCTTAAGATTTACTAGCTCTTTTGTAGAGGCGCTAATTTTCATTTTATTTGAATTGTGCGCCTCTTATCTATTAATAATCTTGCAAATTCATGCCCTAAATTTTATCTTAACATCAATTCTATTAACTATTTCAACTCTTTTTAATTAATGATCAAAACTGATCTTAACATAACCGGGGAACTTAAAAAACTCCTTAATGAAAATAATTTCAAAAAAATCAAGGGAAAGGTTTCCTCACTAAGCAATGAAATTGGAAAACAATCCTCTAGATCTTCAACAATAAGTTTTTCACTAAACGGTAACAGCTTCAAAATACATTCTCAATATTTGTCTGAAGAGCTTCAACAAATCTCTGAATCACAAACCATTGAGCGAAGCAAATATTATATAAAAAGACTGATTAAAGGCCTGTCAGAAATAAAAACAGGTAAACACAATGACTTAAATCTGAACCGATGGAAAGAATATAATGATATTATCACAGACAGCATCTGGATTTTAGATAAACGCGACAAATCGGGCGCTCACAACGGCGGATATTGGGGAAATTTCATTCCACAGATTCCCAACCAATTTTTAAGACGATATACAAAAAGGGACGACTGGGTTCTTGATCCTTTCCTGGGCAGCGGGACAACATTAATAGAATGTAAAAGACTGGGAAGAAACGGTATCGGCGTTGAATTACTGCCTAAAGTTGTAAAACTCGCAGAAAAAAATATTCAAAAAGAAGAAAACCCATTCAATGTAAAAACAGAAATAATAAATTCAGACAGCACAAAACTCGATTTTAAATCTGAATTGAAAAAAAGAAATGTAAAATCTGCCCAGTTTTTAATTATGCATCCACCCTACTGGGATATCATTAAATTTAGCGAAAACAAAAAAGATTTATCTAATGCAAAAAATCTGAAAGGTTTTCTGAAAAAATTCGGGGAAATTGTGGATGCGACTTATCCTGTTCTCGATAAAGGAAGATACTTTGCGATTGTTATAGGCGATAAATATTCTGCTGGGGAGTGGATCCCCCTCGGGTTTTACATAATGCAGGAAGTGCTTAAACGCGGATACAAATTAAAATCTACAATCGTAAAAAACTTTGAAGAAACAAAAGGAAAAATGAATCAGAAAGAATTGTGGAGATATCGTGCACTGGTTGGCGGGTTTTATATTTTTAAGCACGAATATATTTTCTTATTTCAGAAAGTTTAACCACAGAGTTAACAAGTACACACAAAAAACACATATGTGCTAACTCTGTTTACTCTGTGGCTCCTCAGTGATCTCTGTGGTAAAAGTAACCTCTAAGAAATGGCAATTTTAAATTTAGCACAAGTAGAAACAGAATTAAAAAAAAGATTAGACTATCCTTACAAGTGGGGACGCAAACAAAATAACTACTTCGATAAACAAACAAATTTTATATACAATATTCTTCCCTTTGATGATCTCATAATCGAATTAGATAAAAGATTCAAATCAGATGCTGAATACGATAAATACTTTAACTATGCAATGAACCGCTGGTATAACTTCTGGTCTGCCCAGGCGGTTGAACAAATCTTCTGCACTTTTCCTGATGTAAATCCAGCAAGAGACAGCAAAGACAGACTTGTAGATTTTACAATTCAGGGCGCTGCTTTTGATCACAAAACTTCTGTCTATCCTAAAAACTTCCGGATGGAAATAAAAGAGGCTATAAAAAACACACCGGAATTAATAAAATGGTTTTACAAAAACCAATCACAACAACAAAGAAAACATTTGAAGAACAGATTGTTCATAGTTTTGTATAATTCATCCGGCCCACACTGGAAATTAAAAGCAGAAATTTCCTGGCTGAAAGAAAAAATTGATCATTATCTAATCGGCTTTCATCCCGATTTCCTGATGAAATTTTCTTTTGAAGAAGGAAAGACAATTATATCTGATGTCATTTGGGCAGTTTGCTAAATTATTCACCAACCCATTCTCTATTCACACATAATTTGCTTTTTTAAATGGTTCTACTTGATGTATTGAAATTGAATCCTTATATTGATTTTGCATGAGGGTGATGCTCTTTTAATACAATCGTAGCCTTTACTTACAAAAAATAAATTCTTAAACAATTAGTTAGTTATTGATTAATTCAAACTAAAAGGAATGAACAATGAAATCATATTTTATTTTTATTGTTTTTACCGCCGTTGTCGTTTTATCAACTTCAAGCTATGGACAATTTGATCCTACCAAGATTATTAAAAAGAAAGTTGAGAAAAAAGCTAAAAAGGAACTAGAAAAAACTATTGATAAAGGACTGGAAGGGGATCAACAAAATTCACAAGATAAAGAGACTAAAAAAGAAGAAACTCAAACAGATAATACAGCTGATTCAGTTCAAACAGCAAATGATCAATCACAGAAAAAGCTAAAATTGTGGTCAAAATATGATTTTGTGCCTGGTGATAAGATAATTTTTGAGGATGACTTAAAAGGTGAAGAAAGCGGTGAATTTCCTTCACGTTGGGATTTGATCAGCGGGTCAGCCCAAAACGCATCGCTGGGAGAAGACAATGTAATACAGTTTGTTCACACGAACACACTGGTTACCCCATTTATGAAAAAAAAGGATTTTCTGCCTGATGTTTTTACACTTGAGCTTGATGTTTTTTTTGATGAGCCGGCGACAAGAAGAACTCAACAATATCAAATCAGATTTTTCGAAGGACGAGGAGCTACAGAACGCGGAAACAGGGATAACAGAGTAATAGATGTTTTCTGGGATAGGATTAATATGGGAAACTTCGGGGGAAAGATTGCAAATTACATAGAAGAGAAAAACAACTGGAAACCTAAATGGAAACATATTGCTATCGCTTTTAACAAAAGATCACTGAAACTTTA
>CAZQQD010000106.1:0-9381 GCA_964595355.1 uncultured Ignavibacteriaceae bacterium | reverse complement strand
TAACAACTTTATCCCAGATCTTCAGGAAATCTGCTCTTGCTTTGCTAAGTACAAGGTTTCCATCCTGATCTTCTACACTTTCAAGAACCACTTCAATTTCGTTACCAATTTTAATTTCTTCGCTTTCGTGGAATTCCTGTTTAGAAACTGAGCCTTCTGATTTGAATCCTACATCGAGAATTATTTGATCACCCTGTATACGAACGATTTTTGCCTTAACCATTTCGCCTTCTTTTACATCTTTGAAAGAATCAGCGTATAAGTTGGCTAATGTTAAGAATTCCTCTTGCGAATACTCTTCGTTATTAAAATTCTTTTTTGCTTTTTCGTAATCATCCGCGGTCACAACACGTTTATCGTGAGCCTTTGTCTCTTCGGACATCTGTCCTCCTAAAAATTAATAATTTTTCTGTTATGTAAGCCAAGCCATCAAAAAGTTACATTACAGAAATTTTAGTTTTACATACTTTAGTTAAGATGGCTTTATTAAAAAATTAATTCTTAACTGTTATGTTTTTTCTTTTAGCGACAAGTTTTACCTGTTTTAATATCAGGTCAACCTGTTCTTCAATTGAAACTTTTGAAGTATCAATTTCTATTGCATCAGGAGCTTTTTTCAAAGGACTTAATTTCCTCGTAGAATCAATTTTGTCCCGTTCAATAATATTTTTTTTTATTTCATCGAGTGAAACAGAAATACCTTTTTTTTCGTATTCTTCTGCCCTGCGTTTTGCTCTTTGTTCAATCGAAGCAGTGAGAAAAATTTTTACATCTGCATTAGGAAATACTACCGTTGTAATATCTCTTCCTTCCATAACAAGCCCTCTGTCCTGATTACCCATCACTTTCTGTTTTTTAACAAGAGCTTTTCTTACTTCTTCAATCCTGCTGACTTCGCTCACGTTTTGATTCACGTCTATCGCTCTTAATTCTTCAGTTATGTCTTTGCCATCTATCTTTACTTTTGTTTCGCCGTCTATATACTCAAGATGAATATCCGAATTATTTGCCAGCTCGCTTATAGCCTTTTCATTGTCCAATATTTTTTTTTTAAGAGCCAGATACGTAATAGCCCTGTACATTGCGCCGCTATCGATGTAAACATAACCGAGTTTTTGTGCGACAAGTTTAGCCGATGTACTTTTACCTGAACCTGCCGGACCGTCGATAGCAACGATTAAATTTTTGGACATAGTTTGTAAAAATAGGCAATTAACTTCATATTTTCAAAAAACCAGCTTTTTAACATTTTTTGAAATTGTTTGAAAAATACGCTGAAAAGCCATAAAATTGGGTAGCTTTCAAACTTAGCGGATTTCCTCTCCGCCAAGATCGTTTATTATTGCAGAAACATAAGGATCTTCTTCTGTTGTTGAAATCCCGTTAGTTTTTGAGGATGTTTTTTTGTCGGGGTTTTCAGATAGGTCTGTATTGATTGTATTATCTTCTATGTATTTAAAAATGATTTTTTTCCCAAAAAAATCCATTGATTTCTTTGCAAAATAAACTTCGTTAGTTTTTAGTAGATCTTTTACGTGTGAATCTGCAGAACTGATGCTTAATTTATTTCCCTTAAGACTGACCGGGTTTAGTGAGTGAATAAATTGACCAAGTATTAAAGGTTTTTCATTTGCAATTTCTTCAACAAATCCCTGCCATTTTGAAACTACGGAATCGAAACTAAACGTTCCTGAACCGACAGTATCATTCGGAGTGATAGGTTTTTTATAAGATTGTTCATTAAAATGTTCTTTTGTTTGAGTAAACGTCTGTTGCTTTTTCCTTACTTCAGGAGCGGGCTTTTTTTTTGGTGGGTATGATTCATCCTTTGCTGTAGAAGTTGAATATGTTGATGTAACAACTTTGCCATCTGCAATTTTTGATATCACATCGCTGATAGTTGAAGATCTTTCAAGTCCGATCAAATGACTGAGCGCTATTTCAACTTTTAATTTTTGATTTTGTGTATATCGAAGTTCCTGCTGAACTTTGTTAAGATAATTTAGTAAACGAAGCAGGTCACCTTCGGAAAATGTATTAAGATAATCCATATATTTTATTTTGTAAACCTCTGCAGTTTCGACAAGTTCTGTATTTTCCGTTATGATCACAGTCATAACATTTCTGAAGTGTTCTATGAGACCGCTTATGAAGTCAACAAAATCCCATCCATTTTCGTATATCGTTTTAGTTACATCAAAGACAGCTTTGAAATCTTTATTTATTATTGCGTCGGATATTTCAAAATAGATTTCATCGTCTACAAGATTTAGCATTTGTGCTACTGTTTTTGAATCAATTTTATTTCCACAGAAAGAAACAACCTGATCGAAATAGCTTTCAGCATCACGAAGCGCTCCGTCAGATTTTTTTGCTATTGTGGTCAAAGATTTATCATCGATCTCAATTTTTTCAGCATCTGCAATTTGTTTTAATAAAGATTTAATAGTATCAAGCTGAATCCTTCTGAAATCAAATCTCTGACAACGAGAAATAATTGTCAATGGAACCTTGTGAACATCTGTAGTGGCAAAAATAAAAATTGTGTGTGCAGGCGGTTCCTCCAGGGTTTTAAGGAATGCATTGAATGATTCCTTTGTTAGCATATGGACTTCATCAATTATATATACTTTATATTTCCCTTTTGTTGGGGCATATTTAACAGACTCTCTTAGAGTTCTGATTTCATCAATTCCGCGGTTTGAAGCACCATCTATTTCAATGATGTCAAGAGATTGCGAATTCTGAATTGAATTACACATTTCACATTCATTGCAAGGTTCAAAATCTTTAGGATTAAGGCAGTTGAGAGTTTTAGCCAGAATTCTCGCAGTTGTTGTTTTTCCAACTCCTCTTGGACCTGTAAAAAGATATGCGTGCGCTATGCGGTTGTTTTTTAAAGCATTCTTTAAGGTTGCAGTAATATGTTCCTGCCCAACAACTTCTGAAAATTTTTTAGGCCGCCATTTCCTGGCTGTTACTACATAGCTCATTTTTTACCTGATTAGAAATAAAAATTTCGAATAGAAATTATAAAATTTTTTCCGAAAGGAAAAGACACATTTCTTCAAGATATTTTTTATCAATATTATCGAAGGCGGAAAATTTTGTGCTGTCCAGATCAAGAACTCCGTAAAGATCTTTTTTCTTGAACACAGGAATTACAATTTCGCTTTTTGAGTCAGCATCACAAAAAATGTGTCCGGGAAATTTATTTACATCTTCTACAATTATTGTTTTTTTATCTTTTGCAGCAGTACCACAGACGCCCTTTCCAAACTTAATATTAGTGCAGGCAATTTTCCCTTGAAAAGGTCCTAAATAAAGATTGTCGTTTTCTGTAAAATAAAAGCCGGCCCAGCTGATTTTTTCAAATGACTGATATAACGCCGCAACAAAGTTGGATAAATTGGATATTGTTTTATCTTCTTTACTCAGCAAAGATTTAATCTGTTTTACAAGCAATTTATATTGCTCTTCAATTGATAATTCTCTATCAATTACAACATTTTCTGCCAATTATTTAGCCTTTTTCTTTTTTTGTGGGGCATTCTTCTTTTTAGATTTTCCCTTTTTAATTTTAGGCATTTGAAAAATGTACGGTATAGCTTCTTCAATTCTGGAAATAGGAATGATCTTCATTCCTTCCTTTACTCTATCCTGGATTTCTTTCAAATCGATTTCATTATCTTTTGGAATAAGTACTGTTTTTATCCCGTTTCTTTTTGCTGCCAACAATTTTTCTGTTAAGCCACCTATAGGAATTACATTTCCGCGCAATGTAATTTCCCCCGTCATTGCAACATCATTGGAAGCAGCTTTGCCGGAAATTGCTGAGAGTAAAGCCATAGACATTGTTATTCCCGCGGAAGGACCATCTTTTGGAATTGCACCTTCAGGTAAATGTATATGAATTTCTCTTCCTTTGAAGAAATCCGGGCTAATCCCGAATGATTTAGCCCTCGATCGGATGTAACTTAAAGCTGCTTGTGCGGATTCTTTCATTACGTTTCCAAGTTGCCCGGTAAGTGTTAACTTTTCAGAACCTTGCATAATTGTTACATCTACTGTGAGCAGCTCGCCTCCTACTGCAGTCCAGGCTAACCCGGTTACACTTCCTACTTTCAGATCTTTGTTGTGTTTGGAATGCCGGAACCTCGGTGTCTTTAAATAATCTTCAACTTTTTCAGAGTTTACAAGGTATTTGTGTCTGTGTTTTGAATCACCATTTGAGGATTCTTTTAGTACGATATCACGTGCAAGTTTTCTGCAAACCGAGGCGATTTCTCTTTCAAGATTTCTGACACCGGCCTCTTTTGTATATTCTGTGATTATAGTTTTAATTGCATCATCGGTTATAGTCACATGTTTATCTTTTAATCCATGCAGTTCAAGTTGTTTTGGTAGAATGTGTCTTTTTGCAATCTCGATCTTATCATGTTCAAGATAACCGGGAAGTTCTATGATTTCCATTCTGTCCTGCAACGGAAGAGGAATATTATATCTTACATTTGCAGTTGTAATAAACATTACCTGCGATAGATCATAATCGACTTCAAGATAATGATCATTAAAAGTATGATTTTGTTCCGGATCCAGTACTTCAAGCATTGCTGATGAAGGATCACCACGAAAATCCATACTCATTTTATCTACTTCATCAAGCAGCATTACGGGGTTAATAGTTTCAGCCCTTTTCATTGACTGAATTATTTTTCCGGGCATTGAACCTATATATGTTCTTCTGTGGCCACGTATCTCAGCTTCATCCCTTACTCCTCCGAGGCTAATCCTGACGAACTTACGACCAAGTGCTCGTGCAATTGATCTTCCCAAAGAAGTTTTACCAACGCCGGGAGGTCCAACAAAGCAGAGAATTTGTCCGCGCATATTTTTTACGAGATTAAGAACTGCAATATGTTCGATAATTCTTTCTTTTGGTTTTTCAAGTCCAAAGTGATCTTCATCCAATATTTTCTGAACGTGATCAATATTCAGATTATCTTTTGTTCTGTTGTGCCATGGGACATCTACAAGCCAATCGAGATAATTTCTGATAACGGTTGATTCCGGTGACATCGGAGGGGTTTTTTTCAGCTTCGTTAGTTCTTCAATTGCCTTGGTTTCAACCTCTTTTTGCATCTTTGCTTTTTTAATTTTTTCCCTGATCTTCGAAAATTCCGGGGAAGCATCATCTTCATCACCAAGTTCGTCCTGAAGAATTTTTATCTGTTCCTGGATAATGAATTTTCTCTGTGTCTTTGCAATATTTTCCTGAACTTTGCCGTCGATTTCTTTTTCAATTTTCAGAATGTCTATTTCGGAATTAAGTATCTTTATTAGTTCATAATATTGTTCTTTAAGATCAAATTTTTGAAGTATATTTTGTTTTACTTCAATTGACTGGTTTATGTTAGCCGCAGCATAAAATAGTTTTCTATCAAGTTCTTCAATATTGTCAAAAGCGCTTACTGCCTCGTTAGGAATGTTTCTGCTAATCTTTACGTAATCTTTGAATAGTTGTGTCATCTGGCGAGACATTGCATTCATTTCGTGATCATTCTGTATATCAGGTACTACAACATCAATTTTAGCTTCAAAGAATTCCTTTTTATTTGTAAAACTTTTGATTTTTCCCTGAAGCAATCCGTCTATTAGAATTTTCATCAATCCGTTAGGCAGCTTTAAAATCTGGACAATCTTTGCAACAGTTCCTTCTGTGTATATATCATCTTTTTTAGGATCTTCGATGTTTGATTTCTTCTGGGCAGCCAGAAAGATATATTTTGTGTTTTCAAGTGCATAATTTGCTGCACGTATCGACTGTTCTCTACCGACAAGTACAGGGAAAATCATATACGGAAATATTACTATGTCTCTTAAGGGTAAAACTGGTAATACTTCAGGTATGCTGTCTACAATTGTAATATTATCTGCTGAGCTTTTTATTTCTATTTTATCAATTTGATCCAAAATATTTGGTCCTCTAATTCATATTCAATTCAAAATTAAATATACCAAAAAGCGTTTCTGCTATCAAGGAAGGAAAAAGGTGGTAATTCTGTAATGTGCAGAAAATTCTCAATATTGTGACGGGCAAATATCAATATGCTGAACTATTGTTATATTTGTAAAAAATCTTCCGGTATGTATGTTAAATGATATAATAAATATTGCTAAAGAAGCAGGTGAGCTGATTCGTGAAGGATTTGGTAAAAACAACAATGTGGAATTCAAAACAAACGAAACAAATCTCGTTACGGAAATAGACAAAGCTGCTGAAAAACTTATAACAGATTTTATAAAAAAGAAATATCCTACTCACGGAATTCTTGCAGAAGAAAGTGGTAAAATGAAATCGGGAACTGAATACTTGTGGGTTATTGATCCATTAGATGGAACAACAAATTTTGCACACGGGCTTCCGGTTTTTTCAGTCTCAATCGCACTTCAAAAAAATGGGAATACAATTGCCGGGATAGTTTACGATGTTATTCACGGTATTTCATATTCTGCCGAAAAAGGCAGTGGTGCTTTTGCTAATGACAAAAAAATGGAAGTAAGTACAAACAGTATTTTGCGTAGAAGTGTATTAGCGTCGGGTTTTCCTTATAATGTTTCTGAAAATCCTGATCATCTATTGGAACGATTCTCGGAAATGACAAAACGTGTCCGTGGCATCAGGAGACTCGGTTCGGCTGCGTTGGATTTGTCCTATGTTGCTAAAGGTGTTTTTGACGGGTACTGGGAAATGGAACTAAATCCGTGGGATATTTGTGCCGGGATGCTGCTTGTTGAAGAGGCAGGTGGAGTTATTTCTGATTTTAATTCAAGGCCAATTGATATGTACTCTAAAAGAATATTGGCATCAAACAGGTATATTCACAAACAAATGATAGAAGTTTTATTGATGGAATTCAGTAAATAGAAAATGTAGCTCATTTTTGTTCCTACTGTCGTACATATTCCATTTTACATCATACCTACTTTTCATACATTTCTTCAATCAGGTGACGATACCTTTCTTCTACAAATTTTCTTTTCACCTTCATACTCGGAGTAATCTCGCCGGTTTCAATAGAAAACGGTTTTTCAAGCAAAACGAATTTTCTAACCCTTTCATAATTAGCTAACTGCTTCTGTAATTTCGACATATCGTTTTCTATTACTTTATAAATTTCTTCATTTTTAGCCAGGTCTTCATCGGAGGAGTAGGGAATTTTATGTGAGTCAGCATATTCTTTAACAGCTTCAAAATCAGGTACGATCAAAGCGCTTAAAAACATTCTGCTGTCTCCGATCAATACAAACTGGTCAATAAATTTACTTGAAACAAATAAATTCTCAATCGGAGTAGGTGCAATATATTTGCCGGCAGTTGTTTTAAACAAATGTTTTTTACGATCTGTAATTACAAGAAATCCATCGGCATCAAAAACACCAATATCTCCAGTGTGAAGCCACCCGTTCTTTAAAACTGTATCACTTTCTTTTTTGTTTTTGTAATAACCTTGCATAATATTTGGCCCCCGTGCAAGAATTTCCCCATCCTGCGCTATTTTAACTTCAACACCGGGAATGACCTTACCGACGGTACCGAATTTGTAATCATCGGGTCGGTTTGCAGTAATTACCGGGGATGATTCGGTAAGTCCATAACCTTCAATAATAAGAATACCAAGAGCTTCAAAAAATTCTCCGAGTTCGCGGGCCAAAGCTGCACCGCCTGAAATAAAGAACCTTAAGTTACCACCGGTCCTGTCCCGGATTTTCTGCAAGACTAATTTGTTTGCAAGTTTATATTTAATCGATAATGATAAAGAGATTTTTTTTGCCTTTTTAGCCTGTGTATATTCTTTGCCTGTATTCAAAGCCCAGTAAAATATCTTTTGTTTTTTTATGGGTTGACTTTCTACATTTTTAATAACTTTTGAATAAATTCTTTCAAATAGTCTTGGTACTGAAGTCATCAATGTTGGCTTTATTTCCAATAGGTTTGCTGAAACAGCCTCGATGCTTTCTGCATAACACATTGTGCCGCCTGAAGCGAAGCCGGTATAATATCCTCCCATTCTTTCAAAAATATGACAAAGTGGAAGAAAAGATAACCAAACATCTGTTTCATAAATCGGTAAAATTTCGAGCGCAGCTTTTGAATTTGATAAAATATTCCAATGGGTTAGCATCACTCCTTTAGGTTCACCGGTTGTACCGGAAGTGTAAATGATTGTGCACAGATCGTCTTTCTGCACTTTGTGCATTTTATTTCTAAAATATGAAGGATCTTCCTGTTTTAACTTTCCACCTTTCTTTTGCACTTCTTTAAAAGTGAAAATATTAGGATCGGAATCAATGTTGTCTTTTTCGTTGAAGATTATTATAAATTCAAGCTTCGGACAATTTTTCCTGATTTTTAATATTTTGTTTAGTTGAAATTTATTTGAAACAATGATTGCTTTTGATTCAGAGTTATATAAAATAAATTCGATAGAGTCTGAAGTAAGTGACGGGTATAGCGGAACATCAACAGCTCCCAACCCTAAAATTGCCATATCGCTATAAACCCATTCCGGTCTGTTCTCTGAAATAATTGCTACTTTATCGAATCTTGCAATACCAAATGTTGCAAGACCAAACGCAAAATTTTCTGTTTCCTCTTTAAACTGCTGATAGCTTATACCTTCATATTTGCCCTCAATTTTATGCATCATAATAAATGACTTTGTTCGGTTAGCATATTCTTCGGTGAGAAATTGGAACAGTTCCGGGACAGTATTGCAAACTTTTAGAAGAGGCATAGGTTTTTCCTCAGTTTATTTTTCTATTTCCTTAGGAGTGTAATTTGTCCATCGTTCTAAGTGGAACCAATTCATAAGGATAGCAGAAATCTGAAAGCAAATCGACTCTTTTTTTTTGAATCATAAATCAGCTAAAATCGGTTTCATAAGATAACATGTTCCTAAATAATTTCAATAAAAATGTTCAGTTTTATTCAATAAGTTAAATGATGTTATGTGATTTTGGTGCTCGCTTTAAATTGCTTATCTATACTAAAAACCTTAATTTTCTTTTTATAATTAAAGTAATCTTACATAAATGCGGATAAACAAATACAGGTATACTGATGAAAATTCACGAATATCAGGCAAAAGAAATATTAAAAAAATACAATGTTGCAGTACCGGTAGGAAAAGTAACATTTTCAACTGATGAAGCTATAAATATAGCTCAAAACGAAATAGGTGGCAATGTATGGGTTGTAAAAGCCCAGATACATGCCGGAGGAAGAGGAAAGGGAGGAGGAGTAAAAGTTGCAAAAAATCTACAGGAAGTTTCAGATTATGCAAATCAAATTATGGGAATGAAGCTTGTAACTCACCA
>CAZQQD010000105.1:0-9417 GCA_964595355.1 uncultured Ignavibacteriaceae bacterium | reverse complement strand
CCAAGACACGCAATTAACACGGCAACAACAGAAAAATCAGTTATAATTGTGTCAGTTCTTTCATCCGATTTATACATTTCTGCTATTTCATCTGAAAGATATTTATATTCAAACGGGTAGCCCGACATATATTTCTTCCAGATATTTTTGATCCTTGCAATAGTTTGTGCAGAACCGGAGGGAGTAATCGCAATGGTATACCTGTAAAAAAACCTCGGCCAGCACATAAATACCAGGGGTTGAATTTTTGCGTGCAGGCTCATATGATTATAATCCTTTATTACCCCAACTATTTTCATTGACCAATTATTAATTCCCGTAACTATTTCTTTGCCAATTGCATCAGCAGGATTTTTAATCCCGATATTTTTTAACAAAGTTTCATTTACTACAATTGGTTTATTATCACCTTCTATATACCGGTTGGGAAAAGGACGGCCTGCTGCAAACTTCATATCAAAATCTTCAAAGTATGTTGCTTCTGTAAAATAAAGAGATATAGGGAAACTGTTTTTACTATCAGTACCTTTCAGATAGGCATTGGTTCCGAATGTATTGTTACTAACAGGCGGCTTTAATCCTACTGCTACATCCCTGACACCGGGGATTGTAAGCAGTTGTGCTTTTATGGCTTCATAACCCGTCCTGGCGGTATCTTCGTATGCTGTTAAAACTATCCTGTTGTTATATTTAAATCCCAGGTCTTTATTCTGTAAAAAACTCAGCTGTTCTTTTATTATGAGCATACCGATAATAAATATTATAGATATAGAGAACTGTAAAACCACCAGCACTTTTCTCAGCCCTCCTCCTGCCCTCTTGTACTTACCCTCGGTAAAATCCCCCTTCAGCACAGTTACAGGCTTAAATCTCGAAAGAAAGATTGCCGGGTAAATTCCTGCTGCTATTCCTACAACAAAAGTTAAAGTCACTACAGCAAAAATTATTTCTGGGTTACCAGACAGACTGGAAGAAAATTTTGTGTTTACAAGTTCCGAAAAATGCCTCAACAATACTTCACTAAATATTATTGATAGAAACAACGAGGTAAATGAAATAATAATTGATTCACCCAGGAACTGCTGTGCAAGCTGTTTCCGGTATGCCCCAAGAACTTTTCTTACCCCGACTTCTTTAGCGCGCTTTGAAGCTCTTGCGGTTGCAAGGTTCATAAAGTTAATACAGGCAAGTAATATTATAAATAGCCCGATACTTCCAAGAATATATAACTTTGATGGATCGGTAACCTCTGAATGACCGCTTACCACAGTCGGATCAAGATTTATATCTGTTATTTTTTGTAACTCAATTTTATGACTGTATTTAGTATCATCCGGAGTTTTGTTATCAATAAAATTTTTAATCTTAGACTGTAATTTTACAGGATTGACATTTTTATTAAGTTTAACAAAGGTAAATAATCTTGTGTACGCTCCCCACTGGTCGGGTGAAAAACCTACAATACTCGCATCCAGCATTTTCATATTTATAATAAAATCAAACTTAAGGCTTGAGTTAACCGGCGGGTCTTCAACTATACCTGTAACTTCTAATTTCTTATTATTTCCAAAATTAATTATTTTTCCTACAGGATTTTCACCCTCAAAATATTTTGGGACAATACTTTTTGCAAGTATAACGCTATTTGGTTTGTTAAGTACAGAGTTTTTATTGCCTGCAATCAGTTTATAAGAGAAAATATCAAAAAAGCTGCTGTCAACAAAGATAGCATGGTCCTCGAAATATTTCTTGTCCCTATAGCCAACCAGGTTGTGATTTCCCAGGAAGACTCTTGTATTGTTTTCAAACCCGGGTACCTCTGAGGCAAGAGCCGGGCCAAGCGGGTACGGAGTCTGAGCAGTAGTATAAGCTTGGGTAGGAGTTATAGCGGATACATTTATCCGGTAGATATTTTCCTTATCCGTCAAAAATTTATCAACAGAAAATTCTGCATTGATATACAAAATGATTAGAATTGCACAGGTAAGGCCGAGGGCTAATCCGAATAAATTGATTGCAGCATAAGCTTTGTTTTTGAAAAGATTACGGATGGCTATTTTTATATTGAGTCTGAACATCTTACCCCCACATATTTAATTTTATCTGATCAAACCGTAACAATATTTATGCCCGTTTCACACAAGAAATTCTGGCATAAAAAAGGAGCTAAAAAATTTTTACATATCAGGTAGGCTAAAAAAATGTTCGGTTACGAACAATATCGTTTGTAACCGAACAGTTAGAACTGATTCAGTAGTGAAAATTATCTAGCATAACTCAATGTAATTCCATAATCGGTCTGGTCGGTTGGCGGATCATCATTCCAGTCTCTGTATGAATGTGAACCATCAGTTCTGTAGTAGACATAATATTTTCCAGCAGGCAAGGTTATTATTTCATTTATCATTCTGTTCTTTTCTGCGCCGCCTGCATATTCTGTCCTTTTGTAGGACATATCCCACACTACTCTTCCGGTAGAAGCATTTTCTATCCATCCATAATCTGCCATATCATATGAAAAACCCTCGCCTATTGCATAAACCCTTAACTTTGTTTCATCCTTAAGTTCAAATGATCTTCGTAAACGTTCATTATCTCCTACTCGAACTATTTCAACTATAGCATTTTTATTTTTATAATTGGCTGCGGTAAACAATTCGGCTTTTGACCTGCTATTATTGTTAAGCGGCCAAATTGTAATCCCCCATTTTGTCGGATCGTAAGGCGCAGCGGCATTCCAATCGGGATAAGAATGTGAATCATCTGTTGCATAATAAATTATATAATTTCCCGGCTGTAATTTAATTGTTTCGTCTATCATCCTGTTTTTTTGAGCACCGCCCGCATTCTCTGAATATTTTCCATCCATTGTCCACACTGTCTTACGTGTGTCAGCATTTAATATCCAGCCATAATCCACATAGTCTCTTCTGTTAGTTGATTCACCTAAACATAAAATACGTACATCGAGTGGCTCCTTAACTTTTAAACCCTGCGATACCATTTTATTGTCGCCAACCTCTGTAAGATTTACAAGCGGCTTAACTACATCCTGCTCTCTGAATGGAACTACCTTTGCCATATCAGATTGTGTTGCAGGGAAAACTGCGACTCCCCAGAACTGTGGATCGTCCGGTGGAAAAGAATTCCATCTCTGGAATGAATGTGAATCATCAGTTACGTAATGGACAGTGTATGTTCCTGCCGGCAAAGTGATCTCATCATTAAAGACTATGTTTTTTTCTGCGCCGCCTGCATAATCTGTATTATCCCAGTTCATTCGCCAGGCTATTTTATTTTTCACATTATCATAAATCCAGGCATAGTCAAAAGTTTCTTTTTCTCTTCCCTCGCCGATTGAATATATTTTTAGTTTTGTATCTCCTGTTAACGTAAATCCTTTCGACATCGATGAATGATCTCCTGCCTCTTCAAGTGAAACTATTGAACCGTTAAGATAATTTTTTCTTAACAGCTCAATATCTGTCGCATTAAATATTCCTGCTGGTCCCGATACTTTCATAGTAAGTTCGTCTCTATACTTATCCCTGAATTCATTTTCGCCGAAACCGAAGAAATCTCTTATCCAGTCTACAAAGTCACCTCTGTTATCCGAATTGAAATTATAATATGATTTAGCCGAAGCAAAATAAATTTCATAACTTCCCTTTTGAAGGTCGATACGGCTATTGATGGGTACAAATTCAGTTTCTTCCGATTTCCTTATGTCTGGATATTTTTCCAGTGAATGCCAGACAACCTTTCTTGTTTTTGAATTGAGAATCCAGCCGTAAAACATCAGGTTGTTAGTCCAGCCTCGCCTGCCATTATCATTAAAGAACCAGCTATCGTGCTTGTCTCGGAAAGTAGCCATCTTTCCTGTAATCTCAACAGTTGCATTGCTGTTCAATGTGAAAGCCTTATATTGCATTTGTCCGGGATCAACATTGCCGACTTCCACTGATGACTTCTGCTGTGCAGTTACTGTCATAAGTAAAACAAATGCAGAAATTAAAAAACTGTAAATGACTCTAATCTTCATATCTTACCTCACTTAAATTTTATCGTATTCTCAGGGTTTGACGAATTAACCGAATTATAGTTCATATTTTAAGTTACTTCATATACCTTAATCGTCAAACCAAATAAGGATATACAGCATATACTCTAAATAAACGGTTGATTACCGTTATATTTACAAGTTTTGTGCCTTCGGGATACTAATAAAAATGCTTCGTTTTTTGTAAATATGAAAGAAAAATTTCAGTTATTGATATAATACCGTCCGTTAACAGACGTTTATGTTCATTAGTGAACGCAAGGAAGCCGCTTTTCTTGCAAGTTGATGGAGTGAATTTTACGTTTGATTTTGACTCTGCTCAAGCTTAATTAGTCAAAGACCTAATAATTTATCCATTTTTTCTTTTTGCTAAAATTAAAGTATAGGTATTCATAACAAGAGATAAACCATAGAATAATCCCTCTAAAAAAGAAATTACTGGTGTAGGTTTAATATATCTTCCTAAAAGAATAGCAATTACAAGGGAAATCATCCCGATTGCTAAAATGACATTTTTATCTTTGATCATACTTATTTTCCTCGTTTTGATATAAAGTATTTCTCCATCTTTATTTAATCACAAATATTGCTACGGCTAATATCCCATAAAAACAAAATCCGGCGATAGTAAACCGCCACAGAGATTTTGTAAAGGGATCTCCCGGATTATCATTTAACTATGGGTAAAAAACAAAGTAAACCGGAAGCAGGAAAGCCGATAATTGCAAAAATATATTAAAGTATTTTTTTGCATTTTTTTATCCCTTTCTATTTTTGGATTTATACATTATAGTTGGAAAAATTGCAGCCTTTCTCAATGTTTTTATGATGGAAGGTATTATTTATAATTCATTTAACATTCGATCTACAACACCCGATATAAATTTCACAATTGTGAGAAAAGCATAAATAATTTGATAAGAATTGCATAATTACCTCAATTAATATTCGCACTTAATTTATATTCCCAGTGCGAAAACAGTTTACCCGCTTCAGGCGGACTATCGTGTTAAGAGACAAATCAGGCAGTTTTTATTTTTAAAAGATTAAATAAATGTTTTTCATTCTGTAAATAAAAATCTAACCCTAAGCCAATCCCCAAACCAATTAAAATTCCATTTCTTGCTATGACATAAATAAAACCAAACGGTGGAAAACCTGTTTTAGCATTGATTAAAAATACAATACTTATAAACACTGTATATGTTAAACCAAGAAATAATGCTAATGCCGAACTTCTTAGATACAATTTAATTTTAGGATTTCTTTTTATGAATTGATGATAAAGCTTAATAGATATAAAAATGCTTCCCAAATAAAATGTATCTCTTATTATATATGCTATTGATAAATATCTTCCAGTGAAAATGATAAGTTGCAGAACCAGTATGATAACGATCGCAAATAGTTGCTCTCTGAGTTTTTTATATTCTAATAGACTAAAGAATAAACCCCCATATAATCCAGTAATCACGAATTGGAAATTTGTCCTCGAAGGAATAAAAATTGAAGTGTTGAAAAAAATAAATCCAACTAAAACACTTCCAAGCATTCCAAAAAATGTCATTAAAAGGATCTGATACGTTTTATTTGTTTTCATATTAGGCCCCTCTATTTTATGATAACTGTCTAACGATGTTGCCGCTAACAGGCAGCCCAAAATAAGAATGCCGGATAGGGCAACAACTTTTTAATTACTTAAAATTTTTCTATCCTTATTACCTTGAACAAGACAGCCGACACGGACTAACAAAGCCAAATATTACAAAAACGCCGAATGTGAATACGCTGTCCGGTTGAGCAGCGGGCGGCTTATAACGAAAATAATCACAATATATCGACAACTATCCATGTGAGGTCATCCTGTTGAGACATTTTATTAGATTGCCATAAGCGTATCGCATTTAGTATATTGGAACTGAACTCTAATGCAGAAGTATGTTTATTCGCATGTATAAGCTCATCAAGATGTTTATTATCAAAGCTTTCTCCATCTGGATTTTCAGCCTCAGTCAGTCCATCTGTATAAAGTAGAAAACGATCACCTGCTTTGAATTCAATCTCACGAACCGGATAATCTGACTGCTTCAAAAAGCTGAATATTAAACCGTTACTTTCGATAAAACTTGTTTGTTGAGCGTCCGAATCCCAATATATCAATGGAGGATGACCTGCTGCTGAATAACGAGCTTGACATGTTTCCAGATCAACATACAGATAAGCTGCCGTTACAAACTGCTCTTGCAATTGTTCTCTAAGTATTTTCGATAAACGCCTCAGCACTTCCCCCGGATCATTAGCTGTATCCACAACGGATTGCATTGCTACTTTAATCATTGATGCAATTAATGCAGCGGGGACACCGTGACCAGAGACATCGGCAATTAAAAAGCCGGTCTTATTTTGATCAATTTTTATAAAATCGTAGAAATCCCCTGCAACTTCTGTCATAGGGTGATATGCAGAAGCGACATGTAAACCGTTTAGTTTTGGAAATCTCTCCGGAAGGATATAGGACTGAATCTGGCGAGCAGTCTCCATTTCACTTTCAATTGTAATTAATCTGCGTTCATTGACAAAAATCATTTTAGCGGCAGTATATGTCATCGCTAAAATCAAAACTGCAAAACCAAGCCAACTTGTAATTATATAGGCTTCGTACCCAATGAGATTCGATAAATTTGTATACAATGCTTCTGCAAGAAAAATCACTGAACCCGTTGCAAGAACTCCCCGGTTTGGGAGATTTAAATATTTATCCGATAATTTCTTTTGAATAAGAAGAACTGCAAAAAAAATAATTGAGATTGCTGCAATAAGATTATTAAGATTCATAAAAGTCTGTGCACTGCCGGTAACAAAAAACCAGGCAATACCCAAAACAGCAACAATCGATGCAGCAGCGATAATAATAATTACAATGGTCCTGACTCGTCCCCGGACCAAATATAGCCAAGTGAGCAACGCAAAAACCAGAATCATAAGGGATATAATCACATCAATTGATGGAATAATACTTTGGGTAAATTGCGGTAAAATTATTTTTACAGATTGTGATTCAATTAAGGCTCTGATTCCAAAAGAACCACTCCAGGCGGCAAGCCAAATTAATATTTTAATGTCTTTCCCGCGGCGAAGTAATGCAATAGAAATAGCCAAAAGTCCGACTATCAGAAAAAAAGTCCCAAAAATTATTTGCCAGAGTTCCCGGCTTAACTGTTCTACATTCTGCATTTCGTTTTAGATTCTTTTAAGTCTATTTGCATATTCGTTATAACGGTGTGTTATGTTAAATAACAAGAATGCCACTTAATAAACAACTGCCAATGATTTAGTCCCGCCGTGGCGGGATGCCTAACTTTATCGTAAGTACAGTTTGCAAAAATGTTATTTAGAACTACCACCTTGAACAAAATTTTAAACGAAACTTTAACTGCCAAACACTTTAAAAATACCACACCGTTCCGGCAGTCGGCCTTGCAAGCGAGCAGTTCTATCTATCAGTTATTGTTGCCAAATGCTTAATCCTCTTTTTAAAACTATCTTATATTTCATATTAATAAATTCTCCTGATAAAGTGCCGTTTTCAATTTTCCCGACAAACTTACCCCATTTTTTTGAAATAAATTCTACGTGATTAGCTGAAAAGCCACAACAATCCAACATTTCAGGATATTCCGGCCATCCTTCAGCTGCCTGAAAAATTACAGTAGTGCTACATTTACCCGGTCTCCCATCGTTGAGGAAAAACATTTCAAACCCGGAGGGTTCGCCTTCGATTGTATCAATGTTTGAATAAATTCCATAAATATTCTCCTGTGCGGCTGTATTAAGAGAATAAATAGTAAGTATAAATAATAATGATAATAATATTTTTTTCATTAGTTCTGTCTTATTAATGTTCATATGATATTTACTGTTCGGCAAATGCCGTAGTTCTTAAACACTCAACTGAGCAAAGTGGTCGTATTGATTTGTGGTCAGGTTGCCAAAAATAAAATGTATTAAAAATCTTATCATAAATTGATTATAATATTTTTCAGTACTATTTCTTTTTCAAGATTAATTGACTCTTGCATTGGTTTGGCTATTACATTTTTTGCTTAAGTAATCTAATTCTAAATAATATAAAATCATTGTCGCTAATCTGAAAATTTAGACACGCAACCTAAAATTGAAAATTATTGGAGGCAAAAAGCTGAACCAAAAAGTGCTTTTTGCCATCCAGGCTAATTTGCTTTATAAAGTTGCCCTTTATTTCTTGATAAGCTTAGCAATAAACAGCAAAATTATAGCACCGACTGTAGCTGTAATGATTGATCCAACTATTCCAACCGTTGTGATGCCAAGCAGTCCAAATACAAAGCCTCCAATTACTGCACCTATTATTCCAATAATAATGTTTCCTAAAATACCGAAACCACCACCTTTCATTAGTAATCCAGCCAGCCATCCGGCTACAGCCCCTATTGCTAGAAAGATTATTAAGTTTGTTACGTCCATAATTTTACCTCCTTTTTGAGATATTTAATTTATAGCGCCTAACGACGTTGCCGATAAGCGGCGCCGCAGATTTACCCGCCTTTGGCGGGACAAGAAAGCCGAATAAAAAACCACTGCCAATAATTATTAACCAATTTATTTATTAGAACAATGTTACAAGCTATGCTTACCTTTTACAACCAACCCGAAAAGTTTAACAATTCCGCAATGAAAACGCGGTCGGGTGGAAAAGCTGGTTAGGTTGCATATAGTTCATAAATTCGTTTCATCGTTTGTTCAGGAGTCTCATCCGAATTATCAATAAACCATTCTTTTGAAAATACTTTCCCGGTAAATTTTTTATACAACTTTTCAACTCTTTCTGAGCCAGCTATCCAGTCCTTTCGTTGAGAGTCTCTCATTATTGCAATTTCCAATCTTGGCTTTAATATACAAAGACGCCATTCAATTTTGTAGTTCTTAAATAATTCGGAATATTCATTATAAGCTTCTGGTGGAGATTCGTGTACTGTTGCATCAATTACAATAAATATGCTTTCTTTATAAATAGAGAGAATTTCTTCAAAAACCAATTTATGAATATGTTGACGTTTTATACGATGTTCATCAGAGCCAAATGCTCCACGATTATTTCCATAATATTTTTTCCATAATTCATCTTCAGAAATTCTTCTCCAGCCAATTCCTACTGAAAGTAATTTTGAAACAGTGGTTTTACCACTTCCACAAGTTCCAGTTAATATTAAAATTCGTACCATTGAATTAAATTATACCTTTTTCGACATTATAATCTTGCAACATAACGGCTTTGCGGCTAAGCCGCCGCCCAGAAAAGCAATGCTTAACTAACAACG
>CAZQQD010000104.1:0-9729 GCA_964595355.1 uncultured Ignavibacteriaceae bacterium | reverse complement strand
TTTTCTTCTTTGCTGTAGACTAGTGTAACATCTTCACGGTGAACTGCGTGAACGTCGCCGCGTTTTATCCAGAACTTGTGGGGATCAAATCCATTCAGATTGATATCAAGATCTGAGTTTATTTCAACTTGTATACTTTTAGGAAAGGGAATACCATTATCAGGAAGTAGACGAACCATATTAATTCTGTAGCAATTTTTTACAGCTTTTGGCGAATTGATTATAAAAGCACCTTTCTTTTCAATTTCTATCAATCTTTCAATTGCATCCGGCCCTTGTGCCATTGAAAATATCAAGTCTTCCTTAAAGTTGCTGTTCAGCACTTCACCTTCTCCATAGAACACAACATCTACGTCAAATTCTTTCAGTACTTCTGCAGTAGCTCTTAAGATCAGTGAATCGTTTTCAACGTGATTGGGAGAATATTCTGCCTGCCGAGAAATCCCCGCCATTTTTAAATTCATATTATAAAACTCCAATTACTTTTTCAGAACACCGAGAAGTGGACATAATCTTCAGGATGTTCTCTTAAGTCTATAATTAATAAATTCAGATCCTTTAAAACCGAATTAAATTGTTTGTAAAACTTCGAATCATTGAACAAACCACCTGCAAGAGTTGTATCACTGTCCATTTTACTCAAAAGGTGGTTTAATCTTGTAGTTAAAGAATTAACATTATTATAGAGTGAATCATTCACAAATAGTTTTCCGAGAGAGCCTTTACCGGATTTCACCGAATCTGTGATGGAATTAATGTTTCCTGTCAGCTCATTCAAATTATTGTATAGAGAACTGTCGTAAGCCATCTTTCCGAGAGTTCCTTTCTTCTGATTGATTGCTTCAGCAACTGTATTAATATTGTTTAAAACTTTTTCCAGACTGTTTCCTGTCTTTGAATCGTTTATAAGTCTGCCTACTGCTCCTTTTCCGTCAGCAATCGAATCGGTTATGGTTTTCATATTTTTCATTATACCGCCGAAGTCATCCATCATCGGCTCGACTTTATCGGCAATCTTGTCAAATGTTAAAGTTGGTTTGACGGTTATATACTCACCCTCTTTCAGGGGACGTTCTCCTTTTTGACCAATTGATATATCAACAAATTGATCACCGAGCAGTCCGATTGTTTTTACCTGTGCAACTGAATTTACTGTAATTTGATTTTTATAAGAAGTCAGAACGCCAAGAGTAACATCAACACCGTTCACGCCATCCCTGGTAGCGAACTCCCTGCTTTTTACAGATCCTACTTTTATTCCGCCGAGACTTACCATCGAACCATCATTTAATCCCTGAACATTTGGAATGAAGATTTTTAGTTCATATTTGCTTGAAAGAAAATTGTTTTCAGTACCGACAATGAATAGGAAAATAAAAAGTGCAACGAGTCCGAGAAAAACTGTAAGCCCGACTTTAAGATTAGATAACTTTAGTACATTTTTTGCCATTTTAATTTCTTTTAATTATTAAAAAATTATTTCTTAAACAGTGCAGCATCCTGAAAAACTTCATAGAAGAAATCGTTCACAAATTTGTTGACAGAATTTAGCATGTCGTGTACAGTTCCCGCTTGAACTATAGAGCCCTCATTAATAACAGTCAAAGTATCTCCAACAGAAACTGCATCATGTAAAATATGAGTTACAATTACTGAAGTAGCTCCACTCTCGCTTACCCTTTTTATCAGATCGAGGATGGATTTAGAATTAATTGGATCGAGACCTGTTGTCGGCTCATCATAAAGAATAATTTCCGGGTCAAATGAAAGAGCCCTCGCGATAGCCACTCTTTTTTTCATCCCACCACTGAGCTGATCCGGATAAATCTTTTCTGTTCCCTTTAAATTTACGAATGATAATATCTCTGATATTTTGCTTCTAATTTCCTTTGTGCTTAATCTACTGTGTTCGCGCAGAAAATAAGCTACATTATCTTCAACATTTAATGAATCGAACAGTGCATTAGCCTGGAAAACGATTCCCATTCTCCTTCTTACGGGCAATATTTCGTTTTCAGAAAGATTGGCAATATTTTCTCCATCTATTAATACCTTGCCAGAATCAGGTTGCCATAATCCGAGAATAATCTTTAATATAGAACTCTTTCCCGCACCGCTGGGGCCAAGAATAATAGCAATTTCGCCTTTTTTTATTGAAAGCGAAATGTCGCTTAATATTACTTTGCCTGCGAAATCAAGATTAACGTGAGAAAGTTCAATCATAAATTATAAAAGCTCCCACACAACTTTTGTAAAAATAAAATCAAGCACAAGAATTATGAGCGAAGAAAAAACGACTGCATTAATTGTGTTTTTTCCAAGCGACACTGTACCGCCACGAGTTGCAAAACCGTAATAACAACTAATAGTTGATATAAAGAAAGCAAAGAAAAACGGCTTAATGAATCCGACAAATATATCTTTCATCAGTAAAGCGGAAAGAGCAGAATGCCAGAAGAAGGAAGTGTCGACGTTTAATGACAACTTTGTAACAATCATTCCGCTTACAATTCCCGAAATGTCCACAATTGCTGTTAGAGGAAGAAACATTACCAGAGCAGCTACTGTCCTTGGAATAACAAGCTTTTCTATCGGGCTTGTCCCGAATGCCCTTAAAGCATCTATCTGTTCACTTATCTGCATAGCGCCCAGCTCTGAGGCATTTTTCGCTCCGGTTCTTGCCGCAAGCAATAATCCGGTAATAACAGGGCCGAGTTCTCTAACCATTCCAAGTGAAACAGTTCTGCCAACCAGGGTTTTGGCCCCAAAGAGATCAAGCTGATGCCCTGTTTCCAGGGCAAGAATAATTCCGACGAAAACTCCCCCCAGTAAAACTGGAAGAAAAGCTTTAGCACCTATCCAATACATTTCATTTACTGCATCATCCCAGGTTCGCCAGAATTTTGAGAAGCCCTTGAAAATATCCACAAGCATCAGTGAATACTCTTGGAGTCCGTAAATCTTTAATCTAAATGAATGTGCAATGTCAGTCATAATACTTTTATTTAGTTTACGGGGAATTTAAAAATTCTTCCGCTGTTGCAATGTCGTTTTGATGATCTACATCAATAATTTTAGAAAATTTAAATGCATTTAGGTGATAGTTTTTTTCTACTAACAATTTCAGGAAATTTCTTAGTCTCATCATTCCGTTGTTAATTGCTTCATCCATTTCGTCTAATATATTAGATGAAAAATAATACAAACCGCCGGTAGCATATTTTAGTTTTTCTGCAGAATCTTCGAATTTTATAATTTTATATCTTTCATCTAATTCTACACACAATGGTTTTTCGTCATCAATAAAATCAGTAATTGCAAGGAGACCATCGTATTCTTTATGTGATTCTGCTTCTTGAATGAAATTACAGAATTCTTCTTCCTTAAATACTGTATCTACAGTTGTAAGGCAAAAAGATTTGTTTTCGAGGAATGGTTTAAGCGCATAGAAGCTGTGCAATGAGCTGGGCGTTGATTTAATAATAAGGTTAAAAGGGATATCAAATTTTCTGTCATTTAAATATTTATGTACTTCGTGAAATTCTTCGTTAGTAATACAGCTTATTGATTCAGCGCCATTTTTTATGGCAGTTGAGAAAAGCCGTTCAATCAGCGGGATATTATTTATTTCAACGAGCGGTTTTGGTAAATTAACAGATTCTGCTTTTAACCTGGAGCCCTCTCCGGCTGCTATAACAGCAAAATGCATCTTAAATTTTCCTGATATAAATAACGTAAAAACCGGCTATCTTATTACAGCAAGCCGGTTGAAAATATAAAAAATTCAATCTGCTAAATTTATGGATATAATATGATATTAAAAAGCATTCCGGATTTATTAAATGCAATTTTACTTAGAAAACAGATACATTTATCTTACTATATATATATTATAATATTTGACCTGATTTTACATATATCATCTTTGCTTTTGGCTAATAGTTGCATTAGTTTAAGGGGAAAATAAAATAACGTTAAGGAGTAATTTTACGCCCTTTTCAAGAACTTTTTCCTTCTGTGTATTTGGATTTTTAAATAATATCCTTAAATTTAGGCAGATAAAGAGATATTTAATTAATATGATTCTTGCAGTTTTTCTTATTAAAGGTGTTGACTTTAAATTTATTTTTTAAGACGTTACTATAGTATTTAAAAAAGGAAGGGTTAAAGGTAAAATTTTTACTGCATTTCTGAATATTTTTTAAGGATTAAACATTAGCTTACTTTGTAAAATTATTTTTTACGTGAGTGTGAGTTAGCTTATTCTTTAAGAAAGAGGGCAGTCCTCAGTAAACTATCTTTACCCACTAATGTATTCATTTCTCAAATTTGTTCTTTTAACATAGATGAAAAAAATTTATCTATAATTATTTCGTTTTAAGCAAAAATTCAGAAAGAGAGCATGCACAATTTTACCGCGCAAACAAAAAAATTTAGTTACATAATAATTGCAAATAATTTCAAACGAATAACTACAATAAGAGTGCACTTTATTTTAACAGCACTCTTGGTTCAAGTAGCTATTAAACACAATAAATCACTAATCCCTATAGGAGGATAATATGAAAAGAAAGATTACCATCCTGTTTTCCTTGCTTTTGCTGCCAGTGATGATGTACGCAGCTAATACAGGGAAATTAAAAGGTAAGGTTACTGATCTCCAGACAGGTGAGCCGCTGATTGGTGTCAACGTTCTTGTTGTTGGTACTAATTTTGGTGCTGCTACAGACGTGAATGGAGAATATACTATCAACCTTCTTGACCCTGGTGTGTATGAAGTTAGAGCTTCGTATCTGGGGTACAAGGCAGTAACAACTTCCAATGTTCGTATTAATGCTGATCTTACTACTGAGTTGAATTTTCAATTACCTCCAACTGGTGTTGAGGTAGGGGAGGTAACGATTGTTGCTCAACGACCTTTAGTTAATAAGAGTAATACGAATGCTATTAGAGTAACTACAAATGAAGAGATCGACGCTTTGCCGATTCGTGGAGTTAATAATATTGCTACATTAACTCCTGGTGTTATTGCGCAAAACGGAAGAATATATATAAGAGGTGGACGTCAGGATGAAGTAGGTTACTACGTTGAAGGAGCAAACATAACCAATCCTGCAAGCCAGCTTACTAATAATCCTCAATACTCTGCTTCACAGGTTACTCTTCCGCAGGATGCTGTAGAAGAAATATCAGTTCAAGCAGGTGGTTATACTGCTGAATTCGGTGGCGCTAATGCAGGTATTGTAAAATCACAGTTGAAGTCTGGTGGTTCTCAGTTTAAAGCTACATTACAATATCTTACAGATAACTGGACGTTCAAAAGCAAGTCAAACAGATATGACGGAAGTAAAAACCTTGGAACATATTCCTACGGTTACAACGATATAACCGCTACGTTGAGCGGTCCTTTATTTTCTAATAATATTAAATTTTTCGGATTGTTTCAAAATACAGCGTGGGCTGACCGGGCTCCTACTTATGCTCCCGGAATTGACATAGGAACTTTTGCAGATCCTAGTAATGGTGATACCGTGAATTTAGTTTACCCAGCTGGTCCTCAACCGGGTAATAGGTCAGATCTAAATACAGGTGCTGCAACTCTTACTTTTGATTTTAATCCCACAATAATCAGAGCTTATGGCACATACACCTTTCAAAGACAAAGTCTTATAGGAGGTGGTGCTTATACGATATTCGATAACAACCGAGATCCGCGAAGAGATAGCTATAATGGAGTTTTGGGACTTAAATTGACCCATATCTTAAATTCTGATGCATATGTTGAACTAAACGCAAGTTACACATATAGTGGTGGTGTAACTTACGATCCAATACTGGGACAGAATTTCCTCAGATATGGAGACAAAGCTTTTAATGCTGCCAAAGGTGTTCCCTGGAGTTATAATTCAACACAGACCGCAACAGGTCCATATGATTTTCCGGAACCTTATACACTCTATTCAACTTTTGTTTTTGCAACGCCTAATATGCCTTTAGTTAACAATCCTAATGGCATTATATCATACCGGAAATTTGAAAACGATAATTTGAACCTAAGCGCCAATTTCTCTGATAATCTGAATGAGCAGAATTCACTTAAAATAGGTGGCGAAATACAGATTATGAAACTTAGGAAGTATCAAACCAGGTTCATAAATTTTGCTCAGGTAATTGCTAATAGCCCTGACAAGAGTTTGAACGATATTTTAAAACAACAGGGTACAGAGAATTATGGTTATACTATACAAGGGAAAGCTTATGACGGCGATTCGAATTGGAACAATGGTTCTGTAGCACCGCACAAACCGATTTTTGCCGGTATTTATGTTGAAGATAAAATAGAATATAAGAATTTGCTCGTTAATGCAGGTGTGAGATTTGATTACATTAAAACTGATCAGCGGACTTTTGCTGATCCTACAAAGCCCTATCAGGTGTTTGACGGGACTACACTTGATGTAATCCATCCGGAGAATTATGTGGAAACCCCTTCTTTTCAGTCATTAAGTCCAAGACTTGGTTTCTCATTTCCAGTCACAGATCAGACCATATTTCATGCACAATACGGAAAGTTTGTTCAACAGCCGAGTTTGGCGCAAAGTTATGTCGGTCCCTATCGTCTGGCATATTTTATAAACCCTAGTGCCGGGTATTTTAACTCTGCTCCCTGGGGGCTTGATATAAGGCCTACAAGAACGACACAATATGAAATCGGATTTACACAGCAGATTTCCAACTTCGCATCTTTTGATATTACAGCATACTATAAAGATATAGCCGATCAAGTTGTCTTCGCTCAACAAACTGTTGTTACAAGCACAGGCTGGAGGCCTTATCAAGTATTGACAAACGGAGATTATGCTACAACACAGGGTATTGAAATCGATTTTAATATGAGAAGAACCGAAAGATTTCTGGTTAATGGTTCGATATCATTTCAGAATGCAAGAGGTACAGGAGATAGCCCGTATGCACAAGCCGGTGAATACGGAGCAGCTGTTCAAAACCAAATTTTTACTCCGAAATATATTGTTCCCCTTGCTTTCAATCACTCAGTTAACGGGAATCTTAATATAGATTACCGTTTCGGAAAAGATGATGGTCCAAGTATTCTTCATTCGTTCGGTGCTTCTGTCTTAATCAGATTCTCAAGTGGTCATCCGTATACACTTGGTACTGTTAAATCTCCTGGTACAAGCAACCCGAATACAGCTGTAGATACAAGGAACAGGTATGCCATTGAACCCTACAACTCATCCGTTACACCATCTAGCTTTAATGTGGATTTACGCGTTGATAAAACAGTTTATTTAGTGGATAGGCTTTCAGCCAACATTTTTGTTCAGGTTCAAAATCTTTTCAATGCAAAGAATCCGGTGGATGTATTTTCAGCTACAGGATCAGCTGAAACAGATGGATTTTTAACTGATCCTAATCTTACAGGTTATCAAAACGTTGAGAAATATGGACAGCCGTATACAGATGCTTACCAATCCACTACCTATGATTATTCGGGATTATGGTCGGCACCGCGTCAAATTAGGCTTGGGATTCGTTTAGAATACTAATAATTTGACAATAAACAATATAACTTAGGAGTTTAATATGAAGTACAAAGAGTTAAAATATATTTTTGTCTTGAGTGTTGCCATCCTGCTATTTATGCCGGCACTTGTTAGTGCAAAGGGAGATAAGAAAGAAAACGGAAAGCGCACAACTCTGGCAAAAACCAGTGCAGGGCAGATCACTACTGCCGCAATAAATATAAATAATTTAAACGCTTTGCAATCTGTTTTCGGTTTTAGTGATTATAACCCCGACGGTAACCTGGAAGGTACTGAATATCCGAAAGGTACAGCCAGAAATGCAATATATGAAACCGGGTTTTTGTGGGGTGGATATGATGGACAGGTTGATCCGCAAGGAAACCCCCAGGTGCAAGTTGGTGGTTCAGCATATAAATCGGGATTACAGCCCGGCCCTATTTTGAGTGACGGGAACGCGGCTGATCCCTCAGATCCCAGATGGTCTATATATCGTGTTAGACCTGATATTTATCCTGGTGGACCTGATATTAATCTTAGCGCGGATGCTGCTTCTACAACCTATTGGGACCCTGCTAATCCTGTATCGGCTGACGTGATAAGGCAGCGATATGACAACGACTGGACTTACTGGCCTGCTCATGGAAATCCAAATATTGGTCCAGATGCGCAGGCTTTAGGAGCTCCGTTTAAGGATGTTAATAATGATGGAATGTATGAACCTGATATCGATGTACCTGGTGTTCCCGGTGCAGATCAGACTATCTTCTATGTAGCTAATGACATGAATGACGTTTCTACTCAGAGTTTATACGGAGCTCATCCGATGGGTCTTGAAGTTCATGTTACAATATGGGCTTACGCGCAGCAAGCACCATTAGGAAACATGTATTTTAAACAATTCACAATAGTTAACAAAGGAAAACAGCAGTATACGATCGACAGTATGATTGTTACATGGTGGGCAGATATTGACCTCGGATTCTCTGGGGATGATCTTGTAGGCAACGATACCACATTAAGTTTAACTTATGTTTATAATGGTAATACGAATGATGCAGTTTATCAACCCCTTCCACCACCGTCTACAGGAGCTGATTTTTTCCAGGGTCCTCTTGTACAAGGAGTTGCCGGAGAAGATCGTAACCAGAATGGTATAGATGATTCTCAGGATTATGGATTATTTAATGGAGATAGCGCAGGTCCGGGTTATATAAATCTCCCTATGACCGCTGCTTATACCTTTACTAATCCTGGAAGTGGACTTGATGCAACTTTTAATGATCCGGATCAAGGCCAGATTTCTGGTTCAACACAGTTTTATAATTTTATGAAGGGCTTAAATAGAATAGGAGGGCCTTATATTGATCCTAATACTAATACGAACGGCGGTCCATTTTTTGCTCCGGGTGATCCCGTTACACAGACAGGTTGGATTGACGGAGACCCCTTCCCTCCGAGAGATGTGAGATCTGGTATGGCCTCAGGACCTTTCACAATGGCACCCGGTGATACACAGCAAGTCGTCGTTGCGGAATTAGTTGCTGGTGCTGTTCCAGGTATTAATAATTTACAAGCAATAAATATACTTAAGGTTTATGACAAAACTGCGCAGAACGCTTATGACCATTTCTTCAATTTACCAAAAGCGCCTCCTTCACCGATTCTCACTGCAGTTTCCCAGGATCAAAAGATAGTTCTTGATTGGGGTGAAGATCCTAATGCTGTACAAGCTACGGAGAGTTCTTATATAAAGGATGAGATAGACAGTGTTGATGCATCCGGAGGTGGTTATTATGCATTTGAAGGATATAATATTTACCAACTTCCTTATGCCGGGGCGAGTATAGAATCGGCCCATAAGATTACTACTTTCGACGTAGTAAATAATGTTACTACAATTCCGTACACTGATCCTGTTACAAGAACCGTCGAGCCAAGTATAAAAATTCAAAGTGGCAGCGATAGCGGTATTCAAAGATTTCTTTCAGTTTCAACTGATGCGTTTCACGGAAATAAACCGCTTAACAACGGAACTCCTTATTATTTTGCAGTTACTGCTTACAGCTATAACCCTAAAGGTCTTCCTCAAGCGCTTGAAACCCCAATCCAAATTATTTCTGTAACTCCGCATAGCATGGCACCGGGAGTTAGGGGAGTAGTTTATGGAGATACTCTGGCTACA
>CAZQQD010000103.1:0-9835 GCA_964595355.1 uncultured Ignavibacteriaceae bacterium | reverse complement strand
GTTTAAATTTTCTGAACCATGTGGTTTTATTAATTTGCTCATTATAATTTCTCCATAATAGAATTATCGAATTTATGAATTAACGAACTACCGAATTCGATAATCCGTCAATTTGGCAGTCAGTCAATTATCCAGATACCCCTTTTCTTTAAGATATTTTATAACTTTATCAGCATTTTTATCTATATCTTTTTCTTCTGTTGTATTCAATACAAGCTCGGGTTTCAGTGGTTCTTCATATGGTGCAGATATTCCTGTAAACTCTTTTATCTCACCTGCTCTGGCTTTCTTATATAACCCTTTTGGATCACGTTCTTCACAGGTTTCTATAGATGCATCGACAAATACCTCAACAAATTCTGAATCTTTAAGTAGTGTCCTTACCTTATCTCTGTCTTCTCTGTATGGAGATATAAATGCAGTCATAACCATAATCCCTGCATCCACAAACAACCTTGATACCTCTCCAATTCTTCTGATATTTTCAGTTCTATCTTCCGGAGAAAAGCCGAGATTTTTATTTAAACCGTGACGAATATTATCTCCGTCAAGAATATAAGTTTTGATACCCCGCTCAAATAGCTTCTCCTCTACGCGAACCGCTATGGTTGATTTACCACTCCCTGATAAACCCGTATACCAGATGCAAACACCTTTATGTCCATTATTCCTTTCACGATCTTCCTGTTTAATCTGTCCTTCATGCCAATGTACGTTTGTAGCTTTAACTTCTGCCATTAATAGTCTCCTGATTTTTAAAATTATTATTGAATGAATTCACAAATTGAGGAATTAACGTATTTGCGAATGATTTAATTAACATATTTATAAATTTTCGAATTCAATAATCCAATAATTTGTCAATCCGTTAATAAGGTAATTAGCTAATTTTAAAGGAACTGGCAATAAATCCAAAGTTCTTGGGAATCTCTTTATTATAAACCAAAGTACTTTTATCTTTATTTACAAAACACCCGCCTGCTCCACGCAGAATTGCATGTCCTGCAGCAGTATCCCACTCCCACGTCGGACCACTTCTGAAATAAAGTTCAGCTTTACCTTCAGCAATAAGGCATATCTTAAGTGAGCTGCCTTTTGAAGTTTTCTCTTTTATTTTGTATTTGCTGTAAAACTTATCTTCTTCTTCGCCAGAGTGGGAACGGCTTTGTACAACAGTTAATTCATCATCCTTACTTGCATTGCTTACTTTGATTTTCTCAGGACTCTCTTCAAATAGTTTATAACTACCGTTTTCAATTGAGCCGTAATAAGTTTCGCCTGATACAGGAACGTTAATTACACCCAATACAGGGAGTTTATTTTTAATTAAAGCAATGTTAACTGTAAATTCACCATTCCTTTTAATGAATTCTTTGGTTCCGTCGAGAGGATCTACGAGAAAGAACTCAATCCAGTTTTTTCTTTGTTTATAATCAATTGAATCCCCTTCTTCAGATAAAATTGGTATACCGGAGAAATTCCTGCTTAATTCTGAAACTATATAATTATGTGATCTTTTATCCGCTTCTGTTAAGGGCGAGTTATCTTCCTTAATCTTAAGATTAAAATCATCTGAATTATATACATCTATTACTAACTTACCGGCTTCTTGTGCAATTTCTATAAGCTTCTCAATCATAAACTTGTATTAACAAATTTCTGGATTCATACACTCGTCTGTATAGCTACAGATGAAGTAACGGAGTATGCGATTATCAATACTACTTTCTTCCATTCTCTCAACTCTTTTTCACCGCTTTTTTCATTACACTCCAGAAATTTTTTAGCTCATCATTTGTTGCATAATAAAGTACTGTAAGACACACAGCAAAAAACATAATCAAGATCAACATCATTGATCTGCTGGGACCTGTTTTAACTATTGGATCATTTGCGCTCTCCATAATATTCAATACGGGAGCATCTTTAATCGCATCAATCCTTGCCAGTTCAAGCTGTTGCTGTAATTGCAGGTAAACGTTATTTAATATAGTTACATTTCTTTGAAGTCTTGCTTCTTCCAGCTGTAATTGCGGGGACTGGCTTGTTGCTTTGTTCTTTATCTGAAATTCTGTTAGTTCATTTTCCGCTAATCTTAACGAATCCTGAACCTGTCCTATCCTCTTTTGAATATATAAAAGCTGCTCTTTAGCATTATATTTCAACTGGGTACGTATATACCTGTCCAATGACTTTGCAATACTGTTTGTAACGTCTGCAGATAATTCACCTTCAGGCATTCTTACTGTCAATGTTAATACATTTGTTACAGCATCAAGATTTGTCTTTAGCCTTGACTTAACAAAATCTGTATAAACAGATAAAAACATTCCCCTCTGTTGCTGGCTTTTAGGTAGGCTCTCATTAGGTTCAATTTTAAAATATTTTATTAAATCTACCGAATCAGGATATTCTTCGGTTTTATATTTTTTATAAATAACGGGTTTAAGAACAGATTCGCTGGTGACCAGTTGTTGATAAATTGCTGTGGAACTTCCCTGCCCTAAATTTACCCCTGCCAAAGAGGCCAAACCACTGAATTGAGCAAGCGTAGATGATTGAGCACCGTAACTAGGAAGAATAGTCACTGTCGTATCAAAGTATGGTTTTATAAACAACAATAAATATGCTACAGCAACAACTAATATTGTTCCGTTAATAATAAATAGTTTTTTCCTTGCACTCCATGCTTTTTGCAGATATGGGCTAAGTTTTTCAAGGAAAAGTTTAAAACTTTCTTTTGCAGAAAGCTCTTCTTCCTGTTCAGGGCTTAAATTGTTTTGTTCGTCAGACATATTGTTATTATTAAATTAAATGTAATTTCTTTAGCAAACGGCTATTTATTAAGTCTGTAAATTGCCAACACCACAACCGTTAAGCTGCTTAAAATTCCTGCTATATCTCTTATAGCCGGCCATACTGTACTTGGAGTTGGAATTTCAGTAGGAACTATAATTGTAGCGCCAGAAAGGATCTCATCATCGCCACCTAGAAATCCGGATTTTTCCCATTTTTTACCATTTGGTTGTATAACTATTTCCTTTCCTTCGGCAGCATTTTCAGCATAACCCCCTGCCTGGTTCACGTAGTAATCCAGTGATGCCCCTTCCTTGTAAGGAACTGTAGATGGAATTCCTACCGCTCCAAGCACATAAACCTCGTAAAGTTTACGTGGTACAATCAACGAGTCGCCCGGTTCAGGAATTATGTTATAAATCGAGTTGGAATCATCTACTATATCAGACCATTCAATTGGAATCCTTTCAGAATACTTTCTTAATATTGCAGCTCTATTATACACAGAAGTTGAATCTATTAGTTCTTTCAAACTATCCGCCAAATTTGTAGTATCTGAATCAAACTCACTAAAAATAGGATTATATCTATATACATATATTCCCTCTGTATAAGCAGTAGATTTAAATCCCCCTGCGCGCTTGATAAAATCTGATAACCTTTCAGAATTATTCAATATTGCATAAGAGCCCGGAAATTTAACCTCCCCGTTTACATAAATGGTTTTAGGATATTTTTTTAAGGGATCAGTTTGTATGAAAACCCTGTCATAATCGTTAAGAGTTATTTCTTGAGTTTTATCCGTGTTCCAGTAATCTTTCGGAAGATTCAAACTGAATTTAGTAGCGTATACAGATTCACTCGTTGTATCCAATCTTGTAACTTCGATATTTTGAGTTGTGGCTGAATCTGTCAATCCCCCTGCAAGAGTAATAAGATCAGAAACGGTCATTCCATCATATGTCCTGTATTTGCCAGGTATTCTTACCTGTCCGAATATTTCCACATATCTTACGGGTTCAAATAGTTTTTTACTGTAAACAGTTACTGAGTCTAAATTCTGCAATAAAATATTATTCGCCGGATCTCTTTCGAGAGCTTTTTTTAAATTAAAATTTATTATGCTTTGTTTACCATCGGGGTCAGTTCTAACAAGCAAAGCCTTTTCAAGAAAAGCATCAGGAAATAAAGAATCTCCCTTTATTATAAGATCTCTCACAGTCATATCTTTACTTAATTCGTATGCCCCGGGTTGTTTCACATCTCCAACAAGGTAGGCCCGATTTTGCTGGTACATGCTTATGCTTTTTATAATGACCACGTCCCCATCAGTCATAGGATAATTGCTGTTTTTAAACTCCTCAAACGTCTTGAAATTAAGATCGACTGTCATAATATTATTCTGATAATCCTTACGCTGATCAAATGGTATTACTCTATCAATAAAAACGTCCTGAAAATAAGTGTTAAAATTAGCTCCGCCGGCATATTTTAAAAGATCTCTTAACTGATCACCTTCTTTTAACTCATAAATTGCAGGTCGGAATATCTGTCCTGTAATTGCAGCACGCTTACCCACTGGTGGTACAAACAAAACGTCTTCATCTTCAAGATTTATATCACTGGATTGATCACCTTTAATGAGGTAGTCATAAATATCGATAGTAGAAACTACCTTGCCTCCCCTAATAACCTGTACGTTCCTTAAACTTCCGTTAATATTTGGTCCGCCGGAATAATACAAAGCCGTAAATGCAGTTGATAAAGACGGGAGCGTATAACCACCAGGCTTGTTTACTTCACCAAGCACGTAAACTTTTACACTGCGAAGTTTTCCCGTTGTTACCTCGAGATGTGTTTTAGCAGTTCCTTTTGCAGAGACATCCAGCGACGAATAGCTCTTTGACAAAACTGAAAATAATTTTGCTCTCAAAGCTTTCATCGTAAGACCGCTTACATAAACCAATCCGACATCGGGGATATAAATGCTACCATCTTGTGCAACAGTTAAGTTCTGTACAAGCTGAGTTTCACCCCAAAGGGAAATAACAATCTCATCACCGGGTCCAATCACATAACTATTCGGAACTGAAATACTAATTGACGGCTGAAATGTAGTGGGCGAATAATTAAAAATCTTATATCCAAATGCAGGCAAATATGCTGCATCACCTCTATACTTAAAAGCAGGGACTAAAAAACTTGTATCGGGCTTTACGGTATCCGGAGTCGCTATTGTAGTATCGATTCCTGACCTTAATCGTAATTGATTGAGATTTTGAATTTGCTGTTGCTGTATCTGCTGAAGCTTTACATAATCATCTATACTATATCCCAATGAAGCGGCTTTCTGTTTTATTTGATCAATAGTTAGTCCGCTCTGTTGAGCAAGATTCAGAAGGTCTTCAGTAGTTTGAGCAGAAATAAAAGATAAAGAAATTATTAAGCTAAAAAATACTGTAAGGAATATTCTTTTTGAGTCCAAGTTAAGTCCTTTATTTTAGGTTTTGGGTTATATCAAAATTACTAAATATTATTCTAAAATGTATATCAGTAAGGCAAAATAAAAGGTATATACAAAATGCTAAAATTTTAGTCGGGTAGTTTAAATTATTACAAACTTATGTCAAGAAATATTTTTCTAATAGGTCTTAATTTTGAATAACGATGTTAAAGTTATTAAATATTTTAGATCAAAAGATAACAAAATCGTGTTTACAAATATAGTTTGGACAAACTTTGAATATCTAATATATATTAAAATTATACCAAAACTAATTACATTTATACCGATGTCCTACGCTTTAAATATTTTTCTGTTTTCTACACCTGCTTTCTGAAATAAGTTTCTTGTGTCAACAATCAACTTCGAATTTTTAACAATAGCTACCGCTTTTTCTTTATAAAAAGTATGATCGGTACTTAAAACGACAAGATCATATTTTTTAAGTTTCCCCGGTATAAATTCAACAGATTTCATATCATAATTATACTTTCGCATTTTAAGGAGTTTAGGTACAAACGGATCATTATAATCTACCTTTGCTCCCTTTTCTCTGAATAATTCTATCAATCTCAGAGAAGGAGATTCACGCATATCGTCTATGTCTTTTTTATATGAAGCACCAAGAATAAGTACTTTAGAACCATTCAACGATTTCTTTACCGTATTCAAGGCCACCGCTGCTTTTTCTACAACATAGTATGGCATCGAAGTATTTATTTCTCCGGCTAATTCAATAAAGCGGGTGTGAACTTCAAATTCTCGTGCTTTCCAGGTTAGATAAAAAGGATCGATTGGGATACAATGCCCACCTAAACCAGGGCCCGGGAAAAATGGATGGAAACCAAAAGGTTTTGTTGAAGCAGCCTCTATCACTTCCCAGACGTCAATATTCATTTTGTCTAGAACAACTTTAAGTTCATTAACAAGCGCAATATTAATAGAGCGGTAGATATTCTCTAAAAGTTTTGTTGCCTCAGCAGCTCTTGTCGAAGAGACAGGGACTGTTTTAACAATAACCTGGTCATAAAGAGTCTGTGCTGCTTTCAGGCAATTTTTTGTCACACCTCCTACAACTTTAGGAATTGTACCTGTGGAAAAATTAGGATTATTAGGATCTTCTCTTTCGGGTGAGAAAGCTAAATAAAAATCTGTTCCGACTTTAAATTTTGTTTTACTACTTGCTGAACTCTGCATGTGTTTTGCATCTTCAAACATCGGCAACAAAATTTCCTCGGTTGTACCGGGATACGTTGATGACTCCAGCACGATGAGCTGTTCTTTTCTTAAAAACTGAGCAACAACCTTACCAGAATTTTCAATATATGTCATATCAGGTTCACGATGCTCATTCAGTGGAGTTGGAACACATATTATAATAACATCACACGAGGTAAGTTTAGAAAAGTCTGATGTGGCTCTGAACTTTTTATCTACTACAAATTTCTTTATCCTTTCTTCCGATATGTGTTTAATATAACTTTTGCCGGAATTAATTATTGGAATTTTTCTGTCATCAACATCAAATCCGGTTACATCGAATCCTTTAGCAGCAAATTCCAACCCTAAAGGCAATCCGACATACCCTAGCCCAATAATACCTATTTCAGCAGTTTTGTTTTCTATTTTTTTTACTATTTCCATTTATTCTTTCTCCTATGTTTTCTTCCGAGTACTAATAAGTTTTATAATTTTCACTAACTGGGCACAACTTCGTCACGTAAATCACAAAATTTTCAATTTACATACAAAAAGCCCGTTACTAAAATTATTATACCTGGCTACTTATGATCAAAATATCGGAGTGGCTTTTTTCGCTTAAATTCTACTATTTTAACATTATAATTTTTATACGCTTATAAAGATACTAACCTTAAACAATAAGTTAAAGTCCTATGTAATTTATCTTTATAACGGATCAATTAATGTTTCAATTGAAGCACTTCCGCCGAAGGGAATTTTCGCCAAAATGCGAAAAACTATACAAAATATAAGTATTGGAATGAAATTATCAAACCTGAAGGCTCTGAGCTATATTTTAGGAATTTGAGTAAAGAATTTATTGTTTAGCAATAAGAAGTGTTTTCAGGCAGAAATAATAGTTAAATTCACACAGACATACTTTTTTGATATCAGAATTTTCGAAAAACTTACTAAGATCATTTTTATGATATCCTTTTACGATAATTTGAATGGGGAAACAAATATTTATAAATCAACAAAATTGTAATTCCACATTATTTACAGGAGGAAAAATGAAATTCAGAGTCTCATCATTAATTGTGCTCCTAACAATATTTACAATCAATATTGCGGTTGCTCAAGAGAAAGAAGACAATAAAGAAAAAAACGATAGACACACATTCACAATGATATATGACCTTAGTGCCACCTCAGTTAAAAACCAAGCGAAGACGGGAACCTGCTGGGATTTTGCAACGCAATCATTTCTTGAGAGTGAATTGCTAAGAATGGGTAAAGGTCGGTATGATCTATCAGAAATGTTTAATGTAAGATACACTTATCCCTTAAAAGCTGAAAGATACATTCGCTATCATGGTAAATATCAATTCGGGGAAGGTGGCCAGGCTCACGATGTGTTAAAAGTTTTTGATACATATGGAGCTGTTCCGGCAAATGTATATACAGGGCTTGAACCGGGGGATTCTCTGCACAATAATTTGGAAATGGATGCTGTATTAAAATCTGTTTTAAAAACAATTGTAGACAGAGGAAAAATCTCCCAACACTATAAAGACATTGTTAAAGCAATCTGCGATATTTATCTTGGTAAAGTGCCACAAGAGTTTGAGTACGACGGTAAGAAATATACTCCAAAAAGTTTTGCAGCAAGCCTTGGAATTAATACCAGTGATTATGTTGAAATAACTTCATTTACACATCACCCTTTTTATTCAAAATTTATTTTAGAAGTACCTGATAATTGGGCAGACGGGGAATATTATAATGTCCCTCTGGATGACATTCTAAAGATTATGGATAATGCACTGGCTAATGGATTTACAGTTGCATGGGATGGAGATGTCGGCAAAGATAATTTTTACAGAAAAGAAGGATATGCAGTCGTTCCTTTTGAAAATGACACTTCAAAGACTGGTCCTGAAAAAGAACAAAATATAACACAAGAAATGAGACAAAAAGCCTATGACGATTACACCACAACTGATGATCACCTGATGCACATTACAGGTCTGGCAAAGGATCAGGATGGAACAAAATTTTATTATACTAAAAATTCCTGGGGAACCAAAGACAAAAAGTACGACGGTTATTGGTATATGTCAGAACCATTTGTAAAATTACGAACAATTGCAATTATGGTTCATAAAGATGCAATTCCGAAGGAAATAAAAGATAAATTAGGTATTTAGTAAAATAAAAAAGCCTTCTCAGTTGAGAAGGCTTTTTTATGAAAAAATTTTCGATCAAAAAATATACAAGGGAGATCAAAATGGAAGTTTTATCATTATTAGTTGCGCTGGCAGCAGTACTTGTTGGTCCGTGGGTTTCGTATAAAATAGCAAAAAAACAACTTACCGCTCAACTTGTCTCAGCTAATAGACAAAAATGGATAGAATATTTTAGAAATACGATAACTAATTATTTGGCTGCCAATAAGGAAATTGAGATTGAAATTATTATCAACAAAAACAAAAAGGATATAACACGTAGTCAATATTATAGAATGCAAAATTTAGCCGAAAAGCTTAAAATATTGATTCCACATAATAATTCAGGAAAAACCAAACTTATAGAAATAATTCGTGATATTAATTATAAAAAATTGAATAATTTACTAGATAATAAAAGTGAATCAACACCTGACCTAGAAAGAGAATTGAGAGATATATCTCTTAAAATTATTGGGAATGAAGAAAGTATGATAATACTGGGAAAATAATGGCTTTGCTTACAAGCCTCCTCATGATAAAACATACAGAATAAGATTCGGGGAGCTTTTGTGTGTAATAAAAAAGTCCCGACATATGTCGGGACTTTTTACGAGCTGGCGATGGGACTCGAACCCGCAACCTATTGATTACAAATCAATTGCTCTACCGATTGAGCTACGCCAGCAAAACGAAATTTATTTTAAGATCACGTAACCTATTGATCTGCCTCTGTTAAAACCTCGGCAAACAAGTTATCCTACAAATGCGGGACCAGCAAAAACTTATTATTCAAAATACAGTCGCTAAAATTAATATTTTTTATTCCTGTTTGCAACAATTTCAGCATTTGCAGAATATCTAGTTTTCATCCTCTGCTTTTAATTCAAATTTTACTTCTGTATTAGTAGAATATACTTTAAACTGAACCATCTTTTGTCGTATTTTTTTAATCAATTCAAATTTAATCGAGTCATATATAGCAAACTCACCACGGTTTAATATTTTACCTGAAATATCTGACACAAACCCTGCAACTGTATTGTAATCATTTGATTCGGGAAGTGAAACGTTAAAAGTATCATTAAAATCGGAAATTTCCATTGAGCCGAGCACTGAAAAAGAT
>CAZQQD010000102.1:0-10006 GCA_964595355.1 uncultured Ignavibacteriaceae bacterium | reverse complement strand
CATTCGACTTTCTCTGGAAATCAGATTTTGTAAAAATGTTTTCTATGTTTGATCCGCAGTTTTTTAACAGTGGACTGATGAAGGGGGATAGATTTTATAAATTTCTACAGGCAGAGCTTGGCGCCAGTACTTTTGAAGAACTGGAAATTCCTTTAAAGATAGTTGCAACAGATTATTGGGAAAAAGAAGAAGTGATTTTCGATGAAGGGAAATTATTACCAGCAATAAGAGCAAGCTATTCTTTACCGGGATTATTAACACCGGCTAAAATTAAAAACAGAATTTTGATCGATGGCGGGGTAGTTAATCCACTTCCTTTTGATATTCTATTAAATGATTGCGACATTACAGTTGCAATAGATATTACAGCATATAAAACTAGCAACGGAAAAGAATATCCCCCTACCTTTGAATCGATTTTTACGACCTACCAGATAATGCAGAATTCTATAAATCAGCAAAAAATGAAATTTATTAAACCGGACATCTATATAAGGCCGGAAATTTATGATGTACGTGTTTTCGATTTTTCCAAGCACGAATCTATATTCAGACAATCGGAAACGGCCAAGGATAAATTAAAAAGAGAACTGGAAATCCTGCTTATGAATAAACCAGAAGTTGTTATGTTGAAGTGATTGGAAGAGGAAAAGATGGCGAAAACCGGAGTTGGGAGAAAATTTCTTAAGAAACAATATGTGGCTAATAATAAAGCCGGGTTACCCCGGCTTTACTTTGTGGCAGATGTCATTAAGAACTACATAATAACATTTCCGTCGCCATCTATATATTTTACCTGATAGCCAAGAGTTTTTATTCCAGCTTCAATCTTTGATTTGTCTCCTACTATAACCCAGATCAGGTTTTTCGGTTTTACAACTTTTTTTGCGGCATCTATAATTTCTTCCTTGTTCAGGCTCTTTAATTTACCGGCATAAGTATCGTAGTAGTTATCTGCAAGATCGTATGAGACCATATTTATCAGTGAGTTTGCCACACGGCCGTTTGTTTCCCACTGTCCCGGTAATGAAAGAGTATTTTGTTCTATAACTTTCTGCACCTCAGCATCTGTAGCCGGCTTCTCACCGATATACTGGTTAATTTCTTTCGTCATTTCAGTAATGGATTCTTTTGTCTTGTCTGTTTGAACTATTCCATAATACAAATACGGCCGCTGTCCACGCGCATTTGCAATAAAACTTCCGGAACCGTAAGACCAGTGTTTATCTTCACGAAGGTTCATATTAATTCTCGACGTGAACATTCCGCCTAAAATTTTATTCATCATATCGATTGCTATATTGTCTTTGTCTCCGTAAGGTGGTGCGGGCTCTGCGCCAAAAATAATTGAAGATTGGGAACCGGGACGATCCATAATGTAAATTACCGAGTCTTCCTGGTATGCCACTTCCTTTATATCCTTTTTCGGGAAATCTCCCTTCTTCCAGCTTGAAAATAGTTTCTCAAGCTTCGGTTTAGCTTCATTCATTGTAATGTCGCCTACGATAATCAGGGTTGCATTGTTCGGCTTGAACCAGGTTTGATGAAATTTAACCATGTCATCGCGTGTCATCTTTGTAACTGTTGATTCAAAACCTGAGCCTGTAAACGGGTTGCCGTATGGATGATCTTTTCCATAAATCAGACCAGGAACAACACGCAAACCCATATTAATCGGGCTTGCCTTTTCTCTTTGAATTCCTACAACGGTTTGCTTTTTCAACCTGTCAAGTTCTTTCTGCGGGAACGAAGGGTTAAGGATAACATCTGCAAAAAGATCTAATGAAGGATCAAGGTTAGATTTCAGCGCAGACATATTTATAAAGGAATTATCAAGATTGGAACCTGTATTCAAAGTAGCGCCAAGCATCTGAAGCTGATCGCTTAGCTGTAATGCATCCATTTTTTTCGTTCCTTCATCCAGCATATCCATTGTCAGATTTGCAGTCCCGGGAGAAGTAAACTTATCCGATGCATAACCTGCATCTACCATCATAATAAAATTTACAACGGGAATCGATTTTCTATTTGCAAGAATAATTTTCAGGCCGTTTGAAAGCTCTGCTCTCTCTAATTTTGGAAACTGTGCTTCAGGTGGAGTATCAGTCCCTGGCAATTTTGTGCGATCGGCATCGGTTCCTGTTGTTGCGTATTGGGGAAATGGAAAAATGTCCAGAATATATACACCATCGCTCAGCCATTTTTTACCCGTTGCTTTTATATTATCAGCAGTTGTGTTGGCTATGTATTTGTTATAAACTTTATAATAATCAGGCGATCCTCCATAAACCATGTTCTGAGCGAGAATATCGGATGTTCCACCGAATCCGCCTACTCTCTCTATACCTCTTACAAATCTTGCAAAGTACTGTGTCTTCATTTTCTGTAATTCTTTTTCAGCTGGACCGTCCTTCAAAACTTTAGCAAGCTCTTCATCAATTTCTTTTTCAACTTTTGAAACATCAACTCCCGGTTTTACATCAGCAGTAATAAAAAACTGGCTGCCGATTTCTCCGGGTGAGTAATAAGCTGAAACACGTGTTGCAATTTGTTCATCATAAATAAGACGTTTATACAATCTCGATGATTTTCCGGAAGAAAGTATGTCACTTAATAAATCAAGATGTGCAAGTTCTTCGCTACCCCATTGAGGGATATTCCATACCATGTAAATTCTGGGCTGAGGGACTCTGTCCTGTGCTACCTGTCTTATTGTACCCGTTCGTTGTGCAACGTAGGTTTGAAATTTTGCAACAGGAGGGCCGGAAGGAATATCTCCAAAATATTTATCAACTTTTTGTTTTACTTCATCGGTGTTAATATCACCGGCAATACAGATCACAGCATTTGCTGCGCCGTAATAACTCTTGAACCATTCGTGAACGTCATCAAGTGATGCCGCATTAAGATCGTCCATTGAACCGATTACAGTCCAGGAGTAGGGGTGGCCTTCGGGATATGTTGCGTGAGTGATCAACTCCTCCGAAATTGCATATGGTTCATTTTCGCCCTGTCGTTTTTCATTTTGAACAACTCCGCGCTGTTCATCAAGCTTTCCCTGGTCAATTGCTCCGGCAAGGTGTCCCATTCTGTCCGATTCCATCCAGAGCGTAAGATCAAGAGCAGAAGTTGGGACAGTTTCAAAATAATTTGTTCTGTCATTATTGGTTGTTCCATTTAAATCTGTCGAACCGATCTTTTCCATTACTTTGAAATAATCGTCGTTGTAATTTTCACTTCCGTTGAACATTAAATGTTCAAACAGATGTGCAAAACCTGTTTTCCCTAGTTTTTCATTCTTGGAACCAACGTGATACCAGACGTTAAATGCAACGATAGGAGCTTTGTGATCTTCGTGCACAATTAAAGTCAGGCCGTTTTTCAGAACAAATTTTTTGTAGGGAATATCAATGTTATCTAAGCTCTGGGCCAGGATTGAGCCCAGGAACATGGAAAACATTATCACAATTGAAAGGAATGTTCTTTGTCTCATATCTCCCTCTATTTTGGTTGGTAAAAAATTTTTATAATGAGCGGTTAAAAAGGTCGTATTAGTACTGTTTAATTTAATCAACGTTCAGTCAAAATCAATACCGCCGATCCAATTTTTGTTCTAATTACATATATGTTTTAAATTTCTCAGAATTTTCCGCAAACCCCGATATTTTTTACTAATTTTATATTACAGTTTAATTATGATCTAATAAATAGTTAATGACCAAGGCTGAAATATTAAATAAAATCCGTGAAGCAGGAGTAATCGGGGCAGGCGGCGGCGGCTTTCCAGCTCATAAAAAGATTGAAGCTAATGTTGAACATATTATTGCCAATGGCGTGGAATGTGAACCACTTCTTTATAAAGACCGCGAAGTTATGCTGAGGGAAACAGATAAAATGCTGCATGGCCTAGAAATAGTAAAAGAGTTGACAGGTGCAAAAAAAGTTACAATAGCAATTAAAGAAAAAAATCGTGACGCTTCAGAAATCATAAAATCTCTTGCGACCCCGAAAGGGTTTGAAATTTTCATCACAAAAAATGTTTACCCTGCAGGTGATGAATACATACTTGTTTATGAGATTACGGGGAGAAGAATTCCACCAAACGGAATCCCATTAATGGTAGGATGTGTTGTAAACAATGTTGAAACTCTCGTTAATATTTCAAATGCAGTTGAGAGCAAGTCAGTTACAGAAAAATTTTTGACTATTACAGGTGCTGTCAAAAACCCGGTTACTACTTCGGTACCTATCGGTACAAGCTTTCAAGACTGTATAAATCTTGCGGGTGGATTTACAACCAGCGATCCTGTAGCTCTTACCGGTGGAGTAATGATGGGTGGCGTCGAAACTGATTTCTCACGGCCTGTCACGAAGACTCTTGGAGGATTAATTATTCTTCCTTCTGATCATACTCTCGTCGTAAGAAAATCATCTCCGCAAAAAGTTTATAATAAAACCGGGCACAGTACCTGCGATCAGTGTTCTTTCTGCACGCAATTGTGTCCGCGTTATATTTTAGGATATCCTATTCAACCGCATCTCGTTATGCGCGCACTTCAAATAACAGGTGAAGCAAAAGATACATTGAATTTATGGGCGGCAAGTTGCTGTGAATGTAATGTCTGTTCACTGTTTGCCTGTCCTGAAAAACTTGATCCAAAGAACATTTGTACAGATATAAAACTCAGATTAAAAGAGGAAAAGGAAGGTTTTACAAAGGAACAAATGGAAGAGGCATTCAGGAATGTTCATCCGGCTAGAGAGGGGAGAGAAATTCCGATAACGAATTTGTATCAAAGGCTTGGATTAAAATCTTACGACAGGAAAGCAGATTTCAAGACTTTTGATAAAAACACTATTACTGAACTACTAATTCCGTTGAAATACAATTTCGGGCAGGCAGCGAAACCAAAAGTAAAAGTGGGTTCAAAAGTGAAAGCCGGTGAAATGATCGCTTCAACTGATGAAAACGATTTAAGTGTTCCGGTCCATTCAGCTATAAACGGAATTGTTAAAGCAATATCTGAAAAAGAAATTTTAATTTCTGCAAATTATTAACAGAGGATTTTTAAATGAAATCAGCAATCGGGTTAATTGAATTATCGAGTATTGCAAAGGGAATAGAAGTTTCAGATGCAATGTTAAAACGTGCCGATATAGAAATAATTGTAAACAGAACTATTTGTCCCGGCAAATATATGATTTTAATCGGCGGAGAAGTTGACGCAGTTAATTCCAGCATAGACACCGGAATTGAAATCAGTGCCGATGAGCTTGTTGATAATTTTATAATCCCGAATGTGCATCCTTCAATTTTTCCCGCAATCAGTGGAATAAATCCCGTAGTAAACTTGCAGGCTCTGGGGGTTATAGAATCTTTTTCTGTAGCATCAATAATTGAAGCTGCAGATGCTGCAGTAAAATCAGCTTCGGTAGAATTAATTACTGTTTACCTTGCAATGGCAATCGGTGGTAAAGGTTATGTTATGCTAACCGGTGATGTCGCCTCAGTGCAGACAGCTGTTGATACCGGTGCTGATGCGATTTCTAAAAAAGGTCTGCTCGTACAAAAAGTTGTAATTCCTTCCCCGAGAAAAGAAATTTTGCAGTCGTGGATTTGAAGAAAGCTTTGTTGAATTAAAAGATAGACTTATTTAATAAACAAAATTTTTTGTTTTAATAATCTTTCAAAAAAAATAAAAAACTTCTTGTACGAATTAACTTGCTTATTCATTTGTGTCTGATTATATATCAAAGACAAAAATTTTTACAAACTCTCATAAGAATTTGTGCAATTAATAAAATCAATCATAGAGGTTCATAATTATGAACGCCGGGTCCGATACAAACATGAGCAAGTATCATCAGAGTCCTGCCGAAAATTCTCCTGGTTTATTAGTTTTTAAAATTAATAACTATGAATTTTGTATCAATCGTCAGCGCGTTAGTGAAATTATAAAGATTATTGATATTGACTTAATTTCAAGAGACCGATTAACCTCAGAAATCATTTCATCAGAAGCAAAATATACACTGGTTAATATCCACGGGATACTGGAATTTCCAAACGTTTCGTTTGGAAAGGATAGTCGGTTGATATTGATTGATGTTTTTGGGAAAAAGTTCGGATTTGTAGTTGATAAAATTATTGAAATAATTGCTATTGATAAATTGTTTATGGATAATAATCTGGATTTTGCAATTCCGCAGGAAAAAAAACAACGCTTTAGCGGTGTACTAAAATTCAAAAACAGAAGGATAATAATGTTGAACCTGGGGAAAATTACAAAAGAGTTTGATAAGGTTATAGAATTTCCAAGGAAGTTAAAAACCTCTGAATATGTTGATGCAGAATTAAAGAAAAAGCTTAAACAAGTTATGCATATTAATTAAACTTTTTACATAATCCTTTTTTGATTCAAGCCGGTTAAAAGTTTTCAATTAGCTCTTTTTCATTGTTAATATTTAAATAATTATCTATTTATAATTATAAGGAATAGCGTTATTTTAGTTGAAAACAATCGTTTTTGCATAAAGCTTATCGCTTGATTTTGATGCAAAATTGAACTACTTTTTTCTAGTCTTTTGCAAATGACCCATTTTTAACGGGAGGGGAAAATGGACATAAGAAAAATCTTCTCTAATTGCTTGTCTGAAAAACTTAAAACTACACTTTTTCTGGATGTCAACTTTTTGTTTAATTGTGGCCCACCTTGAGTTATTTTTATGTAATCTGGATAGAAAACCGTGCTATTAACCGTATTTGAGAATTCAAATAATTTGGCCAAAGATATTAGAGTAAAAAAAGATAAATTAATTATATTAAACAAAACAGGGATCAGATATTTTTATCATTATTAGAAGAGGGGTATTCAATTTTATTGTTTTAGCTATCTTTTTTAATGGCCCTTTATAGAGGTATTTCACCCCTAAACCAGAAAATATAGCTTTTAAATGAAAAATTAATTAAACTTTCACAACCTAAATTATTTAATAATAACTAATTAGCTTTAAACGATTTTCCGAGCTTTTGTCATAATAAAAACTATTTTCATTTCCTAGCAATCGAGAGATTATTATTTAATTGTGGATAATCAAATTAAAGTTATTCTGATATTAAAGAGTCTATTTTTTATACGCTTTTTATTGTGTAATTTTTCTTTTTGATTATGGGTTTTTTAATAAATAAAGGAGTTATGATTATGAAAGAAAGAATTTTACTTCTTTTACTAATTATCGGGCTCAGTTCTCTTTCATATGCACAGAACAGCGAAATTAAGGTAAACAATTCTTTGTCAGGAGTAGTAATTCTTACGGGTGAAGGAGGTATTACACTCGGAGAAACAGATTATTCAAATATTAAGACAAATTATCTTGGTAAAGCTTCTATCGAGTATGTACTGCAGTCTGAGTCAAAAATCAATTTATCATTAAGATTTTTTGGTGCTATGGGATATTTATCCGGAACCAGTTCTTCATTAGCTCCCACTGAATTAAAAACAGCGTTTAATCTTGTGGGTGGGGGGCTTGGTTTTATTGCACAATTATCTGATAACGTTTATCCTTATGTGTCGCTTGGCGTATCTTACATGACATTTTATCCAAGGGATAGTAATGATAATAATTTTAGACCAAGGTTTAGATTAGTCGGGCTAAATGGAGACCTTGGTTTTCGTTTTATGGTAAACAGGAATTGGAGTTTTAACATAGGAGGTGGGGTTATTACAGCAGCTGAAGACCCAAATGATGATAATCTGGATGGTCATATCCGGGGGGCACATAAGGATTGGATTTTCACAGGAACTATAGGGCTTTCATATTTCATAGGCAGGGGTAAAGATACAGATGGAGATGGAGTTTTTGATTCTGACGATATGTGTCCGAATACATCTGCAGGTATCAAAGTTGATGAGTTTGGTTGCCCTATTGATTCTGATAATGATGGTGTTCCTGATTACTTGGATAAATGTCCGAATACACTGGCGGGGGCTAAAGTTTATGCAAATGGTTGTGCGATAGATTCAGATGGCGACGGAGTTCCTGATTATCTGGATAAATGTTCTGACACGCCGACTGGTGTAAGAGTTAATGCTAATGGTTGTCCTATGGATTCAGATGGTGATAGTGTACCTGATTATTTGGATAAGTGTCCTGACACACCTGCTAAAATTCAGGTTGATTCTAATGGTTGTCCTATGGATTCAGATGGTGATGGAGTACCTGACTATCTGGACAAGTGCCCAGACACTCCGGAATGGGCTAAAGCTGATGCAAATGGTTGTCCTATAGACTCAGATGGCGATGGAGTTCCCGATTATCTGGATAAATGTCCTAATACAGTAAAGGGAGCAAAAGTTGGTGCAAATGGTTGTCCCAAAGGAGTTGAAAAGGAGGTTAGTACAATAACACTGGGAGCCGACGCAGCATTTAAATCCGGTAAATATGATTTGTTACCCGGTGCTTATCGCAGCTTAGTAACTCTGGTTTTAACATTGAAAGAACATCCTAATTATAAAGCTGTAGTTAATGGATACACAGATTCAATTGGAAAAACAGAATCAAATTTGATTTTATCTCAAAAAAGGGCTCAGTCAGTCGCTGATTATCTGGTCAGTCAGGGCATCAACAGAAACAGGCTGGAAATTGTAGCTCATGGTGAAGCAGATCCAATCGCTTCAAACAGTACTCCGGCCGGAAGGGCTCAAAACAGAAGGGTTGATATCAAAATAATCTCAATAGAATAAAACTTGTTTTTTCCGTTGATTTATCCAGCCATAATTTTTAATTATGGCTGGATTTTTATTTTTAAACAAACTTGCTGACTATTTGACCTATCAGTTAATAAAAATTGCAGCCAGCCGAAGGTTATTGGTAAATTTGGCGTCTAAATATCTGAACGCAAAAATAATCAATAAACTAAAGGTGATGACTATGTTCGGGAGAAAGATATCCGCATTGTTATTGGGAGCTTTTCTATGTACGGGTCTGGCAATTGCACAGCAGCAACCACCTTCAAAGGAACGAAGGCTCGATTTTTTAACTCAAAAACTCAACCTAAGTGATCAGCAGGTTAAAGCTATCGATAAAATACTTTCTGACTCTAAGGAACAACTTGATCAGATTCACGGAAAAAGCCGTGAATTCAATAAAAAAAACATGGAAGAAATAAAAGAGGTGTTCGATAAAGAAGATGTGGCAATAGAAAAAAATCTCACTGATTCGCAGAAAAAAATATTTGTTGAACTAAGAAAAGAAAGAGAAAGTCATCGTCCACCTATGAGGCCTCCACACAGTGAAAGAGGAGATATGCATCAGGGGCCACCTCCTCGCGGAAGATAATATCAAATAAAAATAAAATAATATGTAGAAAATTTTACCAGATGTGCGGTCTTTTATCCGCGGGTCTCCACATAGGGTCACCTTTCTTAATTCCGAAAGTTTCATAAAATGCTGGAATATCGCTGAAGGGTCCATTCACCCTTAAAAAGTTCGGCGAATGTACATCTGTAAGAACCTGTTGTGCAAGCGCTTCAGGTCTGGTGTGACCAAGCCAGGAATAAGCATATCCTATCCAGAATCTCTGAGCTGGAGTTAAGCCGGCAATTTTCTTTCCTTCCTTATATTGTTTTGTTTTCTTAAAAGCATCCCAACCGATCAGATCTCCGCCGTAATCAGCGAGATTTTCTCCCAATGTAGCTTTACCGTTAATATGCAGGCTATCGAGGACAACATAATTATCAAATTGTTCAACAAGAAGTTTTGTTTTTTCCTTAAACTTTTTCTCATCTTCTTTTGTCCACCAGTTTTTCAAATTGCCGTTTGCATCATATAATCTGCCTTCATCATCAAAGCCATGGGTTAATTCATGACCAATAGTTGAAGCTCCTGCATAAGCATAGGCCACTGCATCATCTACTAGTGAATCAGGAACTCCGGGGACTATAAAAGCGGCTGCAGGAAGTACAATCTCATTGTTTGATGGATTGTAGTAGGCATTCCATGTTTG
>CAZQQD010000101.1:0-10035 GCA_964595355.1 uncultured Ignavibacteriaceae bacterium | reverse complement strand
TCCGACAATTTATTTGTCGGAGTGCTCTAACCAACTGAGCTACGGGCCCTGAAAACGTTACCAAAAATAATATTTATATAAACTTTTTGCAAAGATCGGGGAAATAGAAATTTCAATAATTTTACTACAATAATATCTATTCTGCCAGTACTGAATCAGTCAAAACATTATCCTTAAAATATCTTTTTATATAAAGTCCGCCGTCATCATTATACGATAGCCATTCTCCTTGTCTTTTGCCATTAACATATCTACCCCTTTCTTTTAACTTTCCGTTAGGAAAATACCAGACCCACTCTCCATTTACAAGATCATTCTTAAAGTTGCCCTGCGATTCGAGTGACTTATTGGAGTAATAATAATTCCACTCACCTTCGTTTTTACCGTCAACTATTTCTCCTTCCATTTCAATATTACCATTCGGGAAATATAAAATGAACTCTCCATCTTTTACCCCATCCTTCACCTCGTATTCGATACCCTTATTATTTGCCTTTCCTTTTACTTTTCCTGTAAAGGTTCCCTTTTCGCCTATTTTATAAATCAATCCGTCTTTTGTGTAAAGATCTCTTCCCGATTCATATTTTTCGTTGCAACTAAAAAAGATAATTGCAAATAGTACAAAAAACAACTTAAAAAAATATTTATAATAATAATTCATTTCGGTAATTTTAATTCTAAGGAATGTAATAGCAATTCTATCGTTGCTTTAACTTTTTATAGGCTTCAAACAATTTCTTTTTAGTATCAAACAAATCCTGAGAAATAACTTTTACTTCACCGAGTACAGGCATAAAATTAGTGTCGCCATTCCATCTAGGGACAATATGAAAATGAATGTGCGAATCCAGTCCGGCACCGCTTACTCTTCCAACATTTGCACCAATATTAAATCCCTCTGGTGATGAGACTATTTTCAAAGCTTCTTCGGCTAACTGAAGTTTATCCATCACTTCATTTTTTTCCTCTTTATTCAGAGAGGAAAAGTCACTAGTGTGACGAAACGGAACGATCATAAGATGACCGTTATTATAAGGGAATAAATTTAAAACTGTAAAAGTTAATCTTCCTTTGTCAACAACCAGATTATCCGGTTCTTCAGGATTTTCTTTTGCCAGTTCACAAAACACGCAAGCTTCTTTTTTATTCTTATCCTTAAATTTAAAAGAATCTATGTATTGTGTTCTCCAAGGGGACCAGAGTTTTTCCATTCATCCTCGTAATAAAAAGGCAGGTTTAATCACCTGCCCGGTTAAATTTTAATGCCCTTCTTCCCTGGACTTATTATATTCATCAATTATTTTTTGTTCTACTTCTTTAGGCACTTCTTCGTAGTGTGAAAAGTTTCGACTATGCACTCCCCTTCCCTGAGTTAAACTCCTCAAGTTTGAAGAGTACCTGTACAATTCAGCCAGGGGCATATGAGCTTTTATAACCTGAAAGTGTCCATCTGAATCCATTCCCAAAATCTTACCTCGTTTACTGGAAATATCACCCATAACATCGCCCATATATTCTTCTGGAACCGTAACGACTATTTCGTAAATCGGTTCGAGAAGTATAGGTTTACATTCCTGGAATCCTTTCTTGAAGCATTGTGCTGCTGCAAGTTTAAAAGACATTTCATCGGAATCTACATTGTGATATGAGCCATCAAACAGAGTAACTTTTACGTCAATTACTTTGTTCCCGGATATCACACCCTTTTCCATTGTTTCAATAATACCTTTCTCAACTGCAGGCACAAATCTGCCAGGAACGACTCCACCGACAATAGCATCTTCAAATTCAAATCCCTTACCGCGCGGCAATGGCTCCATCTTAAAGTACACGTGTCCGTATTGTCCTCTGCCACCAGATTGTTTTTTATGCTTGTACTCTACTTCGTTTGCTCTGCCTTTAATTGTTTCCCTATAAGGAACCTTAGGTTCAATGAGATCAACATCAACACCGTATCTTTCTTTAAGTCTTTTAATAGCAAGGGAAAGTTGCAATTCTCCTTGGCCTGAAATAATTGTTTGAGAAATTTCAGGATCAAATGCTACACTGAAAGATGGATCTTCTTCATGAAGTGAATGTAGGCCAGAGGCTATTTTATCTTCATCACCTTTCGCTTTTGGCTTTATTGCTCCTCTGATTACCGCATCAGGAAATTTGATCGGATCCATTATAACTGAGAAATTTTTAGAAGAGAGAGTATTATTCGTGTGTGTATCTTTAAGCTTTACAACTGCCCCAAAGTCACCTGCCAAAACATTATTAACTTCTTTCCGGTTGTGACCATTTAAAATAGATAATTGGCTCAACCTTTCAGTTTTCCCGTTCGCTTCATTTACCATATCCATTCCTGCATGAACAGAACCTGAATAGACCTTGAATAATGAAAGTTCCCCAACATGCTGTTCAGAAATTGTTTTGAAAATAAAAAGGACAGGTTCTCCTTTGGAATCAGGCTTAACACTAACCTTATTTGATGCATCTTTTAATGTTGCTTCTTCTCCGCCTCTATCAACCGGAGACGGGAAATAACTGGTAACAAAATCAAGGAAATTGTTAATGCCAACGCCTTTTGTGGAAGAAATAGCAAACACAGGACATAAATTTCTTTTTAACAGAGCAAGTTTAATTCCCTGTGTAAGATCTTCATCAGATAATGTGCCCTTGTCGAAATATTTATTCATTAATTCTTCTGTGGTTTCAGCAACTTTTTCAATCAATTCAGTTCGATAAGTTTCGGCAGCGGATTTTAAATTATCAGGAATATCTGTTTCTGAAACTTCTTTACTTCCTGCATCTCCATACTTATATGCCTTCATTTTAACCACATCGACAACTGTATCAAAATTTGGGCCCTCAACTGTCGGGAAAGTCACAATTATTGCACCTGATGATAACCTATCCTTAGTCTGAGCCTCTGTAGTTTTAAAATCAGAATGTTCGTTATCGACTTTATTAATAATTATAGCGGATGGCAAACCATATTCTTCAATAAATCTCCCCGTTATCTCTGAGCCAACTTCTACTCCTTCTGCAGATTTAAGAACCATTACCGCTGTGTCACAAACTCTCATAGCACTTTTAACATCGCCCAGAAAGTCAGCATATCCCGGGGTATCAAGTATATTAAGTTTTATATTGTTCCATTCAAGGTGAAGAAGTGATGAGGCAATAGAGATTTGTTTTTCAATTTCATTTGGCGTGTAGTCGGAAACTGTGTTTCCTTCTGCGATATTTCCAATCCTGTTTATTTCGCCCGCGGTAAATAAAAGCATTTCGGACAACGAAGTTTTACCGCTACCTCCGTGCCCGATAAACGCAATGTTGCGTATCGATTCTGCTCCATATTCTTTCAAGGGATTCCTCCTTTAAACAAGGTGAGACCATTATTTTGAGTTAGTTATTTTTTGAAGGTTTTCCAAAAAGTTTCAATTCCTTTTGAAATTGCCGATAGATTCTTTACCAAACCGAATATGGGACCTTCAACGCCTTCCCTTATTTTTTCTTCATAATTCAAGATCACATCAACCCTATCCTTAACATCTGTTACAATATTCTTTGTAATATCCAATTGACCCTTAGCACCCTCGGTAATTTCGTTAATGTTATTGCTTAAAGCCGTAGTTGAGTCTATTAAGGGCTTAATTTCTGTTGTGAAATTCTGAATATTACTTTCAATCCGGGTAATGGATTTTGTAATTCTGTTAAAATAAATAATCAGAAAAACACATAATGCCGAAGCGGCCAAAAGCAAAATTATCTGAAAGATAAAAACATAATCCATATTTATCACTTAAAAATTAAATCAGGACTTTTTCGTTTCCTTATAGGCATCGACACCAGCCTTAACCGCAGATTTCAACTTATTTGCCTCGTCCTCCAGTGAAGTTCGTCCAGTTCCAACGGCTTTATTTGCCTTCGACTTGGCATCGTTAAATACTTTTTCTGCATCTTTCAAGAGTTCACCTGATTTTATTTTTGCATCACTGATCAGTTTATCCGATCTCTTTTTCCCTTCATTAATCAGTTCTTTAGCACGATCTCTTGCCTCAGCAATGTATTTATCAGCCTCGTCCAGATATTCGTCTGATCTTAGTCTCAGGTCATCTCTTAATTCTCTACCGCTTTTAGGAGCATATAACATTCCAAAAATTGCTCCTATAGCCCCTCCGGCGATAAATCCAAGTAATAATCCTTTTCCTGTGTTATTTTCAGTACTCATAATCTCCCTCCATCTTTTACTTTATGTTCTCTTAGAATATAATATGCAACTCCCTGAAAATCAAGGAATTACGGTCTAACGGCAAAATATGAAGTAAATATTTTCCTTAAACTTGTACAAATTTTGAAGTTTTACTTTATTTATTTGTATTAATTATCTTTGTAATAAGTACTTATGAGAATTTACTTTAGAGTAATTATACATTTAAAATCTTTCAAATATTTATTTCATTAACTGAAATTTTACGAAATCTTTTCTGATAAAACATAAGACTAAAAATTCCCACAAGAACTGCAAACCATAAAGTGACTGCTCTTACAATAAGAGTAGATGCAATAGCAAATTCTTTTGATTGACCGTTATTGATTAACATTAACGTAAGTGATCCCTCTGTTACCCCTAATCCTCCTGGAAGCATTGAAATTGCACCCGCTATTGTAGCAAAAGCATAACTGAATGCTGCCCACAATAAACTTTTATCAATATTAAAATTACGCAGAATTATATAATATCCCAAACACTCAGATAACCAAGCGATTACGCTAAGAATTATCATTTTAACCAATGGTGACATTCGTAAAAGCTGGTAAGAACTTTCATACATATTGTGAATACTTTGGAGATGAATCTTTAGAAATCTATTCTTCTCAAAAAGATTTAAGAATTTAAGCGCCATATTTTTATGGCTTATCAAAATTATTATTAACAGCAAAAATGCTCCTGCACCAATTACAATTCCTCTACCATAATTAAATACGTAAGCACCAATAATAGAAATAATTACTAATGCCAAAAAATCTGTAATCCTTTCGACAAAGACGATGGGTGCTGTTTTGCTTATAGGTTCACCGGAAATCTCCCTCGTTAAAAATGCTTTTAATAATTCCCCCATTTTTCCGGGTGTAACACTCATAATTAAACCTGAAAGAAAAATAGAAAGAGAATCAACTTTTCTTAATTTTATTTTTATTACAGAAAGGTAATAGTCCCATTTGAAGAATCTCAACAAGTAATTTATCAGTGCAAGAATAAGAAGCGGGAAAAGCAGCAGCCAGTTAAATTTTTCGAATGCAGATATAACATCATTAAAATCGGCATATAAAGTAAAGCCGAGATAAAATATCCCGGCAAGAATTATCGAAATTAGAATCTTCTTTTTTATTTTTCTTAGCAATTATAATATCCTCAGCAAAGCATCGTAAACTTTTGTAAGTGGCAATCCTACTACATTATTATAACAGCCATTAATTTTTTTTACAAAAACAGCACCAAAATCATCCTGGATACCGTAAGCTCCTGCTTTATCCATAGGACTTCCTGTTGTAATGTATTTCTTAATTTCCTGTTTCTCTAATTTTCTAAATGTAACAAGAGTTTTTTCGTAATCTGTAATAGTTTTATTCTCCCTACTGTTATAAATTGAAAAGCCTGTATAAACAATGTGCGTTTTATTGCTTAAAAGATTTAAGATTCTCTCTGCATCTTTTTTATTTACCGGCTTACCAATAATTTTTCCATTAATTACAACAATTGTATCTGCAGTGATAATAATTCCGTTTTTTACTTTTTGCTTTGCGAGGTATATTTTTTTTAAGGATAGTCTTTTTGCGGCCTTAACCGGTGACTCTCCCTTTTCAATATCTTCTGCACAATCAACAGAAAAAGTTTTGAATTTTAAATTCAATTGTTCAAGAAGCTTTCTACGCCGCGGTGATTTAGAGGCGAGGTAAATTGGCATCCGGGATTTAATCATTTGTGTATTTTTTCTATTTGTGTTCCAGGGAAATAATGAGCTAGTATCTCCCTATAATTCCAGCCGTTCCGTGAAAGATAAATTGAGCCCCATTGACAAAGTCCGACGCCGTGGCCATATCCTTTGCCTTTGATAATTATATTTCCATCTTCCATAGAGACATCAAACAGGTTGCTACGAAGAATTCCTTTATTATCAGCCGTCCTGATAACGCTCCTTATATTATTACCGAATAATGAAATAACTTTGTCATCACCTACATCTGAAGTTAAAGTTATTCTTAACTCATTAACTCTTCCTGATTCAAATCTGCTCGCCACTTCTATATCACTAACAATAAAATTTACATTATCAACCTGTCCTGACGATTTAAGACGATCAATAAAAACATCCTGGGTATATTCTTCTTCCCATTCAAACCTGGGAGCAATTGAGCAATAAGGTTCATCACCATCTTTAACTCCTGTAAGGTATGGCAAATCTTTTCCACCGGTAGAAAAAACATTGTTCACATTTTCTGTGTGTCCGCCGCAGGCAGCGGAATAATAGGTAACAGCAGGTTCCCCGTTAAAAGTTAAAATATAACCTCTTGTTTCATCGACTGCTTTATTTGTTATTTCCTTCTCACTTTCTACTCCTCCATAAACCTGATCACGTGTATCAATATAAACATCAAAAGTTGTTTTATTTTCACTTAATTTGTTTAATGAATAGGTCCTTGCACAAATAGCAAATGCTTTTAATGCTTCATAATTTTCGTTATTTGTTCCTGTAGGCATCTCAAGCGGAATAACTCCTTTTAAGTAATCTTCAAGTGAAAGTGAGTTTACCACTGACAACAAATTGTTCTCTGCAAATATTTTTATCGTTCCCCTGTATGAATGTCCTTTAAATTTTATCAGGTCTTCAACCGGTGCAAGTGTAATCACTTTACCTGAAAAACTTCTGTTTGAAATTTTTAGATTAACTTCATCTCCATCCGGAACAAAGTCAATTCTAATTCCTCTATTTACGATGCCGAAATTTCTGTTATCAATCGAAATTGTAATTGCACTTTCGACTGTCCAGGAAAAATAATTTGAAGGATCATCCATCAATACGCGTATTGCATTGCTTTCAGGAGAAGCATTTCTACCCGGAATATTATCATTTCTCGAAGTAAACTTAGATGAGCTGGAACATCCGAAGATAAAGGATAGAACTATTAATTGTAAAAAAAAGAATAATGAAGAGCTTTTCATTTAAGCCTGTGAGATTTTGGCCATAAATTTACGTAAAATAATAGAGAGATTACATTTGTTCGAAACAATCTAATTAAAAATTGATTTTATAAAAATGGTGAAATTTTTTGTAGAAATGATTTGGTAACAGGATCTATCTGAACATAGCCTTAATACTTCCCCACGTTCTTTTCACACCGGATATGCTGAGAGAAACAGAAGCTTCATCAGTATAAGATACCTGCTGATTATTATCAACTATTTTCAACCTGTAAACAAACACATAGTCATTTGTTTTGTAAACCGATTTATCCGTATATGAATAAAATGGATTATCAGGATGTGGCTCTACAGTTGCTACTTCGCTAAATTGTGACTGGGGACCTCTTCTCTCTATTACAAAATTTTTAAGGTTAGTTTCCTGAGAGGTTTTCCATTCAATAACAGCATCGTCCCCCTGGTTTCTAACGTGAAAGTAATCGATCAAAGCCCCTGCCAAAGCAGTAGAAACTATAAATAAAAATACAGAAAGTTTAATTACTGCATATTTCATATCACAAATTTATCTTTTAGTAAGACTATAATCAATGATAAAATATATCAAATTATATACCAGCTTTTATATTGCAGGATGCTATATTTTTGTGCCCCATTTGCCAAACTTAAATTTTATTAAAATTGTAGCTGAAAACAAAATAATATAAACCGGCAAGGCTCCCCAGGCCCAGGTGAGCCCCAAATGTAAATAAACACCTAAAAAGTACGATAATGGCACAAAAATCAATATATTTGTTACTACCTCTGACATCATAACGAAAAATGTTTTTCCGGCAGCCTGTAAACCATTACCCAACACAATACCGGTTGCGTAAAAAGCCTGGGCTATTCCGGCAACCCTGAGAGCCGGTTTTGCAACTTCAAGAATTGTATTATCAGTTGTAATAATTGAAAGAACGGCTTTCGGGAAAAGTATAAAAATTAGACCGAGCAGAATTGTATAATACGTTGCAACTTTTGCCGTTTCATATCCATAAATTTTGGCTAATTTGATTTTCCCTGATCCTAGATTATTTCCGACCAGTGTTTGTGCTGCAATTCCGAATCCAAAGCTCGGAAGTAATGAAAGAAAAAGTGTACTCATTATAGTTTGAGTTGCCGCCTGTTCTTTCGTACCTATCAATCCGGTGATAGCAACAAAGCTCAAAAATCCTATTAGTATAAAAACATTTTGAAAAGAAACGGGAAGTGAAATTTTGTATATTTTTCTGATAATACTAAAATCAACTTTCAGGTTTTTGAAATTATTAAATTTATTTCTGTATGTCGGTGTGACAAGAATAAGAAAATAGAAAAACATGTCGAACAGAGTAGCGACCGTCGATCCAAGTGCAGAACCTGCAACTCCCATTCTTGGCATGCCGAACTTTCCATAGATTAGCATGTAATTAAAAAATATGTTCAGCAGGTTTGTGATTATCCCGGAAACCATGAATATTTTTGTTTTATTTATTCCAAAGTAAAATCCACGGTAAGAAACTGAAATAAGAAAGAAAGGAATACCTATAAACCTGTAAAAAATAAAATCGCCGGCATATTGGCCGACAGTCGGATCGGCAGCAAAAAAATATGAAATGTCATAAGCGAAGAAAACAGCAATCATCGCAACGATTGAGCCGATAACAAAACTAAGATATATGGAATTGTTCAGAATTTTTGCGCAGGCAGAATAATCGCTCTCCCCAAATTTTCTCGCAACAAGCACGTGCGTTCCTGTTGCAAGGCTGGAGAAGAAACTAATTAACGCCCACGTTGCAAGTACTCCGAGCCCCATTGCAGCAAGAGCAAATGTTGCCTCAGGCAGCCTGCCAACCATAGCGGTATCAACAAGGGAAAGCACCATTTGTGTAGAAAGCCCTGCAATTGCCGGAAGAGCTATTCTCAGAACCTTTTTGTAGTAGCTATTGATGGGAAAAGGGTTCATTAATTCCCGGTAAATTTGAAATTACACAAATTAATTTCCCCCGAACATCAAAATAACATAAAATTTACTTTAAAATGAAAAAGCGGTAGTGTCTTAGTCAGGGCTCCCTATATAGTGCCCGGTTTTGAAATGAGTGAAAGAAGGGCATAGATCGCCACTATTTTATATAACTTATAAAACCCTTCCACCTTCGCTCCAGGTGCGCTCCACCTCCGCTCCAGATGCGCTTCAGCAAGCCTTCAACTGCCTTTTAAATACATATCCCCCATTTGTCATTCGTATATCCCACATATGGCAATTACAACAGGGGCAGATTTCCCTGGCAGAATTACTCAATAATGGAACAAAACATTATTTCAGTGGCCGGTGCAGGATACACAGTCAAGTGTCCGGGAATTTGGTGCAGGGGGAATCAAGCTCTGTTAAGCATATTCCTCCTTATAGTCCGCAAGCCTCCCCGCGATTTTATGCTAGCAATTTAAAGCTGAGTCAATACAAAAAAAGCTTACTAAAAGTAAGCCTTTATATTTCTGTGGAGCTAAGGAGGATCGAACTCCCGACCTTCCCGATTTCATCGGGACGCTCTCCTAATGACTACATCAAATTTCCTGTGGAGCTAAGCGGGATCGAACCGCTGACCTTCCCGATTTCATCGGGACGCTCTCCTAATGACTACATCAAATTTCCGTGGAGCTAAGCGGGATCGAACCGCTGACCTCTTGAATGCCATTCAAGCGCTCTCCCAGCTGAGCTATAGCCCCAAGTCTAAAAAATCAAAAACAAATTTCAAATAACAAATTATTTATTCAAAAATATGGAAATAAATGTATCTTATCAATTTCAATTTTAAAGAAACAATTAA
>CAZQQD010000100.1:1532-10220 GCA_964595355.1 uncultured Ignavibacteriaceae bacterium | reverse complement strand
GAAGGTCTGCAAAACCTTTATTCGTCGGTTCGAATCCGACCGGCGCCTCTAAAAAAATCCTGATTTTCAATCAGGATTTTTTATTTTATAGCTCTTATCCAATTTGATAAAGGATTTATAATATTATATAGAATTCCCAAATCATTTAATAGCCAAATAGTAGCAACGATTATAATTAAAAAACTAAAAAAAACCTTAAGTTTTTTTGGGAAAGGCACGTAGAGGTTTAAAAATCCAACAATGAAAATTAACGATAGAACGATGGCGCCAATTTCAAGATAAATATTTAATGTAGAATTAAGTGACATTTTTCTATATGATTATAAACAAATTATACTTTTAATGTACAACAATCGTTCTAAACAAATTTTGTTTAGAAAATGTTATTTTATTACCTCAGTGATGCCTCAAATCAGTACAATCCATTCAAACTGAAACAAATTAGTTTCTCATACCTAATTATAATTATTAAAAAATGGACATAAGTCTTGGCATATTAAGTGATTAACAAAATTATCGATTTCTTCTCAATCAGCAGTCGATGAATTTCATAACACCACTGTAAGCCACACGGAATCAGGCTTGTAACAAAAATAAAGGCGAACTATGAGCGAGTTTAAGTTACATATTACTTTTTATTTTCTAAGGAAATTCAAAAAGTTAATGAAGGCTGGAATTTCAGCACCAATTAGTTTTTCTGATAAATTATGGAAATTTATAATAACTAAAAATTTATTTAAGCTAAAAGCACCTGAAGCTGCCAGCGGCTGCTGTGAAAAGGTCGAATAAATATTTATTTTCTCACACCGTGTCTGAATCCCCTGTAAGGCAAAGAATACTGTATTGTTATAAATGCCGTTTCATCAATTGCTTCTATAAGTTCGAGTACCTTTTTTTGCTTGCTTCTTTGGATAATCAAAACAATTATAGAAATGCCACCTGCTCCTCCTTCACCTGGTAGAATTGTAACTCCGTATTTTGATTTCCTCAGAGTGTCTGCTATTTTATCTGTATAATGTCTGGAAATTATAGTTAGTTGTGCAAAGCCAAGACCTATTTTTTGCTCCAGAGTTACGCCTATAATATTTCCCAGTGCAAATCCCGCTGCATAGCCAAAAAGATTTGGAATGTAATCCAGATGTTGAAAAATATATCTTATAGCGAAAACCCAAATCAGTACCTCGAAAAATCCGGCAATTCCTGCATAGTATTTTTTCCCCTGAACAACCAGAATTGTTCTCATCGTTCCAATACTTACATCACAAATTCTCATGCACATGATGAGGATTGCACCAACTATTGAGTCTATCATAACAATTCAAATTTATGTTACTTCCCAAAATTAAACAATTAAAGAATATTATTTTATCTTTGTAAGTCAAATTATTATTCTGAATTAATTAATCTTTATGTATAAATCACAAAGAAGTGAACTGGTTGATCAGTTATCAATGAAAGGGATTCACGATATTTCTGTTCTCAAAGCAATTGGTGAAGTTGAAAGGCATAAATTCGTTCCTGAAGCAATTAAGCATATGTCTTATCAAGATGTTGCGCTTCCAATTGGTTACGGTCAGACTATATCACAACCTTATACTGTAGCATTTATGACACAGGAATTAAAATTAGAACCTGGGCAAAAAGTACTCGAATTAGGAACTGGTTCAGGTTACCAGGCAGCGATTTTATTTCAAATGGGAATGGAAGTCTACAGCATTGAAAGAAATTATGATATTTTAATTGAAGCGCAAAAATTATTTGATAAACTTTCTGTAAGGGTTAAGACAAAATGTGCGGACGGTACACTTGGCTGGAATGAATATGCTCCTTTTGCTGGAATAATTGTTACTGCCGGTTCGCCGTCAGTTCCTTTATCGTTAAAAAATCAATTATCAATTGGTGGAAAGATAGTAATCCCTGTTGGAGATAAATTTTCCCAGAAGCTGAAAATAGTTACAAAGATTGATGAAAATAGATTTGAAGAGGAAGACATCCCTGAATTTAAATTTGTCCCACTAATAGGTAAAGAGGGTTGGAACGAAAAGTAATTGTAATTGTTGGTCCTACCTGTTCCGGCAAGACAGAATTAGGAATTCGACTGGCAGATAAATTAGATGGTGAATTAATTTCTGCTGACAGCAGACAAATCTACAAATATCTTGATATTGGAACAGCAAAACCTGAAGAGCATGACCTTAAAAAAATTAAGCACTATTTTATTGATCAACTGGAGCCTGACAAAGATTTTAATGTTAGTAAATTTGAAAAAGAAGCATTAAAGATTATTGAAGAGATTTTTAGGAAAAATAAACAGCCAATTGTTGTTGGTGGAACAGGTTTATACATTAAAGCTTTGATAGACGGAATATTTGATACTGTTGATACACATGAAGAATACAGACTTAAACTATTGGAGCTGAAGGATAAATTTGGCAATGAATTTTTATATGATAAGCTGAAGCAAGTTGATCCTGAAAGTGCCAGGAAAATGCAGCCATCAAACTGGAAAAGAATTATCAGAGCGTTGGAGGTTTATCATTTAACTGGCGAAAAAATTGGAGTTCATCAACAAAAGTATGAAAGAGAGGTGGACTTTTATTTTGTTCAATACGGCTTAAACTGGGAAAGAAAAACTCTATATAAAAACATTGAAAGTCGTGTTGATAAAATGATAGAAACCGGGTTAGTTGATGAAGTAAAAGGAGTAATCTGGAAAGGATTCAATAAAGATTTAAATTCACTTAATACTGTTGGGTATAAAGAGATTATTTCTTTTATCGAAGGTGAGATTACACTTGAAAGAGCAGTAGAACTTATCAAAAGAAATACGAGACGATATGCTAAAAGACAAATGACCTGGTTCAGAAAGGATCAGAGAATAAAATGGTTTGATGTTAAAGAAATTGAAGAATTAAATAATATCTGTGAGCAAATATTAAGTATTTTTTGAGCTTAGTGATTTTATTATTTACTGGCTCAATAAAATTCAATATATTGTAATAGTACTTAAAAATTATTGAGCGTAGTTAACTGCATTCCCAAATAAATTATGGGGGACATAATGGTTGGAATAGTTGGCTTTGGTTCTTACCTGCCTTGTTATCGTATTAAAGTCGAGAGCATTGCAAAGCAATGGGGCTCCGATCCTGAAGTAATTAAGCGTGGTCTCCGACTCTTCGAAAAAACAGTTCCTGGCCTTGATGAAGACACAATAACAATTTCAGTTGAGGCAGCAAAGAATGCGTTGCTTAGAGCAGAAATTGATCCTAAAGATATTGGGGCTGTTTATATCGGTTCCGAATCACATCCGTATGCGGTGAAACCCAGCGGTACAATTTTAATTGATGCTCTGGGAATTGGTCCCGAGGTGCATGTCGCAAGTTATGAATTTGCTTGCAAGGCTGGTACTGAGGCTATGTATGTTGCCTATAGTCTTGTAAAAGCCGGCGAAATGAAGTATGCCCTTGCAATAGGTGCTGATACTTCACAGGGGGCACCGGGTGATGCACTCGAATATTCTGCATCTGCAGGAGGTTCGGCATTTATAATGGGAAAAGAAAATGTTGTTGCTGAAATTCTTTTTACAGATTCATATACTTCTGATACACCTGATTTCTGGAGACGCGAACACCAGTTTTATCCAAGGCATGCCGGAAGATTTACCGGTGAACCTGCATACTTCCGGCACATTGTTAATGCCGGAAAAAATCTTTTAAAGAAGTCCAAAATGAAACCGGAAGATTTTAAATATGCTGTATTTCATATGCCCAATGGTAAATTTCCACAAATGGCAGGAAAGCAACTGGGATTTACAAAGGAGCAACTTGAAACAGGATGGATTGTACCGTGGATGGGAAATACTTATTCCGGTTCTTCTCCAACGGGACTTTCTGCTGTGCTTGATGTAGCTGAACCGGGTGATAAAATTTTTATGGTTTCTTTCGGTTCAGGAGCAGGAAGTGATGGTTTCATTTTTAATGTCACTAAAAAAATTAAAGATGTTCAGAACAAGGCTGTAAAAGTACGAGATATGCTAAATAATGGTCAGATATATCTTGACTATGGTGAATATGCAAAATACAGAAATAAAATTATCCTAAACGAATAGCGGGGATTGAAATGAAAGATGTAGCTGTAATTGGTGTTGGGATGACACAGTTTGGGGAACTCTGGGGCAAATCAATAAAAGATATTTTTGTTGAGGCTGCCCTTAAAGCAATTGAAAATGCAAATGTTGATCACATTGATTCAATGTATGTTGGATCGATGTCAAGCGGATTGTTTGTTGGGCAGGAACACTTGGGTGCTGTTATGGCAGATTATCTCGGGGTGAGTCCGATACCTGCAACAAGAGTCGAGTCTGCCTGTGCTTCCGGCGGCATTGCTTTCAGACAGGCATACCTTGAAGTTGCTTCCGGTGCAAGTGAGATTGTTCTTGCCGGAGGCGTTGAAAAAATGACGGACGGCGCAGATGTAACTGAAGCATTAGCAACTGCAGCAGATCAGGAATATGAAGTGTACCAGGGTGTAACTTTTCCCGGTCTGTATGCTATGATTGCGAATGCTCATATGTATCAGTATAAAACGACCAGAGAACAAATTGCTGCAGTTGCAGTTAAAAATCACAAAAACGGAGTTAATAATCCGAACGCTCAGTTCAGAGGTGAAATTTCAATTGATAAAGTTTTGAATTCTACTTTGGTTGCTGATCCTTTAAGGTTATTGGATTGTTCGCCTGTAAGTGATGGAGGCGCGGCAGTAATCTTATGTTCGATGGATATAGCTAAAAAGTTCACTAAAAATCCTGTGAGGATAAAAGCTTCTGCGCAAGCCTCAGATACAATAGCACTGCACAGCAGAAAAAGTTTTACTACTTTAAATTCAGTCACAGCCGCTGCTCAAAAGGCATATAAGATAGCAGGAATCTCACCCAAAGATGTTAACTTTGCAGAAGTACACGATTGTTTTACGATTGCAGAAATAGTCGTTTCAGAAGATCTTGGATTTTTTGAAAAAGGATGTGGCGGTTCGGCGGCAGAAGAAGGATTAACATCCTTAGAAAGTGGAAAGATTCCGATTAATACAAGTGGCGGATTAAAATCTAAAGGTCATCCTGTCGGTGCGACCGGTGTTGCACAGGTGATAGAATGTTATGAACAACTAACGGGTCAGGCAGGAAAAAGACAGGTTAAGAATGCTAAAATAGGATTGACACAAAACATGGGTGGTTCGGGAGCAAGTTGTGTAATAAATATTCTGGAGGCGTTATGATTAGTCCAAAATATTTTAGAGAAATTCCACAAAGGTATCGTCTTGAAGCTGGTAAATGCAAAAAGTGTGGACAGGTTTATTTCCCTCCGAGGTTAATTTGTCCTGAATGTAAATCCAAGCAGTTTGAAACGATAAAACTAAATCCTGAAGGTAAGCTGTTAACTTATACGATTATCAGAATTGCGTCGGATAAATTTTCTATTCAGGCACCGTACGCTGTAGGTATTGTTGAACTAAATGATGGGGTTAAATTAACCACTCAAATTGCCAATGTTGATTTCGATAGAATTAAAATCGGGATGAAGTTAAAGCTTGTTTTCAGAAAAATTCAGGACGAGGGAGCGGCTGGGCTCCATTGCTACGGCTATAAAGCAATTGTAATTTAGTTTATACAAGGCTATTTTTGTACTAGAATTTAAAATGAAAGATCTGGAATTTGTGTGAATTTCTTTTTACAAATTAGCCTTAATATTTACAGCTCTTGTTGAAGAAATCGCCTAACTATATGTAGATATAGTTTCCATTCGTATTTTTACATTCCAGGAAAATCGAAAATTAAAATAAACGGAGTCTTTGTTGAAAGATAAAATCAGAATTGCATCCGGTCAGGGTTTTTGGGGCGATCTTATTGATGCGCCTTATCATCAGGTTACAAAAGGAGATATAGACTATCTTGTAATGGACTATCTGGCTGAAGTAACAATGTCAATTCTTCAGAAGCAAAAAAACAAAAAGCCCAACCTTGGTTATGCGCGCGATCTGCCGGAACTTATGAAAAGAATTCTGCCTGTCTGCAAAGAAAAGGGAATTAAAGTAATTACAAATGGCGGTGGAGTAAATCCTGTTGCTTGTGCGGATGCAATACTTGATGAAGCTTTAAAATTGGATATCGAAGATTTGAAAATTGCCGTAGTTTTAGGTGATGACATAAAAGACAGGGTCGATGAATTATTTGAAGCCGGAGCCGAGTTAAAGAATATGGATACCGATGAACCATTAACTAAAGTCAAGGATAAAATCCTCAGTGCTAATGTTTATTTTGGTGCCCTTCCAATTGTTGAAGCCTTGCAGAAAGGTGCAGATATTATCATCACAGGAAGAACAACTGATACCGGCTTAACGCTGGCCCCAATGATTTATGAATTCGGATGGGATCCGAAAAATTATGATCTGATGGCAGCCGGGACAGTAGCAGGACATATACTTGAATGCGGAGCACAGTCTTCCGGAGGAAATTTTCTTGGTGATTGGGAATCGATTGATAATTTTGCCGAGATTGGTTTTCCTATTGCAGAGGCTTATCCAAATGGAGAAGTGATAATAACAAAACACGAAAACACCGGCGGACTAGTTTCATATGCAACCGTTGCGGAACAACTTGTTTATGAAATTGGAGATCCCAAATCGTATATCACGCCTGATTGTGTCGCGGACTTTTCTTCCATTAGATTGGAAGATCTTGGAAATAACAGGGTGAAAGTTTACGACGTAAAAGGAAATAAGGAAACAGAATTTTATAAAGTATCCTGTTCTTATTCGGACGGTTATTCGGCTATTGGTTCATTGACATATTCCTGGCCGCAGGCTTTGTCCAAAGCGAAAGCAGCCGATAAAATTTTAAGAAAAAGACTGGAAAACCTGGATTTGAAATTTGATGAAATCAGGACAGAGTTTATTGGCTACAATTCAACACAGGGACCACTTTCAAAAGAATTAGATGAAGATAATATTAATGAAATAATGCTGCGAATTGCGGTGCGATCCGGTGATAAGGACTCAGTAGCAAGATTTGGAAAAGAAATAGCACCATTGATTTTAACTGGTCCGCCAAGTGTTACAGGCTTTGCCGGAGGTAGACCAAAACCTAGCGAGGTCATTGCTTATTGGCCTGCATTGATACCTAAAAATTTAGTTGAGCCACATGTCAAAATTCTGGAGTTGAAATAATGAAAATGAAATTATTAGATATTGCCCATGCAAGAAGCGGTGATAAAGGTGATGCAGGAAACGTCGGTGTTATTGCGTACGACGACAAAGGTTTCGAGATTATAAAAAAACATCTCACAACTGAAAGAGTAAAAAAGCATTTCGAAGGAATTTGTTTTGGTAAGGTTGAGCGATATGAAATGCCAAACATACGCGCAATAAACTTTCTCTTGCATAATACACTTGGTGGGGGCGGAACTGTTTCTCTTAAACACGATGCGCAAGGGAAAATTTTAGCGAGTGCAATGTTGCGGTTGGAATTAGATGTCTAAAAATAAATAATATAATCAGGAGACAATATGTACGAAGAAGAATTAAAAACGTTAAAGGACTATAAAAAGAGAATCGATAATTTACGGAGTTATCTTTGACGTCGATACAAAAGATTCAAAAGTAAAAGAGTTACAAAACCAAACCGGCCAACCTTCTTTCTGGGATGACCAGATTGCTGCTCAGAAAACCCTGCAGGAAATAAAATCTCTCGAGTTGTGGGTAAATTTGTGGAAAGAGGTACACGACAAATCCCAAAACCTCGAAGAGATAATCCAGCTTGCACAAATGGAAAATGATGCTTCCTTTGAAGGCGAAATCCAAAAGGAATTAGATGAAGTAAAGGAAGCAATTGAAAATGCAGAATTGAAAAATATGCTTAGCGGTAAAGATGATTCGAAGAATTGTATACTTACAATTCATTCCGGAGCAGGCGGAACCGAATCACAGGACTGGGCCGATATGCTTATGAGAATGTATATGAGATGGGGTGAGCAAAACAGTTATAAAATGACTCTTGTTGATATCCTTGAAGGAGATGGCGCCGGAATTAAGAGTGCAACAATTGAAGTAGAAGGGGAATTTGCTTACGGTTATCTGAAAGCTGAAAATGGTGTTCATCGTCTTGTGAGGATTTCTCCATTCGATTCCAATAAACGGAGACATACATCTTTTGCCTCTGTTTTTGTTATTCCCGAAGTTGATGATACAATTGAAATAGAAATTAATCCTGCTGATTTAAGAGTTGATACATACAGATCCGGTGGAAAGGGAGGACAGAACGTAAACAAAGTTGAAACTGCTGTAAGGATTACTCATATTCCTACAAATACTGTTGCTGCCTGCCAGAGTGAACGTTCGCAGGGACAGAACCGCGTGAATGCGATGAAACTTCTCAAATCAAAACTGTACCAGATTGAACTCGAGAAACAGGAAGCAGAACTCGATGAAGTTGAAAAAAGTAAGATGAAAATAGAGTGGGGGAGTCAGATACGCTCGTATGTTTTCCATCCTTACAATATGGTTAAAGACCACAGAACTGATGTAGAAACCTCAGATGTGCAAAAAGTGATGGATGGAGATTTGAACAGGTTTATAAAAGCTTATTTGTTAAAGTTTAGTAAGAATTGACTCTTAGTATATAGATATTAGAATTTAGGT
>CAZQQD010000100.1:1105-1522 GCA_964595355.1 uncultured Ignavibacteriaceae bacterium | reverse complement strand
GGATGGGGATCTGAACAGATTCATAAAAGCTTATTTATTAAAGTTTAGCAAAAATTAAAATAATCTGCGTGTATTTTTTGACAAATTATTTCATAAATATATATTCAATTTGTTTCAAATATTTCTTATAATTAATAAATATTATTTGTAATACTGATAGTCTGTATAATTAACATTCTAGTGTAAAGTTGATAAAAGAATTTGTAGATATTTTTTCAAAGCTATTAATAGGTGTAATAAGTTTCATTGCTCCAATTACCTCTTATTTATTAACAACTTATATTTCCGATAGAGGAAAAATTATCAGTAAATTAAATAGTCAAAAGGAAAATATTGATGAAATAATTGAAGCCGATTTTAAAGAGGCTAAAGACAAACAAATTAAAGGAATTGAATTTATACAACAAAGTGAAAGAA
>CAZQQD010000100.1:0-1095 GCA_964595355.1 uncultured Ignavibacteriaceae bacterium | reverse complement strand
GATTAGACCATGTTTCCAGCAAGCTTTAGCATATAAAGAAATGGAGAATGAAATAAATATAAAATTAGGGATGCTCGAATTTTTGCAACCTAAAAAATGTATCATTACCCTTTTTTCTTTATTATCCTTATCAATGCTTCTCCTATTATTTGATTCGCTTGTACGACAAAACGTTTTTAACCTTTATAATCATATTTTTTCAATAGTATTATTATCATTAAGTATAATATTGTTTGTAGACGCTATAATTTACTTAATGCGAATTGTTTTGAAATTAGTTGATGCGAGAGAAATATTGGAAACTGAACAATTAGAAATCGCCAGAGAGAATGAACTAATTAATGTAGAACCTGAAAAATAAAATGGCAAAATTTAAAGTTATAGAAATAATTGATGGAGATACTATAAAAGTTTCTCCAAATTGGGTTTTTGAAGGACGTAAGGGTGATATAGTGAAAATATCAGGCTATAATACTCCTCCAGAAAATTTACAAATTTATGCTACCTCTAGATTAAAGACTCTTGTTCACAATAAAGAAGTTGAATTAAAAGATGCTCATTTTTTTAATCCCAATTCGCAGGCGCTTTTCTGCAGGGTATTCTTAAACAGTGTTGATATTTCAAAATATTTTACCGAATTCGGAAATAATCCCGTCTAAACAAAAATATGTTGCATTTGTTTGTATGTTCAATAACAATATGTGACGATCATTTAGCAAATAACCTCGTTTATTAAAATATAAACTATGAAAAAGAAATTAGATTTTTTTTCAAAAATTTACAAAGTAGTAGCAAAAATCCCTTATGGAAAGGTAACTACTTATGGAGATATAGCAGAGGCTTGCGGAACGAGAGGCGCTGCAAGAACAGTCGGCTGGGCAATAAACGGTGCAAGTGTTACAGGTTTGCCGTGTCACAGAGTAGTAAACAGGTACGGCGCATTAACAGGGCGATTACATTTCGGTGATCCCGATTTGATGGAAGATATGCTTCGTTCGGAAGGAATTGAATTCGATAAAGATGGCTGTGTTATTATGGAAAAATATCTCTGGAAACCAAAGCCATTGAGAACGCAAAAGAAAAAAAAGGAAATCA
>CAZQQD010000099.1:0-10380 GCA_964595355.1 uncultured Ignavibacteriaceae bacterium | reverse complement strand
TTTGGCCAGTCTCTGAATTTCTCCATCGGAGGTGTTAAGGCACCTTTAAACCTGCCAATTTTACTTTCGTACCAGTTGCGTGCATCAACTATAATAAAATCCTTACCACTCTCGTAAAATTCTTTAAGTTGTTCCGGTGTTAATCTTTTCCCGCCGTTTTCAAGTGATGTGCCAAGAAGTTTGGAATTTACAATTTCATTTTTCGCACGCACGTGCATTTTTGAATGAGCGGGTTTGTCTTCTTCATCTTCCTTGAAGATGATATCTGAAAACTGCGGATAGCTTCTCAAATTATTTTTATAGTTTTCTATATCAAAAACTTTCCCTGAGACAGTTCCGTTAATGCCTTCTGTTGCAACAAAAACACGTCCTGTAATATTATTAGTTTTACAAAATTCCAGGTGTTCCAGCATAAAAGCTTCAGGGTCTTCAACCTCTGCATATTTATAGAATAACAAAACTCTATATTCTTTCATTTATCTTTAGGCTACTTTGTTAAAAATTCGTGGGTAAATTTAAGGAAATGGAAAACATATATAAATACACAAAACTAAAAATTATTATCAAAACGAACTCTATTGCCACTTTTTGATATAAGTTCCCACTTCAAATTTACGTTTGCAGCCGTTGTAATTCATATATCTTATCTTACCAAAAACATTTCGCTCAGTCCATGCACGGTCATGCACGCCACCAATAGACCAGGCGCAACCAATATATCCATTCGGATCTCTCCCGTCAAGTTCATATTTATCATTAAGATAAATTGATATTCTCAATGCATCTTTAGGAGATTTTGACCATTCCAAAATTTTCTTTGCCCAATACATCCTCATATAACCATGAAGCTTACCGGTTTCCGTTAATTGTTTCTGTGCAGCATTCCACAGATCTTCATGCGTCTTCGCTTTCTCAAATTGTCTTAACGAATAAATAAATTCTCTTTTATCTTTTCTATGTTCATTCAGAGTTTTCTTTGCCCACTCAGGAAATCCATCAAAAGAATCATACTTTGTGTTGTAATAACAAAAATTGTCTGATAACTCTCTGCGTACAATTAATTCTTCCAGAAATGCTTCAATAGATTTTGAATGATTTTCCAATTTATACACTTCAAGAGCAATTCGCTGTGCAGATATATGTCCAAAGTGTAAATAAGGAGATAAATTTGATTGGGCATCTTTTGTCGGGTCGTTTCTTTGTCCGTCGTAATTATCAAGCATTTTATGAATAAATTTCCGCAAGGCTTTTTTTGCTTCTTTTTCTCCCGGGATAATCCAGTCCACTTCTTTTACAGAAAAATCTACTTTTAGATTTTTTTTAACTTTTTCCCAATCAATCTTTTTAGGGCGCAAAGCTTCCGGCTTTTTCATTTTGAGAAGTTTCGGGAATTCATCGAGAAATTCAGGAAGAGCTTTATGAATTTTGGGCCGAATTGTGTAAGCACCGAATTCTATTTTTTGCGAAACGTATTTACAGGGAACTATATTATGTGCATCAACTTCATAGAAAGGAATTTTTATTTTTTTTGCCAAGTCTCTTTTCCAGACTCTTTTAATTCGTAATGGATCAAAATCAGAAACAATTACACTAGCATTATTTTCTTTTATGAAATTCGAAATCGTTTTTTCAGGTTTCCCTTTCAACAGGAAAAAGGGGATATTGTATTTCTCTAATTCCTTTTCCATTTGCTGTAAGCCCTTTAGCATAAATCCATATTGTCGGATTGTAGCCTCCAAAAAGTCGGGAACCAGATTAAATACTACAGCTAATTCGGAATTATTTTCTTTAGCAAGATTTTGTGCAAAAAGAAGCGCCCAGTTATCGTGTACCCGCTGATCACGACTCATCCAGTAAATTACCGGACCGTGTTTCTTTTCACCATCTTGAAGTAAATTAATTCGGTGAGGATTAATTTTTGTCATTTATTATATTTCAATGCCAATCGGGCAATGATCGGAACCCATAACATCGGACAAAATAAAAGCATCTTTAATTTTCTTTTTAAGGCTTTCGCTTATATAAAAATAATCTATACGCCAGCCGACATTCCTTTCACGAGCACGGGTTATTTGATCCCACCAGGTATAATTATCCGGCTCCTGGTTGAACATTCTGAATGTATCGAGATAACCGTGTGAAAGAAATTTATCAATCCATTCTCTTTCCATTGGAAGAAAACCGGAAATTTTTTCATTTTCTTTTGGGCGTGCAATATCGATTTCTTTGTGTGCAGTATTAACGTCACCACAAACAATAATATTTTTCCCTTTTTTCTTAAGCCTGTCCACGTATTTTAAAAACGCATCATAAAACTCCATTTTGTAATCAAGTCTCTCCTGTCTTGCTTTTCCATTGGGGTAGTAAATATTAAAAAGAGTGAAATTCGCGTACTCAGCAATTAGTATTCTTCCTTCACTGTCAAACTTTTCAATTCCGAATCCATTCTTTATACTTTTGGGTTCAAGCTTAGAATAAATAGCAACGCCGCTATAACCTTTTTTTACTGCGGAAGAAAAATAAGAATGATACCCTTCTACATTTAGTAATTCATCAGAAAGTTGTTCCGGGTGTGCTTTAGTTTCCTGTATACACAAAATATCCGGCTGTTCTTTTTTAAGCCAATCTAAAAAGCCCTTTTTATATGCTGCTCTAATCCCATTCACATTCCAGGATAAAATTCTGATTTTTTTCATCATAACTTTCCTTTGTTTTTATAAAAATTTCAGAATTAGTTCCCCGATAAAATAACCGACCGCTGCAACACCAAACCCAACGACAAACATATCAAAACCGCTCCTGAAAATCCCGCGACCGGTAAAGAAACTTCTTGCTGCACCGACACCAAAATGAGCGGTCATTGAAATAATGAAAGAAACCACAATTGCCGGTGTACCGCTCCAAAAGAAAAATGGGAAAACAGGAATTAAAGCTCCTATTGCTGTTGCCAAACCTGTTATCCATCCTTCTTTTAAAGGGCTCTGCGGGCTTTCCACAATACCAAGTTCTTCCCTGATTTTCTCTTCAAGCACCTGTTCAGGATTTTTCATTGCTTCAACGGCAAGCCTTTTTGCATCTTCTGAATTCATTCCCTTAGTTTCATAAATGAGAGCCAATTCTTCCGTTTCAAGTTCTGGCATAAATTTGATCTCGTCTTTTTCCATTCTTTTTTCGTGTTCGAAGACTTCCTTTTCGCTTACTGCTGCTAAATATCCTGATGAACCCATTGATAATGCATCCGCAATCAGTCCGGCTAATCCCGAAATCAAAATTAAATGTGGAGCTGCGCTGGCTCCAATCACTCCGGCTATCAAACCAAAATTAGCAGTGAGCCCGTCATTAAAACCGTAAACTACATTCCTTAAAATTCCACCTGACTCAGAACTGTGCCACGGCTCTTCACCAACATCATCGGTATCCATTAATTTATTCGCATGTTCTGCTGAGTCACGAGCTAATCTAAGTGCAATATCTTTGGTTTGTCCTTCGGGATTACTTTTATATAGGCCTAAATATGATTTTACTTCTGTTGCTTCTTCCTGAAGCATCATTCTTGTTAAGAGTGAAGTACCAAATCTATTTGAGAACCAGACTAAGATTTTTGCCTTAGTTGTAGGCTCCTCATTTTTAATTTTCACATTATTTTTTAATAAAAGATCTCTCCATGCCTCAACGTGTTTATCTTCCACACTTGCCAATTGCAGATAGATTTTTTTTCTTTTCTCATTATTAATCAGTCCTGCAAGAATCCGGTAAAGGAATGCTGCATCTATTTCATCTTGCAGATGATATTTCCATGTGCTAATTGTTTGCTTGTCAAGAGTATTAGTATCATTTGTCATTAAAATTTAGATCCTCTTTTTTTTTAATCCTCAACCGGTATTGCTAACACCGGTACACGAACTCTGTGCCTAACCTCATTAGCAGTTGAGCCATATACAATATCTTTCAAAAACTTATGGCCGTGGCTGCCTACTATCAGCAATTCAATATTTTCGATCTTGCATATTCTTGCAATTTCATCTTCCGGTTCGCCGCCCCCGATTATTGTATGAGTTGCAAAATTTTCTTTTTCTAATTTATCCGAAAATTGCTTTAAGTACTCATCCATTTCATTTGCTCTTTTATCGGCGACCATGTCGCCAATAAACCTTCCCGTTGCTGTTTCTACACAATGTATAAAATAAATTTCAGCATCTGTTGAATTAATGAACGGGTAAGCACCTTCAACAATCTGTTGATCCCTACCTAATTTTCCTTCAAGTGCTATTCCGATTTTTTTATATCCCATTGTTTCTCTATCATGATGTCTGGTTTTCTTAAGTGCTATTTGTGGAGGAAGTATCTTTTCCAATTTTTCTTTCTTCAAATAAGGTTCAATAGTAATCCATAATAGAAGCAAGACCATAAATAAACTAAATGGAATAAACCCAAATTTAATAAAAACTGGTAAGATGCCCTGCCCGGAGATATTTTCGACAGCAAAATCATAAACCAGTTTCAAATTCAATGCAATGATCAGGCCTGCCGCTAACCAGGCTATAATCCTCAATACATTCCGGGATGCAAATTCTTTCATTTTTATTTTACTGGCAGTAAAGTGTAAAAGAGGAATTAATGCAAAAGGTAATTGCAATGACAGCACAACCTGTGAAAAAATTAATAGTTCATCGACTGCTCTATCACCAGATATTTTAATTACAAATAATGTTGGTACAATTGCTATTAATCGAGTAATTAGTCTTCTGAGCCACGGCCTTATTTTTAGACCTATAAAACCTTCCATAACAATCTGCCCCGCAAAAGTACCGGTAATTGTGGATGATTGGCCTGCAGCCAGCAATGCAATGCCGAAAGCGATCGGTGCAAAACTATTTCCAAGTAAAGGGGCCAATAATGCATGAGCATCGATAATGGAAGCAACTTCCGAATGCCCGCTTGTAAAAAAAACTGCTGCAGCCAGAATTAAAATGGATGCGTTCACAAAGAATGCGGCATTTAATGCAACAACTGAATCAATCAGATTAAACCTATTTGCTTCTCTCATTCCAGGTGGGGTTCTCTCAATATTACGCGACTGCACGAGCGCTGAATGTAAGTAGAGATTATGAGGCATAACTGTTGCACCTATAATTCCCAAAGAAATATAAAGTGCGTCAGTGTTCATTGTAGTAGGTATAAACCCTGTCAAAATCGAACCTATATCCGGTTTAGATAAAAGCATTTCGAAACCAAAACAAATACCAATCGTTGCAACAAGTGCGAGAATAAAGGCTTCCATCTTCCTAATACCTAAAGACATCAATAACATCAGTATAAGCACATCAAATGATGTAATTACAACTCCCCACATAATTGGTATACCGAAAAGAAGAAAAAGACCCACCGCTGATCCGATTATTTCGGCCAGATCCGTTGCCGCAATAGCGACTTCGGTAAGAATCCATAAAACATAGTTTATCTTTTTAGGATAATGATCACGACAGGCCTGCGCCAAATCTCTGCCGCTTACAATTCCCAGTCTCGCAGATAAAGTCTGGAACAGAATGGCCATTAAGTTAGCGAGAAGGATCACCCAGATTAATTTGTAGCCAAACCTTGCTCCGCCTGCAAGATCAGTCGCCCAATTACCAGGATCCATATAACCAACGGAAACCATAAATGCCGGACCTGTAAAAAGGAACAGCCTTCGCCAGAATTTTTTCTGTTTACTTATATCTACAGAAGAATGAACTTCTGCCAATGATTTGGCTTCACTCATATTTTATGTTTTTTTAATCTCTACAAAAATATTCTCTGCAACCTTGTCGCTTATGTTACAGGGTTTACCTTTTACTATTATCCGCAGGGACTTATCGAATTTTCTTTTTTCTTGAATAAGAATTAACTCTTTTAATTTTATCCCGATCTTCGAAATGTAACTTAGAAACTGATCATCAAAATCATTTACACGTATTACGGTGCCGACCTGCCCTTGTTTTAGTTCCGCAAGCTTAACGTGCTTCCGAAGCTTTGGAACTTTTCCTTCTTTAGAAGGAATCGGATCTCCGTGCGGATCATATTCCGGGTACTCAAGCATTTCTTCAAGCCTATTTATTAATTCATCGGAAGCAGAATGTTCCAGCCTGTTCGCTTCTTCATGCACTTTCTCCCACGGCATGCCGACTATCTGATTCAGAAATACTTCCCATATCCTGTGGCGGCGGACCATATTTCTTGCGTAACTTTCTCCGGATTCTGTCAGGCGGATGCCTTTATATTTTTCATAAATAATATGTCCATCACGGGAAAGCTTCTTTAACATATCAGTAACAGCAGCACCGGAAATATGAAGCTTATCCGCTATAAGATTCGCCTTAATTTCTCCATTGTCATCTTTATACTTATAGATTATACCCAGATAATCTTCTTTTGATATATTCTGCATAATTAAGTTCGTTGTTGAAACAAATTTAAGCGAGCTTAAAAATATAATCAAGCTGTTTTAACTAATTTTATCAGAAAATGACTTAAAATGGATAAATATTGTAGTTTGGCTTCCAGTTTATTGAATATTGCGCACGGAGATTGGAACAGCGGAAAGATGGCGGCCTCGGTAATTTGGGATTCTGGACAGGAGTTATAGCTCCAATTTTTTCTGCAATATTTTTTAGATAATCAATTTGCTTTACAGGTTTGTCAACTATATTTAAAGTGAGATTAGCCGATTCATTTTCTATTGATTTAAGAATTGCATCAGCTATATCTTCAATCCGGATGAAAGAAACATAATTTTCTCCATTTCCTGAAACTATATTCAAACCGTCTTTAAGATCTTTAATAGTTTTTTCCTGAAAGGTACCTTTACCAACAAAAATGCCCGCTCGCAAGATAAACCAATCCATTACATTTTCGGGAATTTTCCTTACTAGGTTTTCCATTTCAATCACTGGCGCACATATCAACTCACGTTCGGGTGATTCATCCAACGGGTGTTCTTCATTTATCCATTCCTCTCCACCATCACTATAAGCCATAACTATACTTTGTTGAATATACCTTGTAACTCCAGCCTTGAGTGAGGCCTTTATTAATTTTCTAGTTCCTTCTGTCCTGAGTCTGCTGTTAGTTATCCATGCATCAGGTTTATTAAAATCTGTAGGTATTGAAGTAGCGATATGTATAACACAATCTGAACCTTCTAACAAAGCCTTCAGGTAATCAATTTCACCATCCAATAAATCATATTCCAATTTTTCCGTTTTTGGAGGCAAAACTTTTTTTGCTTTTGAAACCGACCTTACCGGAGCCATTACGTGATAGCCATGTTTTAATAAAAGAGGCACCAGATTTTGTCCGAGTACCCCGGTTGCTCCAAACACTGCTATTTTCATCTTATTTAATTTTTTCTTTCAAAAAAGTTAAATACTAAACTTTACTAGAAGTATTTTTTAGGGTATTCGAAAAATATAAAATTGCAAGATTTACTTCCAAGATATTTCCAGGAACCAAAATCTAACTGCATACACACTATTCCACATGTTGGAATGTTGTCAATTTCATAATCGCATAAATAATTTGAAAGATATGTTAGTCCTGGGTTATGTCCGAACAATACCAGGTTATTAATTGAATCACCTGTGCTAATAAGAACTTTCAATAAATCTTTCCGATCAGCTTCATAAATATTTTCATCTGTTACAATTTCGTTTTCTTTAATTTCCAATTCCTTAGCAAAAATTTTAGCTGTCTTAAAGGCTCTTACAGCCGGGCTGGAAAGGATCAAATCAATTTTTATTTTTTTCTTTTTTAAAATGCCTGCCATAAAAGGAGCATCCCTTTTACCACGATCATTTAAGCCTCTTTCGAAATCGGTAATGTTTTTGTTTTCCCAGCTTGATTTAGCGTGACGCGCAAGAAATAAAGTCTTCATATATCTAATTATGTTACAAGGATAATAACTGTAAAGATAATTAAAAAGGCAAAGAATTTTACTTCTTAATTAATAAAAAACAGCGACCATTTATAGTCGCTGCTAATTTTCCCCTATAAAAAAGAATCTCATTTGTATGAATTCAGCGCCTTCATATAATTTGCACGTTCAAAAAGCGAAGGATCCGCAATGTTCATATGGCTTATGCTTCCCCTCATCTGGTCAAGCGATTCATATTCATTCACTTCCATCCAATAAATCATTTTAGTAAGGACATCAGTAATGTGTTCAATGCCGTTTCTCAGTAAGCTGGAAAGCATTTGTGTAACTTTGGCACCTGCCATAATCATTTTTAGTACATCTTTTTCATTATCGATTCCGCTGGTAGCTGCAAGATCGAGCCCAACCTTTCCATAAAGTATTCCAATCCATCTTAAAGGCAGTCTCATATCCATCGGAGTACTCAACAAAACATTCGGTACAACTTCAAGGTTTTCAAGATCGATGTCAGGTTGATAGAACCTGTTAAATAAAACCAATCCATCCGCACCTGCTTCTTCGAATAGCTTGGCCATCCAGGACATCGAGCTGAAATATGGACTCAATTTTACAGCGATGGGAATTTCAACAGAAGATTTAACTTGTTTAACTATATCGAGATATTCTTTTTCCACATCGTACCCTGTTTGCTCAGGATTTGTAGCAAGCCTGTAGATGTTCAACTCCAGAGCGTCTGCCCCAGCCTGTTCAATTTTTTTTGCATAGTCAGTCCAACCACCAAGAGACTTCCCATTCAGGCTTCCGATGATAGGAATATCAACAGCTTCTTTAGCTTTCCTGATATGCTCAAGGTATTGATCAGGTCCTAATTTAAATTCAACCTCTGTTGGAAAATATGAAGTTGCTTCTGCATGACTATCAGCAACAACAGATGTGTGATAGTCCAACTCCATAGCTTCGTGCTCTATCTGCTCTTCAAACAAAGAATACATTACAACCGCTGCTGCACCTGCATCTTCAAATTTTTTGAAGTTTGAAATTTCTGCGGATAAAGGTCCGGCAGAAGGAACAATAGGATTTTTTAATTCCAAGCCAAGATAATTAGTCTCGAGATTCATTTTTTTATCCTTTAAAATTTCTACTATTATTTACTTTCTTTATTCTCTACAGGTTTTTCAGCAGCTAATTGTTCATAAGTATTCCACCTGTCTTTAACATCCTGCTGAGCAAGTTTTATTAGTTCCTCAGCTGTTTTAGGATCGGATTTTGTTAACATTTTATATCTTGTTTCCATATAAGCATAATCCTTCAACGGAATTTTCATCCCTTTGGATTCAAGCTTAAACGGATTCTTTCCTTCTTTTGTAGCATCTGGGTTAAACCTGTAAAGCTGCCAGTAACCTGAATCAACAGCGGCTTTCTGATTTTTCATTGCTGTACCCATATTTATTCCGTGGGCTATACAGTGACTGTAAGCAATTATCAATGAAGGGCCTTCATACGCTTCAGCTTCAAGAAATGCTTTTACAGTTTGAGCATCATTTGAACCCATAGCAACTTTTGCTACATAGACATTTCCGTAAGACATTGCCATCAAACCAAGGTCTTTTTTACCTAAAGGTTTACCGCCTGCTGCAAATTTAGCAACTGCCGCTCTTGGTGTTGCTTTTGACATCTGTCCACCGGTATTTGAATAAACTTCCGTATCAAGAACAAGCACATTAACATTTTTCCCGGAAGCAAGTACGTGATCAAGTCCACCGTAGCCAATGTCATAAGCCCATCCATCGCCGCCCATTATCCATACTGACTTTTTAACGAGATAATCTGCAACACTAAGTAAATCTTTAACATCATCATTTTTAGCAAATTTAGGATCCGCTAATTTCTTCTTTAGTTCTTCAACTCTTTGTCTTTGTTCATAAATTCCGGCTTCATCTTTCTGATCAGTATTTATTAAATCATTTACAATGTCTTCGCCAATCTCTGAAGCTAATTTGGTTAGCAGCCCTTTGGCCTGAAGAATATGTTTATCTATTGCTAATCTAAAGCCTAATCCAAATTCTGCATTATCTTCAAAAAGTGAATTTGACCAGGCAGGGCCCTTTCCATCTTTGTTTTTTGTCCAGGGAGTTGTAGGAAGATTACCACCATAAATCGATGAACAACCGGTTGCATTTGCAACAAGCATTCTGTCACCGAACAGCTGGCTTGCTAATTTCACATAAGGAGTTTCACCACAGCCCGAGCAAGCGCCAGAGAATTCAAATAGCGGCTCAAGGAATTGAGAATCCTTAACCTGTGCTGTGTTAATTTTCGTTCTGTCATAGTCAGGTAAAGTAAGGAAAAAATCCCAGTTTGCTCTTTCTGTTTCTTTCAGCGGTAACTGTTCTTCCATATTGATCGATTTTAAGCTGGTGTTTGTTTTATTCTTAGCCGGACACACATCAACACAAAGCGAACATCCG
>CAZQQD010000098.1:9330-10566 GCA_964595355.1 uncultured Ignavibacteriaceae bacterium | reverse complement strand
ATTCTGTTACTATTGATCCCAAACACCTATTGCCCGACGTTAATCCGGATAATAACGTTTGGACAAGTGGTTATCAGAAACGGGAATCAAGCCGAAGAAGATAAATTAATCTAAACAATATTTAAAATTTATGAAACCGAAATATTTTTTCTTTACACTAACTACCGTACTGTTTCTGCTGAGTCTAAGCACCCTGGCTCAGCAGAACAGTGTATATAATTCTTACGAAGCATTCGATCCTACCTTTTTAGCCGGAAAGTCGAGTGCATACAGGAATAATGACGGAACGCCCGGCAAAGATTATTGGCAAAACAGACCTGATTATAAAATAAATGTAAGTCTTGATGAAAAGACAAATAGAATATCAGGTAATGAAGTAATTACTTATAAAAATAATAGTCCTAATAATCTCGATTACCTATGGCTACAAATGGATCAAAATATTCTTAAAAAAGATTCACGTGGAAACATCATTAACAATTCAACACAGCCGCCTGTTGAAACAACAGAAGGCTATGAAATAAAAGCCTTAACTATTACTTATAAAGGGAAATCTTACAAACCTGATTATGGTGTATCTGATACGAGAATGCAAATAAGACTAAAACAACCTTTGAGTAGCAATGGTGGAGTACTTAAAATTAATATTGATTATTCATACATCTTACAGTCAAAAGCTAGAGGTCGTACGAGGAGTATGAAAACAAAAAATGGAACCATATACGAAGTCGCTCAATGGTTTCCCAGGATGTGTGTTTACGATGATGTAATTGGTTGGAATACTCTTCCCTATCTCGGAGCAGGAGAATTTTACTGCGAGTACGGGAATTATGATTACTATGTTAATGTTCCTGCTGACCAGATCGTAGTTGGTTCAGGAGAACTTGTAAACCCAAAAGAAGTTTTAACAACAACAGAATTGAACAGACTTGCAAAAGCAAGAAAAAGTAATAAAACGGTTATAATCAGGTCAGAAAAAGATATTCTAAATGAAGCTTCCAGGCCAACACATAAAAAAAGATTAACCTGGCATTTCAAAATGAAAAACTCCCGCGATGTTGCCTGGGCTTCATCAAAAGCATTTATCTGGGATGCTGCAAAATTAAATTTACCAAGTGGAAGAAAAGCTCTGGCAATGTCTGTTTACCCGGTCGAAAGTGTAGGTGATTCAGCGTGGAGCAGATCAACAGAATATTTAAAAGCCAGTGTAGAAGATTTTTCAAAAAGATGGTTTGA
>CAZQQD010000098.1:0-9230 GCA_964595355.1 uncultured Ignavibacteriaceae bacterium | reverse complement strand
GATCATGAGTATGCCCCAAAAGGAGGAAATCCTGCGCAAGAGTTTGTCCCGTATTTTAACTTAAAAAATTTCCCCCCTATAATTACATATGCTGATAATATCCCAGGACAATATGTACACCCTGCTGAATATTATAAAACTGCTTTGGGACTAGTCATGCTGCGTGAATATATCCTTAACCCTGAAAGATTTGATTATGCATTCCGAAATTATATAAAACATTGGGCTTTCAAACATCCTCAACCAAATGATTTCTTCAGAGCTATGAATAACGGCACTGGTGAAGATTTAAATTATTTCTGGAAAGGATGGTTCTATAAAAAATGGAAAATTGATCAGGCTGTTGAAAGTGTAAAATATATTGATAACGATACAACTAAAGGTGTAATTATTAAGATCAAAAATAATCAAAGATTACCTATGCCTGTTGTAGCTGAAATCACACAATCAAACGGTAAAGTTGAAAATGTAAAACTTCCTGTTGAAATCTGGCATAGCAATGATGAATTTAGCTTTTATTATCCCTCCACTAGCATGGTTACTTCAGTTATTTTGGATCCTGACGCTAAACTGCCGGATATTAATGACTCAAATAATGTTTGGCTATCCTCAGGAGATAATTAAAATATAAAAGGCGTTTTTAAATAAACGCCTCCTCTTTCTATTCTGTCCTATTTTTAGTTTCTAACCTGATTTTTATTATAATTAATTATGCTTCTTAAAGAATTATTAAAAAATCCCTCAACGCCACTACAAAAGATAAATGATACTTCTGTTGCTGATTCTGGTGTAGAACTCTTTATTAAAAGGCTTGATTTGATTCACCCTGAAATTTCAGGAAACAAATGGTTCAAATTAAAATATAATTTATTCGAGGCTAATAAAGGCGATTATGATACTCTACTAACTTTTGGTGGTGCTTATTCTAATCATATATATGCGACAGCCGCCGCGGGAAAACTCTTCGGTTTTAAAACTATCGGCATTATCCGCGGAGAAAAACATATTCCATTAAATCCAACTCTTACTTTTGCTAAAGAACATGGAATGATAATCAATTATCTCGACCGAATTTCTTATCGGGATAAATACAATGCAGAATTCTTATCGTCTATCAAAGCTAAATACGAGAATTTTTATCTCATCCCTGAAGGAGGAACGAATCCACTTGCAGTTAAAGGATGCAAAGAAATATTAAACGATATAGATATACCTTTTGATTGCATCTGTACAGCTTGTGGTACTGGCGGAACTTTAGCAGGTTTAATTACTGGGTTAAGAAAGGATCAAAGGGCTTTAGGTTTTTCAGTATTAAAAGATGGTGCTTTTTTAATAAACGAAATTGATAATCTGCTGAATATTACGGGAACGACAAGCAATAATAATTGGCAGATAGTTACAAATTATCATTTTGGTGGATACGCAAAAATAACAAAAGAGTTAATAGATTTTATCTCTGATTTTGAAAATCAGAACGGAATCAAACTTGAGCCCATTTACAGCGGTAAAATGATGTTTGGGATTTATGAAATGATCAAACAGGGTGTTTTCCCTAAAGGTTCTAAAATAATTGCCCTGCATAACGGGGGTATGCAGGGACTTAAGGGTTTTAAAAAGTTATCAAACTTTTGGAAAATTTGAAAGACTATAGGTACTTAAAAATGCAATTATACCGATTATATAAAGCACTAAGAAAACCAGTGAAATTATTATTAGTATTTTATAAATAAAGAAAGAAGAGTTTTGTAAGTTAAAAGCCCGGTTCAATGTTTCATCAGATTTATTTTCATTATATAACTTCAGATTTTCTGCTGCATCTCTCAACCTTGAACCAGCAAGAAATGTTGGTATGCCAATGATTGCACCAATAATTGTAATAGAAGTTAAAACGCCGACAACCATATAATAAATGCCAACAAATTTCATATTACCGGTAAGTCTCGGATAAAGAACTTCATTTTGAAACGATTGCATATTTACCTCCCTTCTTTTCTATGAATGACTATTTATTTTTAGATGAAACAAAATCCAGCAAATAACCAGGCATAGTTATGTCTTTTTTAAGTTGTTCATCTTTTTGAGGATCGCCGAATGTAGTTTTAACCGGAAGCACGCCGGCCCAGACATTAAGGTCATAATCTTCTTTATCATCAGCAACCGGTCCTGTTCTTATTTTAGCTGATGCTTCTTCAATATGAAACCTTAATACGCTTGTGGAATATAGTTCTTTTTCATTGGGTTGCCTAACATCATCCCATCTTCCCGGCATTATTTTTTCAGAAAAAGCTCTTAGTACTGTAATTTTTTCTTCACGATCTTCAACGAGCTCTCCTTTCCCGAACACAACAACTGAACGATAATTCATTGAATGGTGAAATATAGAACGGGCAAGAACGTAACCATCAAGTAAAGTAACAGTTATACAGGCATCGTTGCCGTCAGTAATTGTATTCATCATCCGGTTTGACTTTGCACCATGAATATAAATACTATCTCCTGTTCTTACATAGGCAATGGGAATTATAAACGGCTTATCTTTCAAAGTAAAGGCAACGTGACATATAATTCCTTCATCCAGAATTTTATAAATGGTATCTTTATCATAAAATCCCCTTTTCGGAAGACGGTTAACCTTTGTCTTTTCTGTAGGAATAAATTTGTTCATAATAATTCAATACTAATTACTTTGAGTAGAAGAGTCCCGGTCTTTATGGCTTAGCCTGTTTTTGAGATATTTGGCTTCGCTAATATGATGATATTATTTATCTTGTATAACTTCTTTTAATTATTCAGGAATTAATATAACAAAAGAATATTCAAACGCAGCATTTTTCTAATCATATTTATTGCAAGTTCTTCAAATAAATTCTTATTTTTAAGGATTATTTAATTTCATTAAAAGTATATGGATTTCCTCAAACAAGTCTTTGATTTTATTCTGCGTTTAGATATTCATCTCAATGAGTTAATTCTCCAATACGGTACCCTTACATATCTCATCCTCTTTTTAACCATTTTTGCAGAGACAGGACTGGTTGTGACCCCTTTCCTTCCGGGAGATTCCCTGATTTTTGCGGCTGGCACTTTCGCAGCCCGGGGTTCTTTTAACCCTCTTTTATTGTTTATTATATTGGCTCTGGCAGCAATATTAGGCGACACAGTAAACTACTGGATAGGAAAATTCCTTGGTGATAGAATTATAGAGTCTAAAAAAATCAAGTTAATAAATAAATCTCACTTAGAAAAGACTCACAGGTTTTTTGAAAAATACGGTGGCAAAACAATTATAATTGCACGTTTTGTTCCTATAGTCAGAACTTTCGCCCCCTTTGTAGCGGGTGCAGGTAGTATGACTTATAAAAAATTTATTAAATATAATATTATAGGAGCAATTCTCTGGGTAGGGCTTTTTACCTATAGCGGTTATTATTTCGGAAATATACCGGCCGTAAAAAATAACTTCATTTTTGTAATTATTGTAATAATATTTTTATCTCTGCTGCCACCTATTATAGAATTTATTAAGCACAAAATGTATAATAAGAAAACAGTTTAGTTTTCCCGGACAAATTATAGTACATTGTGAATTCTTAATAATAAATCACAGCTTCTTATTTTTAAGTCATTTTTTACAAAAAAATTCCATATATTAATAATCATTCATAAGACGGGGGTAAGTTATGAAGAAAATAATAATGTGGTCCGTCGTTGTTGTAGCTCTTCTCTTTATGGTATTCATCATAGCCTGCAATACAAATAATAAAACAGACAGCAAAACAAAAACTGCTGAACATTTGTATAGTTCTTTAGGCTGTGCATCCTGTCACGGTTCCGATATGTCAGGAACTGAAAAAGGACCTGAATTAAAAGACCTTGATGAGTATTGGACAAGAGATAAGCTTGTTACGTATCTGAATAACACTACTGCCTTTATAGATTCCACCAGGATGGTTAAATACCAGAATAAATATGAAGGGTTTATTATGCATTCATATGATACTGTAGATGTTGATCAGCTTCAAAAATTAGCGGATTATTTATTAAAGCAGTGATATTTTTTCAGAGTGTAAATGACTTATAGGATTTGGGGGGTTTTCTTAAAATAAAGGAAAGCCCCAAATCTTATAAATCATTTAATCAATATCATTTTTTTCGTTGTATAAATTCCCCCCAGCCTGTATTCTATAAAAATAAACTCCTTATAGCACATTGTGAATTCTTAACATTAGATCACAGCTTCTTGTTTTTAAAAAATATTTTAATAAAAAAATTCATATATTTATTATTATTCATAGGACAGGGGTAAGTTATGAAGAAAATAGTAATGTTATCCGCCGTTGTTGTAGCTCTTCTCTTTATGGTATTCATCATAGCCTGCAATACAAATAATAAAACAGACAGCAAAACAAAAACTGCTGAACATTTGTATAGCTCATTAGGCTGTGCATCCTGTCACGGTTCCGGTATGTCGGGAACTGAAAAGGGGCCTGAATTAAAAAATCTTGATGAGTACTGGACAAGAGATAAGCTTGTTATGTATCTGAATAACACTATGGCATTTATGGATTCAGCTAGGCTTGTGGAGTACCAGGATAAATTTAAAGGACATATAATGCCTTCATTCGATACCGTGGATGTCGATAAGCTTCAAGTATTGGCGGATTATTTAATAAAGCAATAATTTTTTAAGTACGAGGTACTGGCAGAAATATAATAATAAGGGGCTCTTCTCTTAATATGAGAAATGTCTCGACTGTTAAAAATTATTTGAGAAAGATTATTGTGCCTGTGAAATGACTTTCAAAATTAATTATTTTAAAGAATCACTAAGGTTCTCAATCGTCAAAGGCTTAGCTATGATCTTGTTGTCTTTATCTACCAAAAACATTGTTGGGGTAGCATAAATAAAATAATCTTTAGCTGCTTTCCCTTCCCAGCCTTTTAGATCCGAAACATTTATCCAATGCATATTATTATTCTTTATAAAATTTATCCAATCAATTCTGACAGTATCTATTGAAATCGCAAATACCTTTATATGCCTTTCTTTTTTGTTGTTAAAATATTCGACTAATTTAGGAATTGTAGCTTGACAGTGCGGGCACCAGCTTGCATAAAATATGATTAAAGTGGTGTCTGAGTTTATTTTATTAAGCTCAATTTTACTACCTGTCGTGTCACTAAGTAAGATATCTGGTACAGTACCGCCTATGGGCAGGTATTTCGTTTGATCAATCATAAGCTGAATTGATTTCTCAGTCTTATCATCGAGGCATAAGTCATCTCTTATTACATAATTCTGTACTACATAATCCAGATCTTTTTCAAAGCCATATTGTTTAAACCCATTAATTAAATACGCAACTATTTGTTTATATACTCTTAGGTTTGCCTTTGCTTTATCAAGCAGTGTATCTATAGCTTTTTTGAATTCATTTTCTAACAATTCTTTTGACAACTGCCGATTACGGTAATATGTTAAATACTCAATCGTTTTATTTGTGAATAAATTAGAATAGGTTAACCTTCCATCCTGAAAATTCACATTGTCCAGCGCATGGTTCTTTAAATATTCCAATTGCTTTTCAGGCGATAGTTCTGGACTTACAACTGGCAATTGTGCCGAACGAATATATCTTGCAACAAAGGATTCTGGATTATGCTGAGAAATAGTATCAACAAATCTCAAATATTCTTTTTGTATTTGAGTTAGCTTGTTTTGAATTGTATTATAGAAATCATCATTTTTCGGATAATGTGAAAGCAATAATTGCAGTAGCTCAGTCTTTGTCTTGTATTCTTTGTTGAGTTTAATAAATTTATTGCAGAGCTTATTTGAAGCAGATTTGATTACTTTGAGACTATCTAAAATATTATTTGCATTCGTTTCAATTTCAACATCTTCATTATCATAAATGAAATCTACCCATTTGTTTTTGTTGAAGGAAATACGATAAAAACCGCTATGTTGATTATTAAAGTTGAATTGAAATTCACCGTTATCAGCAGATATTATTGTATCAATGCCAGTAGAATTTTCTCCCTCCAAAAAAGATATAGTAGCTTTGTCTGTGGCAAGATTACTAATCTTAATTTTAACCTGTTGAGAAAAAACAATTCCAACACAAAATAAATTTAATAGAATTATGAAATATATTTTCATAATTCTATTGATCCTTTATGCAACGCACAAAAAGTCCAGCAACTTTATCAAGCGAGCCCCCTCCAAAATATTTATAATTATCAACCAGAGCAAATATGTTATCATAAGTATAATTATCAGTACTATTCCAAAAATAAGTAAAACGATTATAGTGATAATCGGAACCGGAATAAAACCCTGATAACAAACCTGAAAATCCAGTTGTGTTCGTTCCTGCGCCATCACCGGTTCCCTGCCCAACTGCTTTCAAAGAATTACCATATACTGTCGTCGATTCTAATATTTGAACTTCTGATTCAGTTGGAATATGCCATCCATTCGGACATATACCTTGCGCGCCTGAGTTGGTTGCATATTGCATCGCTTCATTCCATTCATATAAACCTCCATATGTAGAACAATTATTCGGATCATCGTTATAACAAAATTTCTCAATTATACCGTTATTACTTTGGGCGTTATACCCGCCATTTATTCTTGTACCAATATTCATATTTTCTTTTAACCAGCACTGATCTCCGATCTGCACTGTATTATAAATATGTCCATCACGGGGATCAGTAACAGTGGGCAATCCGGCACAAGGTTCATCAAGTATTGTACTACTTCCAGTTGTAAATCTCCTTATCTCAGACCATCCTGAAGTACCATAACTATTTGATGCATTTACCCGCCATTTATAAATAGCATAAAGCCGTTGTCCAAACGACAAATTGAAGGAGGTACCCGTCAGTCCACTTTGACCATCATAAAGATCTGTAAAGTTCAAATCCGTAGCTAATGCCACCTGTATCGTATAACTTGTTGCACCACTGCTTGCATTCCAGGTGAATGTGGGTAAAGTGGTATTTGTTGCACTAACTGACGGTGAAACCAGTACCGGCGGCAGTGGTACCATTGCACTAACTATTATATCAAAGCTGTTTACATTGGACCAATCAGAAGTACCGTAGCTGTTAGTAGCGTTTACCCTCCAGTAATATGTTGTTGAATCATCCAGCCCCGTTACCTGTAGACTGGTATCAATTATATCTCTCATATTATAAAGTAGATTTGAAAATAAATTATCCTGTGCTATTTGTAATGAATAGCTTGTCGCCCCGGAACTTGAATTCCAGCTAAATGTTAAAGATGTTGATTGAATTGTTGATCCATTAAGCGGAGAAGATAACAAAGGTGTTGCTGGCTTTACGCCGAATAAATAAGCCAAGACCTGTTGAGATACTAATGGTGAATCGGGCATTACAGTATGAGCCAAACCTACAGGAATATAAATTGAGGTTGTATCTGTGAAACCATTAACTCCTAAAGCACTTGAATCTGTTACTACTCCGTCATCAGGTCCCGGAAGTATATTATCCATTGAATTATACCATTGTGAGGGATCGTTCCTTGCCGCTATTAAAAAATATGGAACCGGAGGAGTATTTGTTATAAGTTCTAGATGACTAAGAAAAATTGAATTTGATATAATATCCCTCATCCCCTGTGTATTATACGAATATGTTAATGAATTCAATGGATTGTCGGCACTGACATTATAGCCAAGCAATCCTCTGATAGCATCTGATGGAGATCCAAGATGTGGAGTTCCCAGGGTTATTAATTTATTTACATACTGGGCTCCATTACTATTCTCAATCATTGAACGGGCAACAAGCCCTCCCATACCGTGTGCAACTATATCGACTTTATCTCCGTTTAGATATTGCTGCAGCTCCTGTAACAGAAGACTTCCATTAGCAGTTATACTATCTGTTGGATTATATCCGAATGTCAGAAAATCAGTATAATCATTGTTAGCTTCGCTGCTTATTTTCTGAATCATAGATTTCCAGACTTCAGGGCTGTTTGTCAATCCGTGAATAAATAATAGTATCTTTGGATTAGTTCCAATTGAAGGATCAGAAAAACTAAGGGTTCCTGATTGTGTAAGCGTAACTTCTTTTAGCCCGGTTTCTGAAGCAGGTATCCCATCTGTCATCACCACTCCCAACACTATAAATTCACCTTGTGATAAACTATTAGATAAATTAATCTTACCAAGATTATAAGATTTTTGCCAATTTACTTTATCAATAGTTGCATTTACTTTTCCGTCAGATAAGGATATATAATAAATTACAGGAAAATAGGTTTTGCCATTAAACAAGAACAGGCTATAGTTCTCCAAAGGGACTGATAATGTTGGAGCCGGAAATGAAAACTGTATAGGCTTTAATAATGAATCTGCAGGCAATCCGATTGTAAATGAGTAACCTGTTACCTGGAAATTTTGGTTTGCAACACTTACAGGTTCTTCACCGGAATGACCGATATAAACATCCCCGCTTTTGGGTAAAGCACCTTGCGAGATCCACAATGTTGCTCCATCGGGAGTATTAATTATCGCACCAACATTTTTATCAACAACTGTGACCGTTTTCGCATTAGAAACTACTAGGTTCCCAACATCTACCGAAGCACCTTGAAGTGGTGGTAAATTTTTGAACACCTTCGTAAATATCGACATACCACTTACAACTATACTATCTAAATTAATTGTAGCAAGTGAAGATGTTCGCACCTTATTCTTAGCAATTACCCCTGATTCAACTAAATGTTGACTCCCGTAAATCAGCACCAATTTTTTAGTAGTTGAATAATCATCATTTATATTTATGTGCGCAAAGTAAATTCCGTTACTTAATCCATTCAAATCAATATCAACAAAATTAATACCCGTGGGGAATACCTGATCAGGTATATTTTTTACTCGTTGCCCCAGGATGTTGTATATATTAATGGAAACCTTCGAAGCTTTAGGCAAGGTAATGTTGATTCTTGTTTTGGGATTAAAAGGATTTGGATAATTGTTTGATACAGCATAACTGCTGGGAATAGAATTTAAATCTTCCACTTTTGTTACATTGTTAAAAGTAAAAGAACCGTCTGAGTTGGTTGTAGTGTTATAAACAGCGGTCCCGGAATATAATTGAACATTTAATCCCCCTAAACCATTTGCACTTATATCAACTATTTTCCCAGTTACAGTCTGAGCTTTTAAAAAAAGACACATTGAAAAAAA
>CAZQQD010000097.1:0-10574 GCA_964595355.1 uncultured Ignavibacteriaceae bacterium | reverse complement strand
TCAGCGATGACTTCAACATATTCATCTGTAGCGTCAAATGAAAAATCTACTTTTCTTTCGGCCTTCGAGTTACCCAGAACTTTTATATAAACCTGCGGTTTGTCCCACGTCTTAACTATTACATCTCCGGAAGATGCATCCAGCTTTAATAATTTGCCGGGAGAAATATTAAAGGTTTTTTCGTGCAAAACCTTAAGGTTTTCATCCACCCTTCCTCTTGAATCAATCCGGCAGGCCTGTAATAACATTGATGATGAGAATAGTAACGAAATTAAAATACCTGGAATTAGTTTATTTTTGCTCATAATTCACCTCTTTGTTCTATCTTTTTAGACACCCTTTTAATAAAAAGGTTACTGCAAAATTTTAGTGAAAACTGCATAAAAATGACAATTTATCAAAATCATTTGGGATACCAGGTGATCTTTGCTGATAAACGATCTTTTGTTTTTGCGAGCTTGATGAATTAAATTCATCTAATTGATTTCTGCCCTTCTATGTAAAAGAAATAACCAGAGTTCAAATTGAAATTGGAATAATCAGTCTTTAAATGAAAAATTTTTCAGCATCTAATTTAAAAGCTGTATTGTTGGCAGTACTGGTTACATTTTTATGGTCAACTTCATTTATAATAATTAAATGGGGTTTGGCAGAAATTCCACCGCTTACTTTTGCAGGGCTTCGTTATTTTATTGCGTTTATCTGCCTTTTACCTTTTGCTTTCAGAAAGAAAAATATTTCTGAGTTAAAGAAATTAGATAATAAAATTATCCTAAAACTTTTTTTGCTGGGTATATTGTTTTATTCATTTACGCAAGGTGCACAATTTTTCGGTCTGTATTTTTTGCCGGCAGTAACAGTAAGTCTTTTGCTGAATTTGACACCAATTATTGTAGCTGTGCTTGCGATATTTATGATTTCAGAAACCCCTACCTTTTTGCAATGGACGGGTATGGTTTTATTCCTGGTTGGAATACTAATTTATTTTTATCCGGTTATGATTTCCGAAAATGAAACGGTGGGTTTAATAGTAATGGTCATAGGTGTGCTGGCGAATGCTTTATCAGCAGTATTGGGTCGGGACATTAATCGCAGTGGCAGAATAACCCCGTATATTGTTACGTTGGTTAGCATGGGAATTGGCTCTGTTATACTTTTATTGGCTGGAATATTTACTCAGGGTTTGCCTCCGCTTAGTATGAAAAATATTTTATATCTTTTATGGTTAGCTGTTGTGAATACTGCCTTCGCATTTACTATCTGGAATTTTACACTAAGGTCGCTGACCGCAATGGAATCAAGCATTATCAACGGAACAATGTTAATTCAGATAGCTGTGCTTGCATTCTTTTTTCTTGGCGAAGAAATTAGCTTTAAGGAAGGGATAGGGCTTCTAATGGCAGGGATGGGTGCTATTCTCGTTCAATTAAAATTTGGATCAAAAATGAAAATATTTAAGGAGTTAAAATGATCAGGAAATCACTTGTTAAAAATAATTACGGTATTAAAGATGGATTCCGATGGCGGGGGACAGAAACAACCAGACTGGAAGGATTCAGCGATGCCGTTTTTGCTTTTGCCATTACACTTCTTGTTGTTTCACTTCAGGTACCAAATAATTTTTCTGAACTCCAGAAATTAATGCAGGGCTTTATAGCTTTTGGTATCTCATTTACCTTGTTGGTTATGATCTGGCATTCTCATTATACTTTTTTCAGACAGTATGCTTTGCAGGATACGAAAATTATAGTCCTGAATTCAATCTTACTGTTTGTCGTCCTTTTTTATATATATCCTTTAAAATTTTTATTTACATTTTTAATAAATCAATTATGGGGGCCTGAACTCAGGCCTATCAGTGACATAATTCAGGCAAACCAGGTAGTCACACTAATGATAATTTATTCGGCGGGTTATTTTGCTGTGTTTTTTGTTTTTCTTTTAATGCATCTTCACGCCTATAAACAAAGAGTTTTACTGGAACTAAATGATCTGGAAATTGTTCATACGATAAATAGCATTCGGGTGAATGTTATTCATATGAGTATATCTGTTTTATCTATATTGATATCAGTAATTGGTGGAACCGGGTATACTGCTTACGCTGGATTTATTTATATTTTATTGGCTCCTGCAATGACAATAAATGGTACTTATTTCGGGCGAAAACTCAAAAAAATGGGTGGTGACATATCAAAATAAATTATAAGGCGATTTGAAAAAACAGGCAATAGTATTTAGGAATTTTAATAGTTTAGACCTAAACATGTATTTATTTATCTTATCAAAGAAGTTTTCACAGATTACATTTCTTAACCGGAGGTAGCCAAATGAAAAAAATAGTCCTTGTTTTCTTTATTTCGATGTTTGTATTGGCAGTAACGACTAATGCACAGATGCCAGATAAATTTACAAATCTAAAGGTGTTGCCAAAAGATATTACTAAAGATAAACTGCACGATATTATGGACAGTTTCACAGAAGGGCTTGGCGTAAACTGTGCGTTCTGTCATGTCAATAATGAAAAAACTCATAAAATGGAATTTAGTCTGGATCAAAAGACCGCAAAGCTTAAAGCACGGATAATGTTAAAAATGGTTATGGCTATTAACAAAAATTATCTTTCACAGCTCTCTGAATTCAGCGACAATATTGAGCAGGTAAAATGTATAACCTGTCATCGCGGGAATAAAAAACCGAAGATGCTCGAAGATGTTTTGTACAGCACAATACAAAAGGAGGGAATAGACTCAGCAATAACCACATATCATCAGTTGCACGATCAATACTATGGCGGCTTCACTTATGATTTCAAAGATCATACATTAGTGAAACTGATCCAGATGCTGGATAAAGACCAGAAATATGATGACGCTATGAAAATTGCTCAATTAAATTTGGAAATGTATCCCAATTCCGGAGTAGCTACCTATGGACTTGGTCAGGCATACGAAGCAAAAGGTGATAAGGGAAAGGCGATAGAAGCTTATAAAAAGGCAATCGAATTAATGCCGCGTGCTGCAAGATTCCTGAATAGAAAAATTGAGGAACTGCAGGGGAAATAGTTAAATATTCAAAAAACGATGCCATATTGAATAAGATGGCATCGTTTATGTTTAAATTTGTTGACTTTTAGCTTTTCGTTCGCCAAATTAATTACCACTTACGACCAGTCTTAGAGAATAATATTTCTTGCTTAAATAAATACTTTATTCTTTATTTAAAACCAGGAGGTTCAAATGGTGTCGATCGTTTCACTCTGGCTTCCGATTCTTCTTTCTGCAGTTGTTGTTTTCATCATCAGTGCTATTATTCACACAGTGCTGGGTTATCACAATTCGGATTTTGGAAAATTACCCGATCAGGATAAGTTCAGAGATGCTGTCCGTCCGTTGAATATTGCTCCGGGAGATTATTTAGTCCCTAATGTTGATAATCCCAAAGAAAGGAAGGATTCCTCTTTTAAAGAAAAATTGAAAGCCGGACCAGTTATGTTGATGACAGTATACCCGAATCGTGAATTTGTGATGGGAGGAAGTTTAATACAGTGGTTTATATTTAATATAGTTGTAAGCATTTTTGCCGCGTATATTGCCGGACATGCTTTACCTGCCGGCGCAAGTTATCTTTCTGTTTTTCGTTTTGCCGGTTGCACTGCTTTTGCTTCTTATGCGCTGGGCGGTATTCCCTCATCAATATGGTTTAAGACTAGCTGGAAGACAACCTTTAAAAATGTTGTTGACGGATTGGTTTATGGTTTATTAACTGCAGGTGTATTTGGGTGGCTATGGCCTTCAATGATGTAAAACATTCTTACAATTTTCAGTTGTAGAGACACGCGATCGCGTGTCTCTACATTTGAATTGACTACCAGATCTTTACAACTTTGTCCGGGGGATTTCTCATTGAGTCGCCTTCTTTTACATTAAATGCTTTCCAGAATTCCGGCATATTACTCAGAGGGCCGTTCACACGGTACTTACCGGGTGAATGAGGATCGACCTTTAACCTCAGCATCAAATTTTTGTCTCTTACATTATTTCTCCATACCTGTGCCCAGCCCAGGAAAAATCTTTGTGCAGGAGTAAAACCGTCTATCATTTCATTGTTTTTATATTCTTCTGTTTTTTTGAATGCAGTAAATGAAACAGTAAGTCCGCCCAGGTCAGCAATATTTTCGCCTGTTGTTAATGCACCATTTATGTGCATCGAATCGATAGGTATATAGGAATCAAACTGGTCTATGATTCTTTGTGCTCTTGCTTTGAATTTATCATTATCTTCCTGCGTCCACCAGTCTTCTAAATTACCTTCTGCATCATATCTTCTTCCTTCGTCATCAAAGCCATGTGTTATTTCGTGACCAATAACTGCACCCATTGCACCGTAATTTATTGCATCATCCGCATCCTGATTAAAAAACGGAGGTTGAAGAATTGCTGCGGGAAACACTATCTCATTTCTAGTAGGATTGTAATATGCGTTCACTGTCTGTGGTGTCATTCCCCATTCTGTTTTATCGACAGGTTTACCTATTTTATTAAGATTTCTCTGAACAGCAAATTCGCTTCCTCTCTTTAAGTTAGCTGCATATGAGTCTCTTTCAATATCCAGTTTTGAATAATCTTTCCATTTATCAGGATAGCCTATTTTTACCGTGTAATGTTTGAGCTTGTACAATGCCTTCTCTTTTGTTTCCGGGCTCATCCATTCCAGCGCCTTTATTCTTTCGCCCATTGCTTCAAGCAGGTTAAGTACTATTTTATGTGCTCTTGCTTTTGCTTCCGGCGGAAAGGTTTCTTTTACGAAAAGCTGTCCAAGGTCTTCACCCAGCATCCTGCTTGTTGTACGCATAACTCTTTTCCATCTTTCCGGAAGAACCTTTGCACCGTTCATAAATTTGCCGTTGAATTCAAAATTCTCATTTACAAATGGCGAGCTTAAATAAGCTGCTGCATCATCAACAACTTTCCAGGTAAGATATACTTTCCAGTCAGCAACAGGAATATCTTTCATCATTACTGAAAGTTCTTTAAAGAAATCAGGTTCTGCAACGTTTATATCACCGGGATCGGATAAATCAATTCCGTTAAAATATGCGGCCCAGTCAAAACCCGGAGTTAATTCTTCAAGTTTAGCCAGGGTCATTTTGTGGTATGTATTGTCGGGATTTCTTCTTTCAACTCTTGTCAATGAAGATTTGGCCAAACGTGTCTCTATATTCATCACAGTTTGGGCGTTTTCTCCGGCCGTGGATTTATCCTGACCTATAAGCATGAACATTTTTGTCATGTGTTCAAGATATTTTTCTCTTACTTCCTTTGAATGTGCATCATCGTTTGTGTAATAGTCCCTGTCGGGTAATCCGAGTCCACCCTGTGATAATTGTGAAATTACCATTTCACTGTTTTTTTCATCGGCGGAACCATAAAAGTGGAACATAGAAGAGATGTCTTCTTTGTAAAGTTCGGCAACGACTCTGTAGATATCCGGAACAGTATTTATTTCTGAAATTTTTTTCAGCTCCGGTTTTATAGGGTTATAACCTTCTTTTTCAATTTGTGCACTGTCCATTCCTGTGTAATAAAAATCACCGACTTTTTGTTCGATACTTCCTTTTTCTGCATCCGTATTATCGGCTGCATCCTCAAGAATTTCTTTCAATACTTTATAGTTTCGCTCTGCAAGTACTTCGAAAGTTCCCCACCTGCTGTATTCTCCCGGTATGGGATTATTTTTTAACCAGTTTCCATCCGCATATTCATAAAAATTAACAGCGGGACTAACAGAAGTATCCATATTATTTCTGTCAAATCCTTTTATCCCTTCTTCATCCTGTGAGAAAGTAATAGCAGGATTTAAAATCAGGATCACAAAAAATGCGATCAGCGAAGAATAGAATTTCCTTTCCAACATTTATACTCCTATAAATTTATTTAGATGTCGTTTTATTAAGCAAAAACTTCTAAATATACTATTATTCAGAATAACAGTTAAGAAAAATGTGATGAAAGTAATTTTATTCTTATAGTTTTTTGATTAATATGATTTGATCAACAAAAACCGAAAATCAACCTATAAATCCGCCTGTGTAATAAACAACTCTCCGATGGAACAAAGTATATATTTTTAATAGTGAAATAATTATGTCTTTCGACAGGCATAGTGAAGAGGAAAAGCTCTTCGATGCATAATTTCCTGTCATTAAAAGCAGGAAAATAAATAATAATTGTAATAACCAGTTAAATTAGGAGAAGATTATGAAATCTTTTAAAATTCTTTCCGTTCTTTTTTTGTCATTCCTATTTATTTCTTCATCATTTGCATCAAGTAAATTATCAGATGAAGATATGACTGCTGTAAAAAAAACTATTCAGGAGTATGAAAAAAACATAGAAACACAGAATGCAAATGGTATGGAAAAAATCATAGCAGAAAATGCTACTTTTGTGCAGGTAGTTGCTCTTACTAATAAAACAACAGAATTCTCATCGTCAGATTATCTTGACGCTCTTAAAAAGAAAACAATAGGGGGATGGCCAAGACAACTTAATATCCTGAACGTTGAATCAGTCGGCAATACCGCATTCGTAAAAATTCAGGCAAAAGATTCAAGAACTACTTCTACCGGTTTTGTTACTTTGTTAAAGCAAAATAACAACTGGAAAATAATATGCGCTACTTACTATATGGAACTAAATAAGAATAATGCAAGCTCATAAATAATTAAAATGGTGCAGCGAATTGAAAGTTGCACCATTTTTTATACCTTCTCTAAGAATATATTATTTTAATTGTATATATAGCCCATACCATAAATCCTAATCCTGAACAGATCAAAAAAGAACAACTATTTAACTTGATGCTTATTATTCTAACTCTTATTATAAATAATGAATCAGTTGAATTTATACATTCCGTAAGTAAAAGACAGATTGAGATAATACTAAAGGCAGCCTGATAAATGTAGAGAAAGCGGAAGCTGTTTAATATTTCCGTTTGGTAGAATATATTAGTAAGCAAGCTTTTGAATAATTTCATCGTTAACATTATAAAAAATTATACAGGGAAATTTTATGAGACTGTGCAGAATTTTATTATTGTCGTTTTTAATTACTTTTTCGACTTTTGCGGCTACTCAAAATAAACTGAGCAATGCAGACAGCACACGTAAAGATATAACCGTCACTCAATTAAAAGAACAGATGAAAACCGATTCGACTCTTGTTATACTTGATGTACGAACAAAAGAAGAACTTACCGGGGAATTGCCTAAGATTGAATCTGCAATTAATATTCCTCTGCAGGAACTACAAGATAGAATTGATGAACTTGAGCCTTACAAGAATAAGGAAATTGCTGTAATATGTCGTACCGGACACAGATCAAGCCAGGCGTATGTAATTTTGAAAAGACATGGCTATAATGTAGAAAATGTTTTGGGCGGTATGAAAGCCTATTTAAGTAATAAGTAAAAGACCGATTTTACTTTTTTATTCTTTTTCTTCAACTGAAAGTCGTGTAGCAGTTCCTACACCCTGCACTGATTCGTTGATTATTCCCATTTTTATATAAATCGGTCTGATTAATTTTCTCATGCCGGGAAGGTTCTTCATAAAATATAAAGAACCTCCAAGACAGAAACCGCCGCCTATAATTAACGTTAATGGTGCGCCTATAATTCCTGCAGCCGCACCTGCAAGCAGGCTTCCAAAAGGAGCCACACCCCTGAAAGACATTGCATAAAAGCTCATTACCCTCCCACGTTTGTCGTCATCTACGATGGTCTGCAGCATTGTATTGCTTCCTGCAAGTTGAATCATCATTCCGATTCCGGTCACGAACATAAATACCATTGAAAGCCAGATATTTTGTGAAAGTGCGAAAGCTATCAGACCTATACCAAACGCAGTTGTTGAGTATGCTATGAGCCTGCCGAGTCCAAGCACACTTTTTCTGTTCATTAAAAATATTGCTCCTGTAAAAGCTCCGAATCCCGAAGCACCCATTAAAAACCCGAACATATCCGCCCCACCGTGCAGAATATTTTTCACAAAGACCGGCGCAAGAATTCTTATTGGTGTTCCCATAAAACTCACTACTGCGAGAAGTAGCAAAATTGATTTGATAGGTTTAAAGCCGAATGCATATTTGTAACCTTCTTTCAATTCCCTAAATGTTTCTTTTTTCTTCAAAGAAACCGGTTTGTGTTTCAACTTCATACTTAGCAAAGAATATAAAACTGCGATATAACTTATAGCGTTAAGCAGAAAACACCATCCTTCACCGAAAGTCGATATTAAGATTCCTGCAACTGCAGGACCAATAAGCCGGGCGCCGTTCACCATGCTGGAATTCATCGCTATTGCATTTCCAAGATCATTGCGGTTATTGCCTATCATCTCAACCATGAAAGACTGGCGCGTAGGCATATCCAGAGCATCGAAAATACCAAGTATTATGCTTAAAACTATTATTTCCCAGACCTGTATTGTATTGGTGAGTACAAGTGCTGCAAGAACAAAAGCCTGCACCATTGAAAGACCCTGTGTATAAAGAAGTATTTTGTGTTTGTTTAAACGATCAGCGAGTACACCGGCAAAAGGTGTTATAATTAATAGAGGTATCTGACCTGAAAAACCGACTACTCCAAGAAGGAAAGCTGAATTCGTCAGCTGGTACACAAGCCAGGTGAGCGCTATGCGCTGTACCCACGTGCCGATTACGGAAATGCCTTGTCCCGCAAAATAAAGACGAAAGTTTTTGTGCCTTAATGCTCTAATTGCAATGAAGCGTTCTCCGAACTTATTAACCAAACTCTCGTTGTCGTTTTTCATTCATACATCCGTTCGTATAATACCTTAAAACCGGCACACCTAACAACTTTGTACTTTATAGTTTGAAAAATATAGCTTTAGTGGTTTTTACCAAACTACATCTCCGACAGCTTTTTTCAGTTCATAGCCGTTGATAATGTTTTGATAAACTTCTTTCAGATATAAAAATCGGGCATCAGCTAATCTTGTCTCTGCATCAAGAAGGTCCAGGTTTGTTCCAACTCCTGAAGCGTATTGAGCTTTTGCTTTTTCCAATGATTTTTTTGCAAATTCAATTTGTTCCTTTGCCGTTTTAATTTGCTCGATATTGGAATTTAAATCTTCAATTGCTTTATCGACTTCTGCTTTTATTTGCAACTTTAAATTAACCATTCCGGTTTCTGTGACTATTGTATTTGCTCTTGCTTCCTCTTCCTGGTTAGTGGTTCTGAATCCGTTGAAAATCGGAACGTTAACCTGGAAACCCGCTACCCAGTTTCCGTGCCATGCATCAATATTTGGAACGTAACCGTTTTTAACTCCGTAACTTAAATAGAGGCCGACATTCGGCCTGTTTCCCAAAGAAGCAAGACTTTCTTTTAAGTGAGCGCTTTGTTCCGCATCTATTGCAAGTTTTATTTCCGGTCTTTGTGCGTATGCAGCCTGGATCAGGGAATCATCATTTGTATCATATATTAGCTCCAGAAAATCTCCTGTAATTGCTGAATTATCTAACTTTTGCAAGCCCGTTAAATGTTCAAGGTTTATTTTTTGTTTCTGCAATTCATTTTGCAGATCAATTCTTTTGCCTTTATAATCTGTAAGCCTGACTTTTGTACTAAGCAGGTCGTAATCTGTAGCTGTACCGCTTTCAATCTTTTTCTTTGTGATATTGATATGCTGGTTTAAAGTTGCAATGTTTGTGTCAATAACGGCAATGCTCTTATCCAAAAATAAAATTGAATAATAAGTTCTGATCGTAGCAAACGCCAGGTTTGTTTTTACCATTTGTACATTGTCAATAGCGGAAGTTTTATAAGATTCCAGTAATTGTTTCTCGGCATTTCTCCGGCCGAAATCATATAGATTATGTTTTACCTCAATGTGTGCATCATAATTATTTTCCGGATAAAGCTGAAAAGCTCCCTGGGGTAAATCAAAAGACGGTACCGGCCCGATTCGGTTATATATAGCTACGGCGCTCACATCCGGATAATAACTACTTCCCTGTACATCTAATTTAGCATTGTAAACATCAACATTTTCTTTCGCCTGCCGGATCAGCGGGTAGTTTTGAAGTGTAAGCGAAACAGCTTTATCTATTGTCAGTGAATCACTATTACTTTGCTGTGAATAAATATTCACTGTAAAAAACATTATTGTAATAATTAAGAAAATCTTTTTCATATTCAATTTTTCTCCGTTCGTCGTAAATAAAAATTATTCAACAGATTCAATTTTTGCACTACCCTTTTTCTTATGATATTTAAGAAAGAAAAGGGGAATTAATATTAATAAGGTTATTGCCGCACCAACCCTGAAGTCATCTGCAATTCCCTGTATAAAAGCCTGGTTGACTACGTGTTGAAATATCATAGCTTTTGCACGCATCATTGTTTCAGCACCGTCTCCTCCCAGCGAGTGTTGTGCAAAGTGCCGCAGACCGTAGACGGTATTTTGAAATGTAGCAGATGAAGGGTCAAGTGCTTCGCCAAACATTGTCCGGTGATAAATGACTCTCTGTGTTAGTAATGAACC
>CAZQQD010000096.1:0-10689 GCA_964595355.1 uncultured Ignavibacteriaceae bacterium | reverse complement strand
CAGGTTCTTTTTATTCCTTCCTCTACAGAAATATTTTGATGATAACCAAAATCTTTCATAGCTTTTGAAGTATCGCATATCCAGTAAGCTTGAGTTATATCTTTTGCCTTTTCAATATTTAACGTAGCCGGTTTACTACTAAACATTGCAAAAAATTGTGCGATGCCTGCAATTGTGTAAACAATAGGATGAGGAACTTTAACTTTAAACGGTTTTTTGTTTAAAACTTTAGATGTTACTTTACCGATTTCCTCCCAGGTATAATATCTTTCCGAGCTGATAAAATAAATTTCGTTTTTTGCTTTATCAGATTCTGCCGCAAGAATAAATCCTCTTACAAGATCGTCAACGTGAATCAGGCTGATCTTTTTTGTGTCGAAACCGATTGTAGTCATTAATCCGCTGTTAAAAGTTTTGAAGAAGATTAATATTTCAGTATCCCTTTCACCATATACAGCAGGTGCACGGCAAATGGTTACCGGAAATTTATCCATAAATGTTTTTGCAAGTTCTTCCTCAGCAAGCTTGCTTCTGCCGTAAGTTGTAATTGGATCTGGTCTATCTTTTTCAGTAACCGGAACACCATCCAGCGAAGGCCCTGTTGCTGTTTGACTGCTTACAATCAGGAATCTTTTTATTTTATCTTTAAATTCTTCAGCAACTTGGAGCAAATTCTTTGTTGTTTCTACATTCCCTTTGAAATATCCATCAGGAGTTTTTGATTTGACTACACCTGCTACGTGATAAATATATTCTGCATTTTCAAATGCTTTTCTCAATCCCGGTTTATCTAATAGACCACAATCGAAAATTTCAACATTTTTGCCATCAAGCCATCTAAGGTTGCTTGTCTTTCTTGTAATACAACGAACCTTATATTTTTTCTCAAGTAAATGATCCACTAAGTGACTACCTACAAAGCCGGTAGCGCCTGTAACTACTGCAATAGACTGATTTTCCATACTCACTATTATTTGATTTTCAAACGATTAAAGTTTAGATTCTGTAGTTTAATTTAACAAATTAAACTAAATTTAATTTGAAAAAGAAGAAAATTACTAAGTACTTCCAAGGGAGGATTTATTGGATTTATTTAAAAAGTGTTTGGAATTTACGCGGGCTGACGACATAAAGGCTCTGGGATTATATCCTTATTTCAGAGCGATAGAAGCAAATGAAGGCCCCGTAGTTCAAATTGAGGGGAAAAAAGTTATTATGGCAGGCTCAAATAATTATCTGGGTCTGACATCACATCCAAAAGTAAAAGAAGCTGCAATTAAAGCAGTCGAAAAATATGGAACCGGTTGTTCCGGATCACGTTATTTAACCGGAACACTTGACTTACATATTGAACTGGAAGATAAATTAGCAAAATTTTTTGGCAAAGAAAAAGTTCTTTTATTCAGTACCGGTTATCAAACGGCACAGGGAATTATTCCAACACTTGTCCAGCGTGGCGATTATGTTATTTCTGATAAGGATAATCACGCCTGCATAGTTGCAGGAAACCTTATGGCAAAAGGTGCAACTGCTGAAATGGCAAGATACAAGCACAATGATATGAAGGACCTCGAAAGAGTTATTTCAAAACTACCTGATGACGCAGGTAAACTAATCGTCAGTGATGGTGTCTTCAGTACAGGCGGCGAAATTGTTGATCTTCCGACTTTGAACTCAATTGCAAAAAAATACGGCGCAAAAACTCTGATTGATGATGCTCACTCTGTTGGCGTGATCGGGAAAGGAGGCAGAGGAACTGCGAGCGAATTCAACCTTGAAAATGACATCGACCTTACGATGGGAACTTTCAGTAAGACATTTGCATCACTAGGTGGATTTGTGGCAGGTAGTGAAAGGGTCATAAATTATATCAAGCATATGTCTCCTGCTCTTATTTTCAGTGCTTCTCCAACACCTTCTTCTGTAGCTGCTGCTCTGGCTGCACTTGATATTCTTGAAAAAGAACCTGAACGTGTAACAAATCTTATTGAAAATACTGAGTATGTGAGAAAAGGTTTTAAAAATGCAGGATTCACAATAATTGAAGGAAGAACTGCAATAGTGCCGGTTATTGTCGGAAATGACGACCTATCCTTTAAAATGTGGAGAATGTTATACGATGCCGGTGTTTTTGTGAACGTTTTTATATCCCCCGGTGTTCCACAAGGTAGACAGATGATGAGAACCAGTTATATGGCTACTCACGAAAAAGAACATCTGGACAAAATAATTAACGTTTTTACTGATGTTGGTAAAAAAATAGGGCTTATCTAAAAAATTCATTTTCACAAAAAAATAAAAAGGCCCGCTAAATGCGGGACTTTTTTTATAGAGGACTCTACATGAGCATAAATATTACCACAGTTAAATCCAATAGCGATCTGAAAAAGTTCTTAAAATTTCCCTGGAAAATTTACCGTGGAGATCCAAACTGGGTTCCTCCTCTTCACATGGATAAAAAGAAAATTCTAAACCGGGAGAAGAATCCATTCTTCAAACATGCAGAAGCTGAATATTTTTTAGCCGAACGAAACGGTGAACTTGTTGGTAGAATTGCAGCAATTAAAAATGATCTTCATAATAAATATCATAATGACAATGTAGGCTTTTTCGGGTTTTTTGAATGCATAAATGATCAGGATGTTGCAAATAAACTATTTGATACAGCAAAAGATTGGTTAAAAGTAAAAGGTTTTGATACTATGCGCGGACCGGCTAATCCGTCAAGCAATGATGAATACGCAATGCTTCTTGAAGGGTTTGATGATCCGCCGCGACTTCTTATGACTTACAATCCCAAATATTATCTCGACCTTTGTGAAAACTATGGATTTAAAAAAGCAAAGGACCTTTATGCCTATAAACTTGAAAATAAAAAAGTGATGAATTCTGACAAGCTGAGCAGAGTTGCCGAGATTGCAAAAAAAAGATCAGGTATTAAAATTACTCAGCTCGACATGAAAAATTTTGATGCGGAACTGGAAAAAGTAAAATATGTATACAATAAAGCCTGGGCACCAAACTGGGGATTTGTTCCCATGACGGATGAAGAACTTGATGCAATGGCAAAAGATCTTAAACCTTTAGTTGAACCGTCTTTAGTACTGTTTGGTGAAATCAACGGAGAACTTGTAGGCTTTGCTTTAGTTATGCTTGATTATAATCAGATATTTATAAATCTTAATGGCAATCTTTTCCCTTTCGGATTTCTGAAATTATTTACACAAAAGAAAAAAATAAAATGGAGCAGAATTATTACTCTCGGCATTATTCCGGAATATCAAAAAAGAGGACTCGATTCAGTATTTTATTGGGAAATAGTAAATCGTGCGCATAATATAGGAATAGATCTTGGAGAAGCAAGCTGGGTACTTGAAGACAATGAAATGATGAACAGAGGTGCCGAGGTAATGAAAGGTAATCTTTACAAAAAATACAGGGTTTATGATAAAGCCATTTAAATATTTTATCATTTTAATTATTACTCTCATTCCCCTTATATTAAAAGCTCAATACACTCCTAATGACCGCGATCTCGTTGAAACAACATTCAACAGAACATTTAGTAATGATATAATTTCTAAATATCTTGATTCTAATGACCCTATAAAGGTAAATGCCGGCTTGTTAAGCGTTTCGCAAAGCGGTGATAAATCATTTATAAACGAAATAATAAAATTAGATTTCCTAAAGAATGCGGAATATATTTGTTTTGCTCTTGGACAGCTGGGCGCTGACTCATTAAGCTCGGCGTTTCTATATCAAGAACTGTCCGATCCCAATTTGCCGGTAAATTTCAGGCCATATATTCTGAAAGCAATTGGTAAAACCGGGAGTAAAAAAACTCTTGAGCTTTTAATAAGAGATTATTTCTCAAACGATTATTTACTCTATGATGGTATATCAATTGCTCTTTTCGATTTTTATTCAAGAGAGATAAGAGACGATATCAATTTTGAAAATATTCTCAGGAAAGAATTAACAGGAAAAGACATTCCTCTCCAGAGAAAAATTGATGCTGCCTTTTCAGCTTACAGAACTAATCAAAGTGATAACTTTAAAGATTTTATTGCTAAGGAATTAGATAACTTTTCTGATGAATATTTCAGTAATACAGATAAAAATATTCTAGTACAGTATTATCTTGAAAATTTAAGAAAATCAAAATATTTCCCGGATAATTCAACACTGTTTCGGAAACTTGTAAATTCAAACAGCTCACTTATACGTATAGAAGCTGCAAAATCACTTGTATATTATAACTATGAGGACAAAGACGACCTTTCAGATTATTTGTCTCTGCTTGATGATGATAATCCTAACGTAAGCAGACAAGCTGCTATTTCAATAAAAAAAATTGATATCCCCTCTGAACTTATGCCTGAATTAAAAAAGGAAATTACAGGAATAATTCAGGAGAACGAGCTGCCTGACAACACAAAAGGCGAATTATTAATAAGCGATATAACAATATTCCCGGAATCATTTTCTGATATTATAAAAACTTTTAATAGTAAAGTTAAAAATGAATTTCTATTCAGAGCCGCATCAATGTTTACTTCTTCTGACTCTGCTTTTAATTATTTAATAAATAATTATAAAGATAATTCTTTGAAAGATAAGATAAACATTCTAGGCTACCTTATAAATTTTCAAAGTTCGTTCCGTAACAATGATAAACTCAAAAAAATATTTGTTGACGCCCTTAACTCAGATTCCCCTGCTTTGATCTCAATAGCATCTGATGGAGTGGATTCTTCTTTTATAAATAACAATAGTAATGAATTAAAAAGAATAGTTTCAAATCAGACTATTAGACTACTCAACAATCCCGATTTTATTGAAAGTTTGATTTCCTTAAATGGATTATCCGCAAAATTAAGCAATGACATATATACACAGAATTTACAAAATCTCTCTAACTCAGATATATATGCAATAAGAAGTTTTGCAAAAGATAAGTTGAATATACCCATTGAAGAAAATCAGAATACTGATACTTTATTTACTCACATTTGGGAAAATTCATTTAGATATAAACATGCCAGCGTAGTTACAGAAAAAGGAACTTTTAGCATTATCTTTCTGCCGGAATACGCACCGGTTACAGTCGGTAATTTTTGCTACCTGAGCAATAAAAACTTTTTTGATAATATAACTTTCCATCGCGTTGTGCCGGGATTTGTAATCCAGGGAGGCGATCCTACCGGAACAGGCTGGGGCGGTCCAGGATATGCAATAGTATCTGAATTTTCACAACTTCATTATTCACCAGGAACAGTTGGAATGGCAAGCGCAGGAAAAGACACGGAAGGATCACAATGGTTTGTTACTATTGGAGATTTTCCGCACCTCGACAGAAAATACACAATTTTCGGTTTTGTAAACGATGGTATGAGTGTTGTAAATACTATAGATCAAAATGATAAGATCATTACAATCAAACTAACTCACTGATTCATTGCCTCATTATATTTAGAGCCATGCGCAGGATCAAGTCTCTTCAACTTCAAAAAAACATCGTAACGATCCGGATAATCTTTAAGCCTGTCAATAATTTCCTCACTTTTTGCGTTGAAAAAAGTCTTCATCAAAACACCTGTTAAATCGATTTTATTTCTGGATTTATCTATAGCATCTACAAGCTTGACGATATACTTTTGTCCCAAGGGTTTATTTAATGCGAAAACATCAATTCCATAATAGTAATCAAACTCGCCTTCTCTGAATGGCCTGTAAGCATCATTAGTTAAATTTTCAACTAACCTTCTTCTGTTGTATCCGCTGCTGCTTAAAGTCCAGCCACTTGAAAATGAACTTGAAGCTCCAAAGTTTGCTATACCTGAAGCCTTTGAAAAATAATCTGAGCCGCCAAGCTCTTCATAGGAATCCATATCCAAACCAATTATAAGATTAGCATAGAAATCAAGAAAGCTTGTCAGAGGATCGAAGGTCGATTGATTAGAATAAAGCGCCTGGCCTTTCTGATATCTAAAACTCCAGGCATTGTCATTTACTTTCAGCATCAGAGATTTATCGGTAGAATCATAAATGTCTCTTTGACTTGTAACGACAGCTTGTGCTGTATAATTGCCCTCTAATGTTCCGCTAACAAATAATATATTAAAAGAACAATCTATTTTAGGACCCTCCCAACTATCCCCAACAAATCTGGTTTTGTTAATATAATTCTCTATTACATTTTGGAAATCTTGTAAAAGGTCTCTTTGAGATGCTTGAATGTTATCCATATTAACTGTTACAGTACAGTTTAATTCCTGAGCAAATATTGTTGCTGTAAAAATGAATATTGCCAAAATTAATAATTTCATTATTTCACTTAACTTTTTTGAATAATAGGTTGATTTAATATATAAAATTCAATATTATCTAACAATCCTAAGTATCGGGGACTCCAATGAAAAACTTAATCAAAGTAATATTCTTTTACTTATTAATTGCAAAGTGCATTTTTGCTCAGTTTAACCCTGGTGCAAAACAAATTGCGCTTTCTAATTCAGATATTGCCGTAAGCGATAATGTATTTGCCTTATTTAAAAATCCTGCAGGTTTGGCGCAAATTGATTACAACGAAGCCGGAGTATTTTATTCTCCTTCACCATTTGGACTGAGTGAACTAAAAAATGGATATGCTGCTTTTAGTCAACCAGTGGGCTTCGGAACAATAGCAATTGGCGGAATGATCTATGGTTTTAACCTCTATAAGGAAACTGAAATTTCGCTTGCTTGTTCTTATAATTTTAACAATAGACTTTATTTCGGTGCTACAGTTAATTATAAGAATATTTCGATAAAGAACTATGGTAACAAAAACGCAACAATTTTCGATTTTGGTGTATTAGCTACCTTAACAGATAAATTACATTTCGGTTTCAGTTTCAAAAACATCACACGTTCTTCTTTTTCTTCAAATACAGATGAATTACCAGTTGAAATTTGTTCAGGTTTAAGCTATAAAATTATTAACAACTGTACCTTCAGCTTTGCAATTGATAAAGATATAAGGTACAAAGCGTCACCTCGTTTTGGAATGAATTACAGAATTATTAAATATCTTTCATTAAGAGCAGGGTTTGCTAAAAATCCCAATCTAAATTCTTTTGGGTTAGGTATACACTATTCGCTCTTCAATTTTAATTATGCTGTATTTACCCATCAAGAACTTGGTTTAACTCAACAATTCGGGGTTATTATTTCATTTAATAAAAATGAGGGAGATTAAAATTCTGAAAATTTCTTTTTTACTATTGATATGTGTTCCCTTACCATTTCAATCAATAATTGCACAAACTGATTCAGTTAAGACCTCTGTTAACGAAATAATCCAGGAATTAGTAGAAGAATCAGACGAAGCAGATAATTCCGGCCTGATCGATAAAATTGAAGATCTTGCTGATAATCCGATTGACATAAATAACGCTTCCATTACAGATTTGCTTGAAATTCCCGGAATTGATATGACCGCTGCAAAGGAAATAATTACATATAGAAACAATGCCGGGAGGATATTCTCTTTAGCTGAACTAAACTCAATAAGAGGCTTGGATAAAATTACAATTAATAAAATTAGCATATTTTTAAAAGTAGAAAATAAAATCAATAAACCTGCTCAACATGATTTATTCTCATTACAATTTAGAAACAGGATTGCAAAGAACCTTAAAAAAAGAGATGGATTTATTAGAAATAAATTTAGAGGAAACAATTTAAAAACTTACAATAGGATTAAAATATCATACAGCCATTATAAAGGCGGAATTACACTTGATAAAGATCCCGGAGAAAGACCTTACGACGATCTTGTTTCTGCACACTTATCCCTTAACAATTTTGGTATAATACACAAAATTATTATTGGAGATTATACAACTGAATTTGGGCAGGGACTTGCTTTATGGAGTCCTTATTCATTTTCAAAAAGTACAGACGCCATTTATCCGGTTAAGAAGAAGCCGCATAATGTACGCGAATATACAAGTACGGATGAGAATCAATTTTTCCGTGGAATTGCTATAAATCTTAGGTTTGGTAACTATGGTTTCTCTTTTTTCTATTCAAAAAATAATATTGATGCAAATATTGATCAAACATCAGGCAGTATATTATCAACGCCGATTAGTGGTTACCACAGAACAGAGACAGAGATACAACATAAGAATTCGGCAAATGAAAAAGCCCTTGGTGGAATCTTTAATATATCATTCTTGGAAAATATAAATCTTGGATTACTTTATTATCATTCTGAATTCAGTAATAATTTTTTACCTCAGAATATTTTCGATCTTAAAGGGAAAAGATTCGACTTCTATTCTTTTTCATACGATATATTCTACAATAATATGAACCTATTTGGTGAAGCTGCTTTTAACGGTAGGTCTGTAGCAACTATTGCTAATCTGGAAATTTCTGTTACAGATAATCTATCATTTATTACTTCAATCAGAAATTATCCGAAAAATTATTTTAATCTGCATAGCTTTGGTTTTGGAGAACAAAATAATACTCAAAATGAATTTGGAATTTACAATGGACTTAAGATGAGAACTCCTGTCGGAGTATTTAACTTTTATTACGATCAGTTCAAATTTCCTTATAAAAGTTATTATTCAACACTTCCCTCTTCTGGTGACGAATTTTTAATTTACTATATCGTCTCTCCTTCAAAAGGATTAACTACATCATTAAAATATAAATTAGAAAATAAAGGTGTTGATACAGATTTAGGTGAGACTGTACAAATTTATAACAGGCAAAAGTCATCACTCAGATTAGAACTAAAGTATAAACTAAATAAAAAGATAGAACTAAAGAACAGAGTTGAATTGAGCAATTATAAAATTGATAAAATTAATATTTCTGAAAACGGTTTTATGATTTTTCAGGATATTAAATTTGCTCCGCATAGAAATTTGTATTTTGATGGTAGGATAATTTTCTTCAGAACTAATTCTTTTAATTCGGCAATATATGAGTTTGAAGGCGATCTAGACGGAACATATTCTATCACCGGATTAAGTGGCCAGGGAATCAGATGGTATTTTCTCATAAAATACCGGCTTTTTGAAATGCTTAAGTTATCTGTTAAATACTCTGAGATTTATAAGCCTGCTGAAAAATTTTTAGGAAGTGGTTATACAGAAATAAATGGAAATTTTGACAACCAAATAAGCGCACAATTTGAATGGGATCTTTGAATCAATTTTTATTGTCATCTGTCTTGCCGACTATTAATCTTATGCCATGTCTGAAAGTTATGTAATACCAGGCCCATTCCGCCATTACTCTGAAACGATTGCGAAATCCTATTAAAAAAAAGATATGAATAAAACACCATGCTACCCACGCAATAAAGCCTGATAACTTTAATCCGTGAATATCCGCTACTGCTTTAGCTCTTCCTATTGTTGCAAGATTTCCCTTATCGACATAGTGAAACGCCTTTCTGTTTTTCTGTGGAATTTTATTCTTTATAATTTTACCAACATATCTTCCCTGTTGAATTGCAACTGGAGCTACACCGGGAAGCTGTTTACTGTTTCTATCTACGGATAGTGCAGCATCTCCAATTACAAAAATATTTGCATCTCCTTCTATACTCAGATCATTCATCACCTGTACTCTTCCTACTCGATCAAGTTTGGTATCCAGAGATTTTAGTAAAGGTGATACAGAGTTCCCTGCCGCCCAGATTATATTCTTTGTTTCAAAGGATCTTTCGTCAGTTGTTACACCATCGGGATTTACATCAATTACTTTTGAATTTAATTTCAATTTAACTCCCATTTTCTCAAGATCATTCTGAGCTTTGATTGATAATTCTTTGGGATAATTATTTAACACACGTGACATTGCTTCAATCAGATAAATTTTTGTATCTGATGCACTAATATTTCTAAAATCACGCATCAAGGATTTCTTTGCTATTTCAGCTATAGCACCTGCCATTTCAACACCGGTAGGACCTCCGCCAATAATCACAAATGTAAGATATTCTGCTCTTTTAATTGGATCAGTTTCTTTTTCGGCTTTTTCAAGAGAGGTTAAAATTTTTTCCCTGATTAATAAGGCATCACTTAAAGTTTTTAATCCCGGTGCATTTGTTTCCCACAGGTCATTTCCGAAATATGAGTGGCGTGAGCCAATGGCGATAACGAGGTAATCAAATTCAATCTCCCCATCCTTCAGAATAACTTTTTTTTCAGCTCTGCTAACTGAAACCACTTCATCCAATATTACCCTGATATTTTTGAATTTTCTGAACACAGCCCTGATTGGCAAAGCAATATCCCCGGGTGAGAGAGCTGCTGTTGCCACCTGGTAAAGCAATGGTTGAAAAAGATGATAATTAGTTCGATCAATAAGGGTTATTTCGTCCTCACTTCCTTTTAAGGCTTTTGCGGCCATTAATCCACCAAATCCACCACCAATTATGACAATTCTTGACATAATTAAACTTCCTAAGCTTAATTTTTATTTTAACTCTAAAAAAAGGTGTTATAGCTTAACAATTATACTATGATAAAATCAATTAACCAATTAAGTGTATAAAAATTGACCATTTAATCAAACGATTACAATAAATTTTGTTTTGAATTCGAATAATTATTCTTAAATTATTACTATAACAAATCGCTTTTACTTTTTGTAAAATAAATACTTATATTTGTA
>CAZQQD010000095.1:0-10838 GCA_964595355.1 uncultured Ignavibacteriaceae bacterium | reverse complement strand
TTGCAATGCAATCCTGAAGTTCATCTTTTTTGTTCCACATTTTTCCGCCGTCGCGAACGACATTTGGCATAGATGCATCGACTATAATATCATTAGGAACGTGCAGGTTAGTTTTTCCGATTCTGGAATCAACCATTGCAAGCTGTGGGTGCGTTTCGTAAACTTTATTTATATCATCCTCAATTTCTTTTCTTTTTTCATCAGGAAGTTTTTTTAGTTTTTCGAGTACATCCATCAGTCCATAATTTACGTTTGCACCGATTTGTTTCAAAGTATCAGCGTGTTTTTCTAAAGCATCTTTATAATAAACAGAAACCGCATGCCCGAACATTATCGGATCAGAAATTTTCATCATAGTTGCTTTAAGGTGAAGCGATAAGAGTACACCATCTTTCTTAGCTTCTTCAATTTGTTCAGCGTAAAATTTTCTTAACTCTTTAACGTTCATTACAGTTGCATCAATAACTTCTCCGCTGAGCAGCTTGAGGTTTTCTTTTAATACAGTTGTGTTTCCTTTTTCATCAACGTATTCAATATTGACAGCATCGTTCTTATCAAGAGTCACTGATTTTTCCGAGCCGTAAAAATCCTTTTGGGTCATATGAGCTACACGGCATTTTGATCCTGATTCGGGCCAGGGCTTCATCATTTTATGTGGATGTTTTTGCGCAAACTTTTTGACAGATGCAGCAGCGCGTCTGTCAGAGTTACCTTCTCTTAAAACCGGGTTTACTGCTGAGCCAAGCACTTTTGAAAATCTTTCCTTTAATGCTTTTTCTTCATCAGTTTTGGGTTCGTCAGGGTAATCAGGTATTTTATATCCTTTTCCCTGCAGCTCTTTAATTGCAGCGTGAAGCTGAGGAATGGATGCGCTGATATTCGGCAGTTTTATGATATTGGCTTCAGGTTTTTGTGTGAGTTCTCCAAGCTCAGAAAGACAATCCGGGATTTTTTGATCCTCAGTAAGATTGTCAGGAAAGTTCGCAATTATTCTCCCGGTAAGAGATATATCTTTTGTTTCGATTTCAATTCCGGTCCCCCTTGTAAATGATTTTATAATTGGCAATAAACAATAAGATGCTAATGCAGGAGCCTCGTCAATTTTCGTCCAGGTTATTTTTGTATTCATTTATTATTCCCACTTTTTGTTATGTCAGTTACGCAGAAAAATTTATAAACGTCTTTAAAAATACGGAATCTTTGATAATTATTAAAGAAAAAGGCTTGGTCAAATTTATATGAGCTTTTGGGAAACGTTGATTAATAAGCTACCTTAGCTGGGGCGTAGTCATGATTCCTTCCTAAAAACTTTTTTATATTTTCTTTTCTGCTGGTTTTAACATTCTTTTCTTTTAATAGTTACACATCGCAGTTTGATTCAAACTATGTTGTAAAAAATTACGATAAACATGAATACTACACATCTAAGCGCGATAGGGTAAAACTTTTTACTGTTGTATATACACCAATGGACAAGTCCGTTAAATATTCGATTATGTTAGCCGGAACTCCATATATTTTAGATCCATACAGAAAGGATAAATTTAAGCGCCGGGACCATCAAAGCTTTTTGAAATGGAAGGGTACATTGTTGGAATGTATTAGCTAATATAGAAAGATGTAAAAGAATTCGTGCAATCCGGGAAATTGGTTTGTCTCATATTGTTGCACAACTTCACCCACACTCCAACTAAGGTACAACCAGCATTCACCTGGCCTTAAATGACTTACAGGTCAGGAAAATTTAAACAAATAATATCAATATGGGACAAACTTCCCGGTGCTTTTAAACAAATATTTTAAGCTTTAAAGTTAACTTCGCGGCCTTTAAAATTACTTTCTCTGACTTTCGCATGCGGATTTAAAACGCTTAATTTAAAAGTTTTTATCCGTTCTGACTTCAATTAATTTTTTTATAAAGGTGATAAACTTTCATGGTTAATAATGAATCAGGAAAGCATTAGCTAATAAATTATTCGGGCATAAACTGAAGCTGTTTTTAATCCTTCGAATGCCATCGGTTTTTATTCAATAGTTTTCTTTAAAATTCTATTGTGTGGGGAATCTTGATTTATCTTTTAGTAATTTTGAACTAACATAATACTAAGAGCTCCGTTTGAACACATTTGAATGGACCAACGAAATAAGATTTATAGTAGCTCTTGCTCTCGGCTTTTTGATAGGGCTTGAAAGGGAAAGTTCCGGCACTATTTATAAATCGAGATTTGCGGGATTAAGAACATACACGATTATAAGTCTTTTCGGCTTTGGCTGCGGATGGCTTTATAAAATTGACATACCATTTATTTTGCCTGTAGGACTACTCTCGGTTACCGCACTTGTACTTATAGGATATCTTGCAAAATTTAAAGAAGAACATTACGGCTGGACAAGTGAAATTGCTGCGGTTTTGACTTATGTAATTGGCGCATTGACAATACTTACCGATGTCTGGGTTCCGCTTGCTTTGGGAGTTATCACAACGTTACTCCTTTCGGAAAAATCGGAACTTGAAAAGTATGTTGAGAAGCTTGATAAATCAGAATTCCTTGCCGTAATAAAATTCCTGCTTGTAACCTTAATAATTCTTCCAGCGTTACCGGATAAAGAATACACAAAGTATCAACTCAATCCATACAAAATCTGGTTAATAGTTGTTTTTGTTTCTACGCTCGGTTTTATTGGGTATTTTTTAATAAAGAAGTTTGGCGACAGAGTTGGGTTGTGGTTATCCGGAATTATGGGGGGAATTGTTTCAAGCACTGCGGTAACTATTGCTGTCGCACGTATTGCCGAGCAAGATAAGACAAAAGGGAAAAGCGCTCTTCAGGCATCCCTGCTTGCAAGCAGCGTAATGTATATAAGAATTTTATTCCTGATATGGTTGATCAATCCTTCTTTTGTGGGAGCTCTGTGGTGGAAATTAGTTGTGTTGTCGTTAATCGGAATTATACTTTCGTTTGGGATTAAAGAAAAATTGCAGAAGAAACCCGATAACGCGGGATCAACTTTACAAAATCCGTTTGAAATAAAACCGGCTCTTATTTTTGCCGGATTATTTGTTATACTGTCGGTACTTACTGTTATAGTAAAAAGTTACTTTGGTAACGGCGGCTTAATAACACTTTCAGCCATTACAGGAGTAACGGACATCGATCCGTTTATACTATCTTTGATAAGAGGAAACATTCCTGTTGAAAATATTATCATTACAGCGATTGTTATTGCTATGATGAGTAATACTATTGTTAAAGGAATATATTTCTTATTTTTCTCAAAGCAGAATTCTAAACAGGTTATGTGGAGATATATTCTCTGGGCTTTATTGCATATTCCATTCGCATTTATTTTCTTCTAAAAAAAATACATTCTTCTAAAAACAAACGGAGTAATTTTGTTTAATCAAATTTTCAAAACAAAAAGCCTCGATGCAATTATGCACGAGAGCGAAGATCCGAGCAAGCAGCTTAAGCGCACACTTGGCCCGTTAGATGTAACCCTTTTGGGAATTGGGGCGATAGTAGGTGCTGGAATTTTTGCAACGATTGGCACAGCGGCAGCGGGAGATATGGCACGCCCCGGTGCTGGTCCCGCTTTAATGCTATCATTTGTTATTACCGGAATTGCATGCGGGTTTGCTGCTCTTTGTTATGCAGAGTTTGCAGCGATGGTTCCTATTTCGGGAAGCGCTTATACTTATTCATACGGAACACTTGGCGAGCTTATTGCCTGGATAATCGGATGGGATTTGATAATTGAATATGCGGTCGGCAACGTAGCGGTTGCCATAAGCTGGGCGAATTATTTTAAAACGTTAGTGGCGGGGCTTGGTGTAAATATTCCGGGATGGATGTCAACGGATTATCGAACGGCGGAAAAAATTCCCGGCCTGCTTGAAAATGCACCGCACATTTTTGGAGTACCTATAGTTTTTAATGTTCTCGCAATTGGCATAGTTGCATTGATAACGATAGTACTGGTGATAGGAATAAAAGAAAGTGCCCGGTTTAACGCTACAATGGTAATCATCAAATTAATTATACTTGGTTTTTTTATTTATGTTGGCGTACACTATGTTAAACCGGCAAACTGGTCTCCTTTTGCCCCAAATGGATGGTCGGGTATTCAGGCAGGAGCTGCGGTTGTATTTTTTGCTTATATAGGTTTTGATGCAGTCTCAACCGTTGCAGAAGAAGTTAAAAATCCCAAAAGGGATTTGCCGATCGGTATAATTGGTTCACTTATAATTTGTACTATACTATATATAGCTGTTGCAGCGGTCTTCACAGGAATTATTCCTTACCAGGCTCTTGTAAAAATGCTGGCGACTCAGCAGGCAGAACCTCTTACACTTGCTTTTCAGTATGCTAATATTGAAAAGAATAAAGATCTTTTTATAGGAATAATAGCCTTTGGTTCCGTTATTGCTCACACTGCAGTGCTGCTTGTCTTTCAGATGGGTCAGCCAAGAATATTTTTCTCAATGGCACGTGACGGATTGCTTCCTAAAAAATTTGCAGAAGTGCATCCGAAATTCAGAACACCTTATTTTGCTACTATATTGACAGGTGTTGTTGTCGGTGTTACTGCAATGTTCACAACTATTGATGAAATGGTTGACCTCACAAACATAGGGACACTGTTCGCTTTTATTCTTGTCTGTATTGGCATTATAATTTTACGCCGCCGAGAACCTGACCGGCCCAGATCTTTTAGAGTTCCTTTTGTTCCCTGGGTTCCTCTTTTAGGAATTGGAGCCTGTCTGTATTTAATGATGGGACTTCCCTGGATTACCTGGGTAAGATTTGCCGGGTGGCTGATTGTCGGAATGATGGTTTACAGGAGCTATGGATTTAAGCACAGTAAGCTTCATACTTAAATTTTTAATGGTTTAGCTTTTGTTTCGGGCCGAGCTATGAGTTTTTATTTTTTCATTTCTTGAATTATTTCTTATTCGAGGACTTTTTCCAAGATGATCGGTCAGGACGTATTCGTAAAAATTGCGAAAATAATCGCAAAATTATATGAAATATTGCGAATGATTTCGCAAAATATTAAGTTTTCCTTAGCTTTTATCTAATTTTATGAGTTAAAAGAATGATAATCACAAGAAAGGCAGAAAATTTAATTGCTAATAACTTTTTCAAGAAGAAAGCCATTCTGATTTTAGGAGCGAGACAGGTAGGAAAGACAACGCTCGTAAAAAAGCTGATGGAGAAATCGAAATATCATTATTTATGGCTAAATGGTGATGAAGCAGATGTGAGGGCCATTTTTAAAGATGCAACATCATCTAAATTAAGAAGTCTTATAGGTAAAAATAAAATTGTTATACTTGATGAAGCGCAAAGGATAGAGAATATAGGAATTTGCTTGAAATTGTTGGTAGATAATTTTTCCGATATACAAGTTATTGCAACGGGGTCATCTTCATTTGAACTTGCGAATAAAATAAATGAACCGTTAACCGGTAGAAAAATTGAGTATTTCCTTTTCCCTTTTTCATTTGGTGAAATGGTGGATTACCATGGAATACTGGAAGAGAAAAGGATGTTAGAGAACAGGATGATTTATGGTTACTATCCTGATATTGTTACGGCAAAGGAAGGTAGAATTGAACTTTTGAAACAACTAGCAGACAGTTATCTTTATAAGGATATCCTGATTTGGGAGAAAATACAAAAGTCGGAAAAACTGGAAAGACTTGTTCAGGCTCTTGCCTTTCAGGTTGGTAGTGAAGTATCATACCTGGAACTTGGACAAATGACAGGATTAGATAATGAAACTACTGAAAAGTATTTAACTTTGCTTGAAAAAGCTTTTATAGTTTTTCGCCTGGGTTCCTTTAGCAGAAATCTGAGAAATGAATTAAAGAAGAGCCGAAAATTTTATTTTTTTGATAATGGAATCATGAATGCTGTGGTTAATAATTTTAATAGTCTACAGTTGCGCAATGATGTGGGTGCATTATGGGAGAATTTTATTATATCTGAAAGAATAAAATTTCTACATTATAATAGAATATTTGCGAACAGGTACTTTTGGAGAACATACCAGCAGAACGAGATAGATTATTTGGAAGAAAGAGACGGCAAACTTTTTGCTTTTGAATTTAAGTGGAATAGTAAAAGTAAACGAAAGTTTCCAAAACTTTTTGAACGCACGTATCCTGAAAGCCATAATGAAATAATTACACGGGATGATTTTGAAACTTTTATTACGTAGAAGGCCGGATTTTAATTAAAAAGATTTCTTAGGAATGTATCTTACATTGTCATTTCATCTTTCTGTAAAGTATTTTTCAATTTAAATTTTCATCGAGGCTAAAATTACGAAACAAGATAAACTCGAACGCGGCCTTGGTTTAAAGGAAGCAGCCGCATTAAATATGATTGATATGGTCGGCATAGGGCCGTTCATTGTTATTCCGTTAGTGATACAGGATATGAACGGACCACAGGCTCTGTTTGCATGGATAGTCGGTGCGTTCCTTGCTTTTGTTGATGGATTTATCTGGGCAGAACTTGGTGCAGCAATGCCGGAAGCGGGAGGTAGCTATGTTTTTCTCCGCGAAATTTACGGACCCAAGAGCTGGGGAAGATTGTTTTCTTTTCTCTTTATCTGGCAAACTATAATTCAGGCACCTCTGGTTGTTGCTTCCGGATCGATAGGGTTTTCTCAATATTTTTCTTATTTAATTCCTCTCACTCCAATTGAACAAAAATTAATCTCAGGATTGCTTGTAATATTTCTTGTAATTCTTTTGTATAGAAAAATTCAGGATGTAGGGAAAATCACCTTGCTTTTATGGGTAGGTGTTTTTGGCACAATTGCCTGGCTGATATTTGGCGGAGCTACTCACTTCAATTATCATCTTGCTTTTGATTTTTCCAAAATCTCATTTGATTTTTCGTGGTTGTTTTTTGTTACACTGGGTTCGGCTTCCGTAAAAACTATTTATACATATCTTGGATATTACAATGTTTGTCACCTTGGTTCAGAAATAAAAGAACCAGGGAAAAATATTCCACGAAGTATTTTCATTTCAATTGGTGGAATAGCCGTCTTGTATTTATTAATGAATATAAGTGTACTTGGAGTTGTTCCGTGGAAGGAAGCTGCAAAGTCAGAATTTATAATGAGCACATTTATGGAGAAAATTTATGGCGCAGGTGCAGCAAATATTGTAACTGTACTTGTTTTGTGGATTGCTTTTTCATCTTTGTTTGCCGTTTTGTTAGGTTATTCGAGAGTTCCATATGCTGCCGCAAGAGATGGTTTGTTCTTTAAAGCTTTCGGGAAAGTACATCCAACGAAACATTTCCCTCACGTTTCCTTGTTGATACTCGGGGCCCTCGGATTTGTTTTTAGTATGCTGTTCAAACTAAGGGACGTAATAAGTGCCATACTTGCAATGAGAATAATAGTACAATTTATCGGGCAAGCAGTTGGGATAATGATTATTCATAAAAATAGACCAGGAAGTTTTTTCCCTTATAAAATGCTACTTTATCCGGTTCCTGCACTTATAGCAATTTTAGTTTGGGTAGGATTATTTCTTTCTACCGGATTTTATTTTGCTCTGGGAGGAATAGGAATGATGATACTGGGAACAGTAATTTTTGTTTTCAGATCATACAGAATGAAAGAATGGCCCTTTTAAAAAATAAAGAGTAAAATTTATGACTAATCAAAACAAGACACGCTGGTCAGAATATTTTTTTAGTGCAACTTTTATTCTGGTGATCTTAACCCTATTTAAATTTTTATTTCATTTTTTTATTAATGCAAATGGAGCCTATGGATTTTTCCGCGATGAGTTTTATTACATAGCCTGCTCAAATCATATTGCATGGGGATATGTTGACCAGCCGCCGTTTTCAATTTTGATGCTTAAAATCTCTAGGTTAATACTTGGTGATTCATTGCTTGCTATAAGATTTCTTCCTGCATTGCTTGGGGCGTTGACAGTTTTCATAAGTGGCAAGATTGCAAAAGAACTTGGCGGAGGAGTTTTTGCACAATCGGTTGCTGCAATATGTGTGATTATAGCACCGATTAATCTTTCTTTAAATACCTATTATTCAATGAACAGCTTTGATCTTTTCTTCTGGGCCTTTTCATTTTATTTGCTCATTTTGATAATTAAAAATCAGAATAAAAATTTGTGGTACTTACTTGGAATAATAATTGGTCTTGGATTAATGAACAAGATCAGCATGCTCTGGTTTGGCGGTGGTTTATTTGTCGGCTTACTTTTGACAAAACACAGAAAACTATTACTAACAAAAGAACCCTGGATTGCTTTCATTATAACAGGAATTATTTTTCTTCCTTATATCATCTGGCAAATTCAGAATGATTATCCAACAATTGAGTTTATGCGAAATGCATTGAAAGATAAATATGTTTTACAATCCCCTTTGGATTTTCTTAAATCACTTATTTTAATGGAAAATCCTATAACTTTTCCAATCTGGATATTGGGATTATATTATTTATTGTTTAATAAAGATCAAAATCAATTTCGTATACTCGCATTAATATTTATTGCCGTGTTGGTTATATTGTTATTAAATCCTTCGAGTAAAGCAGAGTATCTTTCTTCGTCGTTTCCCGTTCTGTTTGCTGGAGGCGGAATGTTTTTAGAAAATATTTTTGAAAAGAGAAAAATATTTTGGCCTAAACCAGCTGTTGTTATTTTACTTGCTTTATCAATTTGGGTAGCCCCACTGGCAGCTCCAGTACTACCTGTTAAGACTTATATAAAATATGCAGAATTTTTTGGAATAAAGCCTTCAACATCTGAAAAAAAACAACTTGCACAGCTTCCTCAATTTTTTGCAGATATGTTTGGGTGGAAAGAAATGACAGAACAGATAGCTAATACGTATGATAAATTGACTCCCAAAGAAAAACAAACCTGCGTGATTTTCTGTGGAAATTACGGAGAAGCAGGAGCAATAAATTTCTTTGGTAAAAAGGATGGTTTAGCTCCTGCAATTTCGGGACACAATAATTATTACTTGTGGGGACCTGTAAGAAAAAATATCAAAGTAGTAATAGTTATTGGGAGTAGCGAAAAATCATTAAGCCAGCTTTTTGGAGAAGTAATTCCTGCGGATACTCTCCATTTGAAATATTCAATGCCTTATGAAAATAACCAGCCGATCTGGATTTGTAAAGAACCTAAGAAAACTATTCAGGAAGTCTGGCCTTCAACTAAACATTTTGAATAACGATAGAACTAAACCCCGGAATATATTCAAGATGATGAGGTTATTATTCCTTTGTTTATTTAAAAGATTATTTCTATTTTCTAAACCCGGTTTAAGCTGGGAGGCGTATATTTATAATTACGGAGTCCGCTATGAAGTATCCAGCGCTAAGTAATTTTGTCGAGGGGAAACTTACTACAAGTGGGGACGGAAAGCTTGATGTGTATTCACCGCTAGATGGTTCTGTAATTTCAACTGTACCTTTGTCTACAAAGTCTGATCTCGATAAAGCTGTAGAAGCAGCAAAAAAAGCATTTCCCGCGTGGTCAAATAAACCAATCAAAGAAAGAGTACAGGTCTTTTATAAATACAAATACTTGTTAGAACAACATATTGAAGAGCTAACAGAGCTGGTTCATATTGAAAATGGAAAGACGATTTCAGAATCTAGAGCAGAAGTTGAAAAAAGTATAGAGGTAACAGAATTTGCGTGCTCACTTCCACAATTAACTTCAGGCGAAGTTCTTGAGGTTAGTAAAGGAGTAGAATGCCGGATAGAAAAATATCCTCTCGGTGTTGTTGCTTGTATAACGCCTTTTAATTTTCCCAATATGGTTCCTAACTGGACGATTCCGAATGCTTTGTGTCTTGGAAACACAATGATTTTAAAACCATCCGAACAGGTTCCTTTAAGTGCAAACAGACTTGCCGAATTATTAAAAGAAGCAGGACTCCCAAACGGAGTTTTTAATGTTGTTCACGGTGATAAAGAAGTCGTTGAAGCAATCTGTGATCATCCCGGTATTGAAGCTGTAACTTTTGTTGGTTCGACAAAGGTTGCAAAAGTTGTTTATACCAGAGCAACGTCAAAACTGAAAAGAGCACTTACTCTTGGCGGAGCGAAAAATCATCTTATAGTTTTACCCGATGCTCACACTGAAATGGCTGCTTCTAATATTGCTGCATCGATGTCAGGTTGTGCTGGACAGCGTTGTATGGCAGCTTCTGCAATGGTCGGTGTAGGAGCGGTTGATCACATTATTGAAAAGCTTTGCGAAGAAGCAAAAAAAATAATTCCCGGTCAAAATCTTGGAGCTATCATTTCAAAACAAGCCAAGGAAAGAATTGAAAATTATATTACCCAAGCTGAAAAAGATGGTGCTAAAGTTTTAGTTGATGGAAGAAATTATAGAGTGCCTGGAAAAGAAAATGGTTTTTATGTTGGACCAACTGTTATTGATTATGTACGACCAGATATGAAAATAGCAAAAGAAGAAGTTTTTGGTCCTGTCCTTTCAATTATGAGATCAAAAACAATCGAAGAGGCAATGAAAATTCAAAACAGTTCTCTCTATGGAAATGCAGCCGCAGTATTCACACAAAGTGGTGGTGCAGCAAATTATGTTGCTGAACATGCGAGTGCAGGGATGATTGGGGTGAATATTGGTGTGCCGGTTCCTCGTGAACCTTTTTCATTTGGTGGATGGAATGAATCAAAGTTTGGAGTTGGAGACATTACGGGTAAAAGCTCAATTGAATTTTTTACCAAACCTAAAAAAATTACGACTAAATGGAATCCGGAATCTAAAGTAAACTGGATGAGTTAAAAAACTAAAAGGA
>CAZQQD010000094.1:0-10865 GCA_964595355.1 uncultured Ignavibacteriaceae bacterium | reverse complement strand
CAGGCAACAAGGTTATTATTTTCAAGATAAGCCAGCCCCGTTTTTAAGTGCAGAACCTTCTCAAGCTTTACCGTAGAGCCGGTCATACCATATTTATTTAAAATACTTATCATTTGCTCTGCACCGGCAGGGTTTGTCCGTTTTGAAAGCCCGATATAAAAATGACTTCCGACCATCATAATATCGCCCGCCTCTACGGTTCCGGGAGAATGGATTTTCTCAACGTCTTTATAATATTCGCGTATTACTTCTTTTATAGAAACGATTTCTCCTTTGCGGCTCGGTGCGCCGGGGTTTGTAATTATAGCGCAGTGCGGTGTTAAAAGTGCAACGTCTTCAACAAAAGTGGAATCGGGAAAAATTTCGTCTGCCGGGAGTTCCCGCACTTCCAGTCCGCAGCTTTTTAACGCTTTTACGTACTCAGCGTGCTGTTCAATCGCTTTTTCATAATCAGGTTTTCCGAGTCCGGCTTCCGTTAATCCGTTAACAATGCTTCTGCCGGGCTTTCGGACTATTGCTTTTGTGAACATATTATTTACTTTAATTAACGTTTTATATTAGATGACGAAATAAATTTGGCTGCAATTTATCTTATAAATGTGATTATATAAATGGCCTAAAATATTTGGCGTAAAAAAGATTAGCGAACGGAACGTGAAAAGGAAATTTTTGTTTGACCCCGGCGAAGTCGGGGGAGTTAAATTTCCTTAGTGAAGTGAGCGTAATCTTTAGCCAAATATTTTCAGCCTTGATCTTTTGGTACTTTTCTATCAAGAGAAAAGTACAGGAAAATTGATTTTTTGATTCTGTCCTATTGTGATATACAAAGAATTCATCATAGCAACGATCACACAAAAAATAAATATTAAAACTATTTATCAAATACTTTTAAATCTTCTACCCAAAGCAGTTCGCACGAACCACCACCTGTATCATCCCTTTTCAGCGAACTTACCCAGTGCCAGCCTTTTGCAGTTGTTACTTTTACAAGATAGCCTTTCATTTCAATCAGACTTCCTTTATATACTTTATCGAATTCATCTTCAACGTTCTCATCTTTAGGGATAATATGTGTATTGGCGCTGTTTAAAGAAATCTGTTTCATTGGAATTGGCAGCATATCAGCTTCCCAAAAGTACCATCTGTCTCTTTGGGAAATGTCTATTTTATCAATCACACTCTGATCCGACATTGGCCCCCAGCCAAGAGCCAGATCAAATGGAGATAATTCACTTTCTTTTCCTAATGAATAATTATCGCGACTCAAAACTCTTGCCTTGACATCATAACCGGCAAGCGCTTCAATTGTAAATTTTCCTACAGTCCATTTTTTCTTAATGGCCAGGTTAGTCTGTTTTGGAGGAGAAGGTGCAATTACTCCGGGAGGGTAGGTGATTACAGTTTCGGGATAAAAAAAATAAAGGAGAGCAATTGCTAAAATTGTCAAAGTAATAAGTAGTTTTTTCATACTAATGAAGCCTGATAATGTGATAGTTAAGAATTGTATTAATCATTTAATCCCTTACCATTGAGAATTTGCTGCGAATATTTTTTAACTCTTGATTCGCGGGTTTTGGATTGTTTTGCCTGAGAAAAATAAAATATGTAAGCTCTTTGACGTCCCGGCGTCAATGCATAAAATGCGGTTTTCAAAGCAGGTGTTTTATCCAATTTATTTTGGAATTCTACAGGGATTTTAAAGTCTGAAGTCTTTTTCATTTTCACTTTCAATCCGGTTTTTTCCACTTCAATGGCTTCATAAATATATCTTTTTAAGATGGATTTAATCTTAACAATTTCACGAACATTTGTGAACCTGATCTGACGCGCTGCCTGCACGTTCTTCGTTTGCTGGATAAGAATACCCTTTGTATCCTTTAACAAGGCGCCTTTGAAAAACAGAATTGCACAATATTCTTTAAATCCATGTATTAAAACAATGTTCTTACCCTGGTATGTATAGCAGGGATGCATCCACTTATATTCTTCAGTTAGCCTGCACTCAAGAATGATCGTTCTCAATTTCTTAAACTCTTTATCCCACTTTTGAGTTTTACCTAAGAATACATCAACTTTGGGATTCTTTGTATTCATTTATTGATACTCCGTAATAAAGTGAAATTATTCGTAGTTAGGAAAAGGCCGACTAATTTTTACTTAATTTCAATAAAATACCTTGTAAAATCAATATAAATCTTTCAAATAAAAACTAGCTGTGGCAAATAATATGATTTTAAAATTCAATATTTAATTAGTAAAAATGATTTCTTATTTTGAAAATACTTAATTAAGAGGGCTTTCCGTTTTTGCCAAACTTTGCTAAATGACACAAAGTTCAAAAAAAAATAGAATTATTTTCATCGATCTGATGCGCGCATTTGCAGTTCTGATGATGGTGCAAGGTCATACAACCGACGTGCTCTTGTCAACTTCGCTACGTAATCCCGAATCGTTTTTTTACATCTCTTGGAATTTTATGCGTGGAATGACAGCTCCAATTTTTCTTTTCACCGCAGGAAATGTTTTTACTTATTTGTTCAAGCTTGCAGAAACCGGTAACAAGCCAAATCCCAGGATAATAAAAGGCATTAAAAGATTTCTGCTTCTTGTCTTTCTCGGTTATATGATGCGCTACCCGACGGAAAGACTATTCAATTTCAGCAATGTTTCCCCTGAGCAATGGCAAACTTTTTTTGCAGTAGATGTGCTACAGCTAATTGGGTTTGGAATTTTATTCCTTATGCTCAGCATAATGCTTGCCGGTAAACTTAAAATAAATACATATTATATTTTAATTTTTGTCTCGCTTTTATTTGTCGGACTTAATCCTGTCTTTGCATCTATTCACTGGAAGAATTTTCTTCCTATCCCTGTTGCCGGCTATTTTAGCAGGGAAACGGGATCTAACTTTCCACTCTTTCCCTGGGTTGCATATGTAATAGCGGGCGGAGTATTGGGAAATTACCTCGCTAAAAATCCTATGGTTTTTAAAACCGCAAAGTTCAGCCGGAACCTGGCTGTTTTGGGAACGGCCTTTGTGCTGTTATCTTTAGCCGGTAATTTTTTGGAGATACTAATTACCGGGCAGAGTTATTTATGGAGTGTAAGTCCAAACCTCTTTTTTCTGCGTACCGGGATTGTAATTCTTTTGAACTCGTTAATTTCGCTTATCTCTTTAAAAGTGGAAACAATTCCGAGAATAATTATACTGGTTGGAAGGAACACTTTATTAATTTATATTGTCCACTTGATAATATTGTACGGAAGCGCATGGTCGCTCGGAGTTAATGTTTTATTTGCAGGAACGTTCGGAATATGGAAAACTCTGGGCTCTGTAATTTTAATGATAACATTAATGGTTGGAATGGTCGAACTTATTCATAAATTTAAGGTAAGAAATAAAGAATTAGTTACTTAAATAATTAAAATGAGAAAATCAGATTATACGGATCCTAATTTGGTTGAAGACGAACAGGTATACGAAAATTCACTCCGCCCCGCGAAACTTTCTGAATTTTCCGGTCAGAATAAAATAACAGATAATCTAAATATATTTATCTCTGCCGCGATCAAAAGAAAAGAAGCGCTCGATCACGTTTTACTTACAGGCCCTCCGGGGTTAGGGAAAACCACTCTTGCTCATATAATCGCAAACGAAATGGGAGTGAATATAAAAGTAACGTCAGGACCAGTGCTCGAAAAGCCGGGTGATCTGGCCGGAATTCTGACCAACCTTGAAGAAAGATCGGTTCTTTTTATAGATGAGATACACAGGTTGAGTCCTGTTGTTGAAGAATATCTTTATTCTGCGATGGAAGATTACAAACTTGATATTATGATTGACAGTGGTCCTAGTGCAAGAAGTGTGCAAATAAGTCTGCCAAAATATACTTTAATAGCTGCTACAACCCGTGCAGGAATGCTGACTTCACCTTTGCGCGACAGGTTCGGAATAAAATTCAGACTTGATTACTACGTTCCCGAAATTCTCGATAAGATTGTGCAACGTTCATCTAAAATACTCGAAATAAAAGTCGATAATGATGCTGCATACGAATTAGCCAAAAGATCACGGGGAACACCGAGAATTGCAAACAGGCTTTTGAGAAGAACACGCGACTTTGCAGATTACGAGGATAAAAAAGTTATTGACATCGAAATTTCTAAGAAAGCTTTAAAAGCGCTGGAAGTCGATGAATCCGGTCTCGATGAAATGGATAAAGAGATAATTCTCGCAATAATTGAAAAATATAAAGGCGGTCCGGTAGGATTGAACACTCTTGCTGTTGCAGTTAATGAAGATCCCGGAACTATAGAAGAAGTCTATGAACCTTTTTTAATTCAACAGGGGTTTATTCAGAGAACACCTAGGGGAAGGGAAGCAACTGAACTAGCCTATAAAAAATTCGGCAAAGATAAATTCTCATCGGGAAAAGATACTTCGCTATTTGAACAATGATGATTGGTGACCTTAAAAATACTGAATCCATTTTTAATGAGAATGATTTTGAGATCGCTCCACTCGAAAGATCCGAAACGATTCCATCAAGCTGGTACACGGGTGAAAATTTTCACCTGATCGACAGGGATGCAATTTTTTCCAGAGAATGGAATGTAATCGGGCACGTTAATCAATTACAAAGTATTGGTGATTTCATCCTTGGAGAAGCTGCCGGTAATCCGATAATTATTATAAAAGGAAACGATAATAAAATAAGGGGATTTTACAACGTTTGTCGCCATCGCGGAGGGCCACTCGCATTAGAAAAAGGCTGCGCAAAAATGATCCAGTGTAAATATCATGGCTGGACTTACACTCTGGAAGGAATGTTGAGAGGAGTTCCACGTTTTGACAGGGTAGATTTGTTTGATAAAAAAGATTATGGACTGGTTCCTGTAAATATTGATATCTGGGAAGGACTCGTTTTTGTAAATTTATCTGACAATCCACCTTTGCTAAAAAACCAAATGGATGGAATTATGGAAAGAATTCAACCATACGACCTGAAAAAGAAAAGATTTTATAAAAGAGCAGTTTACGATATAAATTGCAATTGGAAAGTTTATATAGATAATTATCTTGAAGGTTATCACGTTCCATATGTTCATCCTGAATTAACAAGATTCCTGGATTACAGGGAATATAAAACTGAAGTTTTTGAAAATTATTCTCTGCAATCAAGTCCTGTTAAAGAAGAAGGAAATTACTTTAAAGAAACAGGCGGGGTATTTTATTATTTTGTTTATCCGAACTGGATGATGAATATCCTTCCCGGAAGGCTGCAGATGAATATTGTAATACCTGAGAGCTACAATAAGACCAGGGTTATTTTTGATTATTATTACGATGATGTTGCTTCTGATAAAGCAATAAAAATTATTGAGGAAGATCTCAATTACAGCGACAAAGTCCAGCAGGAAGATATTGAAATATGTGAAAGGGTTCAGAAAGGGCTGGAATCATTTGCATATGACAGGGGAAGGTTTTCTGTTGAATGCGAAGAGGGAGTTTATCATTTTCAATGTTTGTTAAAAAAATCTTACAAAAGATTTTTAGCTGCGAACGGTAATAATGCAATATTAAAAAATTGTTAAGTAGTTAGTTTTTTGTAGATTTTTTGAGTTTCAAATTTCAGCATTTCGTAATTTTTCCGACAAAAATTTGTCGAAATATGAACTTATTTGCATATTACTACACCCAATAAAAATTCAAAATGAAGTACTTACTATATTTAGCACCCTTAATATTATTCATAATAATCACGTCCAACAGGGAATTGCATGAGGGCGAACTTGGCTCTAGTTCAAATCCGGTTAAATTGTATTTTACTCCTTCAGTAGACGCAAAAAGAATTTCGATGAATGCGACCCAGCTTACCGATTATCTGCATAAGGAAACAGGTTATTATTTCAGAACTGCTATTCCTGCCAGCTTTGTTGCTGTTGTTGAAGCTTTTGGTACAAGTAAGGCTGACATTGCAAGCATAAATACTTTTTCTTATATAATGGCTAATGCAAAATATGGCGCCGAAGCAAGATTAAGAATAGTTCGTGAATATGGAGAGACAAGTTATAAAGGACAGTTTATTGCCAGAGTAGGTTCAGGAATTGACAGTCTTAAAGATATTACGGGACACTCAATTGCTTATGTAGATCCTTCCTCGACTTCCGGCTACATTTTGCCAAGTGCGAAATTGAAAAGGCTGGGAATCAAACCAAGTGAATCTGTTTTTGCAATGCGTCATGATAATGTTGTAACTATGGTTTATCAAAAACAGGTAGATGTTGGTGCGACATATTATGCCCCGCCTGATACTGTTACCGGAGAGATTATGGATGCAAGGATGAGAGTTGAAAAACAATTTCCTGACGTGGCAAAAAAAATAAAAATCATAGGTTTTACACAGGATATTCCAAATGATCCCTGGGTTTTCAGAAAAGATATGCCTGAAGATATGAAAGAGAAAATAATAAATGCATTACTTAAATATGTTAAAACACCTGACGGTGCTAAAGCAATGTACGATATTTATGATGTCCGGGGACTGGTAAGAACAAAAGATAGTGATTATAATGGTTTAAGAAAATTACTCAGGCAGGAAGGAATTAAATTTGAATCACTGGTGAAAAAATAATGCTGCTAAAAGTTGAGAATCTCCATAAAATTTACAAAAACGGAACCCATGCTTTAAAGGGAATTTCTTTTGAAGTGGAAGATGGGGAATTTTTAGTGATTATCGGTTTGAGCGGTTCCGGTAAATCAACACTTCTTAGATGCATAAATAGACTAATTGAACCAACCGCAGGAACAGTTCATTTCCTTGGGAGAAACATAACGCATGTTAAAGGTGAAGAGTTAAGAAAAGTAAAAACACAGATCGGAATGGTGTTTCAACAATTCAACCTGATCAAAAGAAGATCGGTTTTGACCAATGTTATTTCAGGTAAGCTTGGAGAGTTAGGAACATTCTCTTCGATTTTTGAAAAGTTTTCTCAAAGTGTTTATGATGAAGCGTATAAAAGTCTTATCACAGTTGGGATCAGTGAAAAAGCTGATATTCGTGCCGACTCACTCAGCGGTGGACAGCAACAGCGAGTAGCAATTGCCAGAAGTTTAATGCAGAATCCAAAGCTTCTGCTTGCTGATGAACCTGTAGCGTCTCTTGATCCTGCAACTTCAAATTCTGTTATGCAATATTTTGAAAAAATTAATAAAGAAATGGGGACGACTGTAATTTGTAATCTTCATTTTCTCAGTCTTGTTAGAAGATATGCAACAAGGGTTATTGCGCTAAAAGCCGGGGAGATAATTTACCAGGGACATCCTTCTGAAATAAATGAAACCTGGTTTAAAACCATTTACGGGGAAGAAGCAGAAGAGGTCGAAATAAGATGATAGCAGATCCGCAACTGGAATTACAACCTATAAAAATCATCCAGCAGAATCAGGAAAAAGAAAATAAAGTAAAATTTGTTAAAGCAGTTTTGCTTGATATATTCTTTGTGTTTTACAGTATCATTGTTGTACAAAGGGCTATTTATTATAAATTTATTCTGGAGCTAAGAGATATTCCTTTTTCCTGGGGTGAAGTAGGCGTTATACTTCTAATTTCAATAGTTATCGGGGCGGCCTGGACTTCTACAAAAACTTCTCTCTCCTGTAAATTGTTTGGGATTTCAAAGGATAATAAAGTTACCAAATGGACATTAGAAATTTTCGGCTGGTTCCTTTTTAATATTACTTTTATTGCCGGCTGGGTAATTACGCGTCTTTCACTTGTCGATCTTTTCAGTAGCGAGGGAATACAGGGAGCTGAAAGAATTTTCGGCGCTTTATTCAAACCTGAAATGGGGATTTTTAATGATGCAGTTTTCGCAATGATAGAGACTATTTATATTGCCTTGCTGGCGACTCTTATTTCAATTCCACCTGCTTTACTCATTAGTTTTGTAACTGCCAGGAATTTGATGAAAGACAGCAAGTTTACCTTTGTTATTTATTATATACTAAGAATAGTTCTAAATTTTGTTCGTTCGATTGAACCATTAATCTGGGCTATCATTTTTTCCGTTTGGGTTGGAATCGGGCCTTTTGCCGGAATGATAGCATTGCTTGTTCACACGATTGCAGGAAATGCAAAATTATATTCAGAAGCAATCGAAAACATTGAAACTGGTCCGGTCGAAGCTATAACAGCAACAGGTGCAAATAAAGTTCAGGTTGTTTGGTATGCGGTTGTTCCGCAGATCGTTCTGCCGTTTCTTTCTTTTACTATTTACAGGTGGGATATAAATGTAAGAATGGCTACGATTATAGGTCTGGTTGGCGGCGGCGGAATTGGTACTATGTTAATGCAGTACCAGGGACTTGCCCGATGGCACGAAGTAGGTTTGATTGTGCTTATGATCGCTTTTGTTGTCTGGGTAATGGATTACATAAGTGCCAAGATAAGGGAAGCTATTTATTAGTAATTATTTTCTGTAATATCTTAAAATTAGATGGATAAATTTAACAATAATTTAATATTTAACTAACAAATCCCACAACATTAAAAGATTATATTTTGTAGCATTAATTTACTTATTACTGAATGAAAGAAATAATAGAAAGCAAGATAACCACTGAAAACCTTAATTTATTTTATGGCAGTAAGCAAGCGTTAAAAGATATAGGCCTGAGTGTTGTTCCTCATAAAGTTACTGCATTGATCGGTCCTTCCGGATGTGGGAAGTCAACTTTTCTTAGGACTTTAAACAGGATGAATGACCTGATTAATGATGTCAGAATAACTGGTAAAGTTTTCATTGATGGAGAAGATATTTATAATAAAAAACTGGACGTTGTGAATCTTAGAAAGAGAGTGGGGATGGTTTTTCAGAAACCCAATCCTTTTCCTCTTAGCGTTTATGATAATGTTATCTATGGCAACCGACTTAACGGGATAAGAAAGAAAAAAAAACTGGATGAATTAGTTGAAAATTCTTTGAAACAGGCAGCGTTGTGGGATGAGGTAAAAGATCGTCTGGATGCACCGGGCCTTGGTTTATCCGGCGGACAGCAGCAAAGGCTTTGCATAGCCAGAACGTTGGCAGTTGAGCCCGATGTAGTATTGATGGATGAACCTGCAAGTGCACTAGATCCTATTTCTACTGCGAAAATTGAAGAACTTATTCACAATTTGAAAGAACAATATACTATTATTATTGTTACGCATAATATGCAGCAGGCAGCCAGAGTTAGTGATTATACTGCATTTTTTTATCTTGGTGAGTTGATAGAATTTGATAAAACCACAAAGATTTTTACCAAACCTGAAAAAAAACAAACTGAAGATTATGTAACTGGTAGATTCGGTTGATAAAAAAAGAGGATAAAATGGAAAGATTATTTGACATTCAAATCGAAAAACTGAAAACAAGACTGATAAAAATGTGCAGCCTTGTTGATGAACAGGTCGAATTTGCGATCAGGTCTATCGAGGAAGAAAATATGGAACTTGCACAATTAGTTGTCGATCGGGACAAAAAAGTTGACAAGTATGATGTTAAGATTGAAAAGATATGTCAAAAAATATTTGCTCTGAACCAACCGGTTGCAATGGACCTGAGATTAATTATGTCTTCTCTAACAATTAATAACAACCTTGAGAGAATCGGAGACATTGCAGTAAATATTGCGGAAAGTTTTTTACTTCATAAGAAAAAACCATCGTTTTTTAATAAGACTAAATTTTCAGAAATGGCAAAGATTGCTAAAGAGATGGTAAAAGATTCCATAGATGCTTTCATTGAAAACAATGCAAAACTGGCACAGAAAGTACTCAAAACTGATGACCTGCTTGATGAGCTGAACAGGGAAAATCATAAGATATTGATTGATATAATGAAAGAGAAAGCTGCAAATATTGAACAGGCAGTAGGTTTGCTGGTTACTTCACGCCAGATGGAGAGAATGGGAGATCACGCTACGAACATTGCCGAAGACGTTTATTTTATAGTTGAAGCTCAGCTAATCAAACATAAATATGAAAAATATTTGATGAGTGATGAAGAAGAGGAGGAGGAAAGCGAAAACGAAAAGGGCAGTGAGTAATAACTACTGTCATTTCGATCCCGATCCAGACAGGCTTGTCGGGAGGAGAGAAATCTTTTCCTGAGTGTGTAGATAGATTTCTCACTCGAAGACTCGTTCGAAATGGCAATACGCTTTTTGAATATTTACTTCTAATTACTTTAAAATACTTTCCAAACTCCTGGTCAAAAAATCTTTTGTATGTAATTCTCTGTCAGGCGAAGTGATTTTATTAAACCTGTCGCTGAACAACATTCCCCAGCTTGCCATAACAAAAAAAGAAGGGAGTGTTGGATTCATCTTGTCTGGCCTTCCGGCGTAAATCGGACTTAGAGCAGTTCTCAAAACTTCCTCTTCAAGCTTAAGTAATTTTTTAAGGATCTCCATCTCCGTTTCGAGTCCACTGTCATTCAATAAATTTGCCATCAGGTCGTATATAAGCTTATATTTTTCGTAAATATTTTCTTTGTAAATAAAATATTCAGCAAATCTTTCTTTTAAAGGAAGAGACTCATTATTAAAAATTGCTTTTATATCATTCAGAATAAGATTGGAATCGTAATTAATAGTCTCAAAAAATAATTCGTCTTTCGATTTGAAGTAATGATAAATTGTAGCTTTACCGATTCGCAGGTCACGGGCAATTTCATCGAGTGTGGTTTTATTCAAACCATGGCGGGCAAATCTTTTAACTGCAGCTTTTATTATTTGTGTTTTTCTGTCGGTTTTCAAGTGAAAACGTAATTTTTATACTTTTGAAGATAGCAAATAAAATGAAATTTATAAAATTGAT
>CAZQQD010000093.1:0-10915 GCA_964595355.1 uncultured Ignavibacteriaceae bacterium | reverse complement strand
CAAAAAGGGGAATTTATTATAAATTGTATCAGCTTCAATATAAAGATCAGGAAGTTGTTCGGGCTAGTTAACAAATAATCAATAATTAGGGAGGTCTATAATGCCAAAACTGCGTTTCATGACTTTAGCTCGGCATATTATAGAAGGGGAAAGAATGCATCCCGAAGCAACAGGAGAACTTTCAACCTTACTATCCGATTTGTCATTGGCTGCAAAAGTAATTTCATTGGAAGTCAATAAAGCAGGACTGGTTGATATACTCGGCTTTACTGGCGATAATAATGTTCATGGCGAACAGGTTAAAAAACTTGATATGTTCGCACACGATATGATGTTTCGCGCTATGGACCATGGCGGGCATCTTTGTGTGATGGGTTCAGAAGAAGAAGAAGATATAATCCACATTCCTCCAAAATTTAAGATTGGGAAATATGTCCTTTTGTTTGATCCGTTAGATGGTTCATCCAACATAGATGCTAACATAAGCATCGGAACAATATTTTCAATTTATCAGAGAGTAAGCCCTGATAATACACCAGGAAAACTTGAAGATTGTTTACAGCAAGGATTAAAACAGGTTGCAGCAGGTTATGTTATTTACGGCTCAAGTACCATTTTCGTTTATACTGCTGGTCACGGAGTTCATGGTTTCACATTGGATCCTTCCTTCGGCGAATTTCTTTTATCACATGAAAATATAAAGACTCCGAAAAAATCCAGGATATATAGTATCAATGAGGGTAATTATCTTTACTGGCATCCGGGCTTGAAAAAATATATCAAATACCTGCAGGAAGAAGATAAAGCAAGTGATCGTCCCTACTCATCAAGGTATATTGGATCGATGGTGGCTGACATTCACCGGAATTTACTATATGGTGGAATATTTATGTATCCTGCAGACTCACGTCATCCAAAAGGTAAACTTCGTTTGATGTATGAATGCAACCCAATGGCATTTATAGTAGAAGCAGCGGGTGGCAGAGCAACAGATGGTAAAACAAGAATACTTGAATTGCAACCGAAAGAACTACACGAAAGAACTCCTATTTTTATAGGAAGTGAAGAGGATGTAAAAAAAGTTGAAGAGTTTATGGCTAAAGAAGAAAGTGAGATTTTGGCAGGAAACAAAAAGTGATAGATTTCATATTTAAAAAGGAGAGATTTTTTCTCTCCTTTTTAAGTTTAAATAAAAATAATTGAATTAAGATAATTTTTCAATTGCGATCTTCAGCTTTTCAGCTAATTCTTTTTCAGTTATTCTATTAATCTGAACTTTTGCATTTTTAACTATTATTGATGGGTCATCACCTTCACCTTTCATGTATTTGTAAAGATTGAATCCCAGCCTGTTTCTGTCATTAGCTATAGGTAAATACTCTTTAAAGCTTTCTACAATATTATAAACTTTCTTTTCAAGTGAAGATTCAGGAAATTTTTGAACATCTGGAGGAGGTAGTGTACTCATATATTAACCCCGGTTTATTAAAATTGATTAATATGAATTGGAAGTAAAATGACTAATTAACTAAATTAACTTCACGAAATATAAAATATTTTAAGATAAAGCGCTTGCTAAAATTAGATACTGTAAATAAAATACTCATAATCAGGCTAAGCTCACTTGGTGATATTTTGCTTACCACCCCTCTGATCCGTTCAATTAAAAACAAATACCCCCATCTGCAGGTAGATTTCCTGCTTAAAGACCGCTATGGTGACGTTTTGAAATATAATCCAAATATTAGAAACCTATTCAGCATTAACTCGGAAGAAGATGGATCAATAGATGAAATCAGTTCCAACAACTATGATCTTATAATTGATCTTCAGAATAATTTCAGATCAAAAAAGATATTAAGGAGATTTAAAACTAAGCCCACTCCGCACATAGTTAAATTTAAGAAACTTGATTATAAAAAATTTTTGCTGGTAAACTTCAAAATTAATATGCTAAAAGAAGCCTCACCAATTCCCGTCAGATATGCACAGACATTTGGCTCTAATATTCTCGATGAAAAAGGGCTGGAAATTTTCTTACCCGAACAAATCAAATCTGTACTTAATTCTGATGACAATTATATAGGTTTTGCTCCGGGATCCCGACATTTTACCAAAATGTGGCCAAAAGAATTTTATATTTACCTTGCCAAAATACTTTTGAGAAGAGGTTTCAAAGTTGTTCTATTTGGGGGCAAAGATGATAAAACTACCTGTGAGGAAATTACCAAAGCCGTGCCTGGCTCAATAAACCTTTGTAATGATGATCATATATTGCAAGTAGCAGCGGACATGAAAAAATGCAAGGTTGTTGTTTGCAACGATTCGGGTTTAATGCATACTGCCTGTGCAGTTGGAACTCCTGTATTAGCATTTTTTGGCTCAACAGTAAAAGAATTCGGTTTTACACCTTATAAAAACAAAAATTTAATTTTAGAGAACAATTCTTTATCTTGCAGACCTTGTTCCCATATTGGAAGAAGCCGGTGTCCTAAAAAACATTTTAAATGCATGATGGAACTGACCCCGGAAATAACATTCAATAAATTAAATCAGCTACTAAACACCTGATGAAAAGTGCCTGGGTTTTTTTTTATAATTATATTGTAATCCCAATATTTTATATCGGCGTTCGTTTTCTTGGTTTGTTCAATACAAAAATCAGAAAAGGGATTAAGGGTAGAAGAAGGATTTTTGAAGAATTAATTTTAAATGCAGCCGAACTGGACAAAACAAAAAGACTTATTTGGTTTCATTCCTCATCTTATGGCGAATTTGAGCAGGCTAAACCAATTATAGAAGAATTAAAAAAAAATAGCGATATGCTCATCCTCATTACTTTTTTTTCTCCTTCCGGCTACGAAAATTCAAAAAAATATCGTTATGCCGATTTAATTTCATATATACCACTCGATACAAAATCAGACGCTGAAAGATTTATAAAAATTGCCAGTCCCAACCTCGCATTAATGATGCGATATGATATTTGGCCAAATCATATATGGGCTTTAAGAAGGGCCGAAATCCCATGCTTCATAGTAGACGCAACTATGAAAGAAAAATCAGCAAGAAAATTTCCATTGGTAAAAAACTTTCATAAAAATTTGTATAAAAATTTTACAAAAATATTGGCTGTATCGGCAAATGACATTGAAGGGTTCAAGAATTTTGGTTGCGAAGATGAACAATTGAAAGCAGTCGGAGATACAAGGTTTGACAGGGTTTACCAGAGAAGTGTAATAGCAAAAGAAAAAAAGTTAATAAAGGAAGAAATTTTAAAAGGAAAGAAAATTCTGGTTACCGGTAGTACCTGGGAACAAGATGAAGATGTTATACTACCCGCATTTAAAAAACTGGCTTCTATTGACGAAGATGTAGTTCTAATAATTGCTCCGCATGAACCAACCATACTTCATCTTGAAAATATTGAAAGTGAGTTTTTAGGTATAATGGAAACAATAAGATTTTCATTCCTAAATAATTACAACAACGAAAGAGTAATTATAGTAGATTCTATAGGAATATTACTGACATTATACATTTATGCTGACGTTGCATTTGTCGGCGGAGGCTTTAAGCAAAACATTCATAATGTCCTTGAAGCTGCTGTTTACGGTTCACCTGTTTTGTTTGGACCGAAAATAGATAATTCGCAAGAAGCTCAAGAATTATTAAAAAGAGGTGGCGGGATTATGATCAATAACAAATTACAAGCTTACCGCCAGTTAAGGACACTATTTTCAAATGAAGAATTAAGAAAATCAAAAGGTAAAGTATCCCACCAGTATGTTCAGGAAAATCTTGGCGCAACTAGTAGAATACTGCAAGAAATAAATAAAATTATATAATCTTACACTCCATATTTTTCTTTTATAACTTTAATGTGATGCATGCAATGCCCCGCAATAATAAATAAAATTGCACGAACGGTTACTTCACTTTCGTTTACAATTCCTCTTCTATTCAATTCGCTTTCAGTAAAAGAATTAAATAAAGCTATATTAGATTTCCTTAAAAATGCAAATTCATCTAATAAATCCTTTAAAGTTCTTTTATTAAAACCAGCTTCCTTTACATAGTCATCTTGCTCATATCCTGGCAGTGATTGCTTTTCTCCCCGCGCAATGCAGAGAGCCCTATATGCAAAAATCCTTTCTGTATCGACCAGATGTCCCAGAACTTCCTTTATGCACCACTTCCCTTCTGCATAGGTATAATTTCCTTTTTCTTCAGGAATCAACTGAAAAAATTCAGAAGCAGTATTTAACTGTTCCTGAAAAATGTTGATAATATCATCCCCCTTAATTCTTTCTATGTAGCTCTTGTAGTATGGAGCATAATCTTTTTCTGACGGTCGCATTTATATCCTTTAATTTTTATTTATTTCCAAATTTTAACTTCAAACTTGCCTGTTGAAGTAGCAACTCCACGAAACATTCCTTGCGTGTTAAATGAGAAAGCAAAGTTCCCGTCTTTATCCACTCCAATGACACCACCATCACCGGGTTTTAACTTGTAGTGAATCATTTCGTCTTCTGCTTGCTGCAAAGTCATTCCTTTGTATTCCATCAAAGCTGAAATATTAAAAGCAACATTATGCCTGATAAAAAGTTCGCCTGTTCCCGTCCCGGAGATACCGCAGGTTTTATTGTTTGCATAAGTTCCTGCACCGCAAATCGGAGAGTCGCCTACGCGCCCCGGCATCTTTCCTGTCAATCCTCCGGTAGAAGTTCCGGCAGCAATATTTCCATATTCGTCAAGACAAACACATCCGACAGTACCATGTTTTTTCTTATCCATTTTTGCTTTCCATCTTTCCCACGCTGCTTTCCTGTGCGGAGTATCGAAATAATTATTTTTTACCCACTTCAAACCAAACTCTTTACCAAGTTCATCTGCGCCTTCCCCGGCAAAAAAAACATGCCGTGTTTTCTCCATAACCAGTCTTGCAAGTTTAATAGGATGTGCAATATGTTTCACTCCGGCAACTGCACCGGTGCTCAGATCCTGTCCTTCCATAACACATGCGTCCAATTCATGTCTGCCGTCTGAAGTAAAGACTGCTCCAACTCCTGCATTAAATTTCGGATCAGTTTCAAAATACTGAATAACTGCTTCGACAGCATCGATGCTCTTTCCGCCTTTTGCCAGTATATCTTTTCCGATAGTCAGCGCATGCGTAAGTGCATCAGTGTAAGCTTTTTTCACAGAATCTGGTAAATCTTTACTAATTGTACCTGCTCCTCCGTGTATTACAATAGTATATTTATCCGATCTTTCCTGAGTAAATGTACTTGTATTAGTGAGAAAGAAAGTTAAAATGATAATTAGAAAAAATAGCACCGAGTCCTTTAATATTGCCGGTCTCATTGGGAAGTCCTCCAAAATTAGAGATTAACATATAAACAATGTTATAAGATAGAACTATTCGGTGCTATAATTCAAGAAAATTAAAAATAAAAATTTGTTTGTTACAAACTACAGAGGAGAAAACATAATTGGCAAGCAGGAATTAAAATATCGTTCTAGAATCTTACATATATCCATACTGCATCGATCCTCAGCCGATTATTCGGAAAGCAAGTATATACCCAAAATTCTTAAATCGGAATCTCTATCAAAAAAATATAACCCAGATTTTTTGATATTGTACTTTACAACTTAGATGGATAAGTAAATTCTATAACTTTGGGTTCAACCAATCTTTGAAAATCTTTAAAACCCATTTTTATCAGGTTCTTATGACAGCAGGCATTAAATGCAATATCATAATCATCTGTTAGGCTTTTTGACACATATACTTCCATATTATAAAGATTTCCAAATGGTGGCATCGCGCCCACTTCACAGTCTGGAAATTTATCCTTAAACTCCTGTTCGTACGCAAGACGAACTTCTTTTGCACCGAGAGCTTTTTTCAAAAGGTCGAAATTAATCTTATAAGATGCAGGAAGCACTGCCATTATTAATTTACCGTCTGCCTTTACAAGCACTGTTTTTGCAAGCGATTTTCCCGGTACGTGAGCTGAGGCGGCTATTTCCTGTGAAGTATATGCCGGAGAATGGGTCATGGTTATATATTTTACCCGGTTACTATCCAGGTAATATGTTAGTTTATTAGGTATCATTTCTAACTCCTTATTATTTTTTCTCATATTTCCTTTGTGAGCTCAATATATTTTTTGTACGGTATAGCAATAAGACTTTCGGATTGCAAAGCTCCGTTAGACAGGCTAATCAGAGAAACTTTAGCAGCCGTTTCATCATCAGGGGCTTCATAAATATCAAGGAAGTCATATTTGCCAAGGAGTGCATAATGTTGAAGAAATTTAACTTGTGGACATTTCTTCTTAACCTGAAACAGCCAATCACGACCGACCTCTCCACGGTTTTTTATCTGTTTCATTAGGTCAGGAGCTAATTTGGTAAGTAAGATAAAAGTTTTCATGGCTTCCCCGCTCTGTATGGTAAAATTTTTGATCCATACATCTTAAGCCGTGTATTTTTAACAGGATGGTTTAAGGTGTCAACAATTACAAAGGCAATATATGTTACTTCAGGGCAAAGTTCAATTGAATTTTTAATCTGATAAATACTATTTATTATCTTATTACATTAAAAACATCGAATTATTTTTCAATAACCCTAAATGGAAAACTATTAAGCTCAACATCTTTGTTTTTTGTATATTCTTCAATCGAAGAACCGTGTGAAAAAAGTACTATAACGGTAATTTCATCTTCAAATTTTTTAGAGATCAGTGCAATAAATCCTCCGTTAAATACCCAGTAAAAAGACGGGCCACGAAATCTTCCGTAATCATTTTCTTTTACCCAAACTGTGTCCGAAGTATATAAAGGACCTGACCTGTATTCAGGATTACCATATTTTTGAGTCAAAAATTCAAGTAGGTGTACAAAATTATTTTTAAATAAATCTCCCGGTTTGATAATATAAGCGCCCTCTGTAAACTGGTCATTTTTAAATGTATAATCTATTCTCGTTTCTATTCCAGCAAGTTTATCTTTAAAGGAAAGTGCAGTAATCCCAAAGCCCGAAAAGTTTTGCAGATAATATGCATCTTCTTTTTCTCTAACTTCCTTCATTGAAGAATCCCAGGGAATGTTTCTGAATTCAGGCAATCTAAGCGTAGAATCCGGTAGGTTTTTCGCTATGGCGTCTATAAAAATGCATGAAAAGATGATTGTCAATATCATCCTTACTTTCATTGCTATTCCTTTTATAATGAGTTCTACATCAACGATGTTCTATCTCATACAAGCACTAAAATAGGAGGCCAAAAGAAACCGAGAATTCAGGACTGCTATAATTTTTTTCAAATCCTATTCTATTGCCAAAGTCAGAAGCAAGATAATACCCACCCCTAATTCCAGCCATAAATAGTTTACTCAATGTAAAATCTACACCCACCCCCAAAAATCCCACAAATGCATTTTCAGAAACAGATTGAACCCCGACACCGCTATTTATAAACACATTCGAAGCATAACCAAACAAAGGCCCTGCAAGAACTGTTATATAGGGTCTTACTTTACTTGAAGAGTTCAGATCAATCGGTTCATATTTAATTCCAAAAAGTAGTAGTATTACCGCAGCTGATTCAGTATTTACAGTACCAGCGTTTATTCTGGTCTGTGCATCTGCATTCAGTATTCCACTATAAACAGTAAGTGCAAGGTTATTTCCCAGCCACCTTGAATAAGACACTGCAGCCAATAATCCTTTGTTTTCATATTTACTTGTAACACTTCCAAAATTGATATCGTTCGATGAAGTGAATTTGCTCAACAGACCAAGCCTTATTTCTATATTATTGTTGCTTCTTGGTTCGGAAGAATCGCCTCCTAGGTTATCATCAAAAGAAGTTTGTGCTAGAATAATACACGAGGAAAGGAAAACAAATGTAAAAATAAGTTTATTCCGAAACATAAAGCCCCCATTTTAAAGTGAAATTCAATATTATTAGCTAAATTATACATTTAATTTACATTAGCATGGCCATAATCGCCTTCTGAACATGTAGTCTGTTCTCTGCTTCATCAAATATTACAGAATTACCTGAATCCGCAACTTCATCAACTACTTCATCTCCACGATGCGCAGGCAAACAATGCATAAATAAATAATCATCTTTTGCGTTTTTTACAAGTTGAGGGTTAACCTGGTATTTCTGGAACTTTTTCTTTCTTTCCTGCACTTCAGTTTCCTGACCCATACTTGCCCAGACATCTGTATAAATAATATCAGCATCTTTAACTGCTTTTACAGGATCATCGAGGATTTCAATTTTGCTTCCCATATATTTTGCATTGGCTTCAGCATTATTAACAATTTCCTTTTGAGGAGTATACCCTGACGGTGAAGCAATTGATAAATTTAATCCTACTTTTGAACAACCATGCAATAAGCTATGAGCCATATTATTTCCGTCACCGATATATGCCATTTTAAGTCCCCTAAGAATTCTTTTCTTCTCAAGAACGGTAAAAAGATCCGTAAGAACCTGACAAGGATGAAGTAGATCTGTTAAACCATTTATTACAGGAATGCTTCCATGCTTTGCAAGATCAACAACATCCTGGTGCTCAAAAGTTCTGATCATTATTCCATTTAAATATCTTGAAAGAACTTTTGCAGTATCGTGAATGTTTTCGCTCTTTTTTAGCTGAAGATCATTCTGATTGAAATAAAGTCCCATGCCACCCAGTTGATAAATTCCAACCTCAAAAGAGATTCTTGTTCTTGTTGAAGGTTTTGAGAAAATCATTCCAAGTGTTTTCCCTTCAAGAAGTTTATGAGGTTCACCAGTAAGTAATTTTTCTTTTAATGATTTTGCTAAATCAAATATCTGATAAATTTCCTCCAGGGTGAGATCATTTATGGAAATAAGACTTTTACCTTTCATTTTTACTGACATATTATCCTCTTAATTTTCAATTTAAAACAATCCTGGTTCCACTTTCCGAATTTCCTAACTGTGAAGAATCAGTTATTATGGTTTCCTTCCCTCCTTGTTTCAAAAACTCTATAGCAGCACGTATCTTGGGTCCCATACTTCCTTCACCGAATTCCCCCAAGTCAAGATATTTCTGTGCTTCCTTAACAGTTATAACATCCAGTGCTTTTTGATTCGGTTTTTTAAAATTAATATAAACTTTTGGAACATCAGTTAATATATATAAAGCATCCGCACCTGTTTCTAATGCCATTAATGCAGCAGCAAGGTCTTTATCTATTACGGCTTCAATTCCATGCAATAGTTTATCTTTAGCACGATAAACAGGAACACCGCCGCCGCCTGCTGCTATAATTATATTACCTTTTAATGCAAGATTTTTTATCAACCTTTTATTCAATATTTCTCTTGGATAAGGTGATGCTACAACTCTCCGCCAGCCCCTCTTACCAGCATCTTCTTTAAATATCCAGTTATGATTTTTCATTAGCAAATCCGCTTCTTCCTTTAGAAAAAATGCGCCAACTGGCTTTGTTGGGTTTTGAAATGCAGGGTCATCTTTATCAACAAGAACCTGTGTCACAACCGTAACAACATTTTTCCTAATCTTTTTTTCTTTGAAAACATTCCTGAGCTCACGTTCCAACATATAGCCTATTCCACCCTGGGAATCAGCGACGCATATATCAAGCGGCATTTTAGGGATTTTATAAATTTTATATCCCGCATCATTTCTTAAAAAGATATTTCCAACCTGTGGCCCATTCCCGTGGGTTATTATAACATTATATCCGTCCGTGAATAAGCCAATAAGGTTTTCAAAGCTATTATGCGCATTTTTGTCCTGTTGTTCAATAGTTCCAACTTCAGTTCCCCGTAAAATAGCATTCCCACCCAGAGCAACTACAACAAGTTTCTTCATAGTTTTACTTTAATTTCATTTTTACTAAAAATTTTAATGATTAATATTAAAGAAATGATCTTAAAATGTTTTGTATTATTTCTAATTCCTGAAATATCCCCTTTCTAAAGACTATATTAAACAATTCTTCTTTTCAAATTTAAGAATATTAATCGTAAAAAAATTAAAATAGGGTCAATATTATGCTTATTATTGTGGAAATTTAAGGTTTTAATATATCTAAAATCCTTTTTTCATTTTATAAGGTTTATTTTAGAGGATAGTTTGTCTAAAAAGAAAATATTAATGTGTCCACCTGATTATTATGAAATTGAGTATTCTATCAATCCATGGATGGATACAAATATAAAAGTAAACAAAAAAAAAGCTTTTCTGCAGTATAGTAGGCTAAAAAAAGAATTTGAAAAGGCAGGCGCCGGAATCATAGAATTACAAGCTGTGAAAGGATTACCCGATATGATATTTGCAAGCAACGCAGGATATCCAGAGGGAGATGTTTTTATAAAGGCTAATTTTAAAGCCCATCAAAGAAAGCGCGAATCTGACATGGCAGAAAAATATTTCAAAGAAAATAGCTACCAGATTTTTGATATACCGGAGAATATTATTTTTGAGGGACAGGGCGATCTTATCCGTTCAAAATCAAAATACTTTATGGGCTGGGGAACGCGATCTGACCTGATAGCTAAAGACTACATTGAAGATATAATAGGCAAGGAAGTTACCTCTCTTGAATTAATAGATCCGTATTTCTATCATCTTGATACTTGTTTTGGACCCCTGAATGATAATATAGTTGTTATAAATGAAAAAGCATTTACTGAAGAATCGCTAGTAAAAATTTATGATAAATTCAGAATTGTGATTACTACTAACAAAAAGGATAATTCTGTGCTAGCCTGTAATCTGGTTGTAATTGAAAGCTGTGTTTTTCTCGGGAAGGGCATTTCAGAAGATTTAAAGAGCGAAATTGTAAAACATAAATTTAAAATAATTGAAAATGATATGAGTGAATT
>CAZQQD010000092.1:0-11339 GCA_964595355.1 uncultured Ignavibacteriaceae bacterium | reverse complement strand
GTTACCAGATACGTTCCAGGTGCGCTCCACATGCGCTCCAGGTGCGCTTCAACTAGGCCCTACCTGGCCTTAAAGTACTTCTGTTTAGCCATCTCTATTGCACAAAAATGGCAGGGATTACTCTTAAATTGAGGCACTACCTGCAGGGATATTATTTCAAAATAATGAATTTTTAGTCTAATTTTAGGATACAATTTTTAATTTTCTGCCATAATCTTAATAAGTATGGGGGTAAAAATTGATCAGCAGCTACTTTCAATTTGACAAACTGGGTACAAATCTAAGACGGGAAATTACGGCAGGAATTACAACCTTCCTTACGATGGCTTACATAATAATTGTAAACCCGAAAATTCTGGAGGCTGCCGGAATACCTTTCGGACCTTCGATAGTTGCAACAATTTTAAGTGCCTTCTTCGGAACTCTTATAATGGGAGTTTATGCAAAACGTCCTTTTGCAATTGCACCTTATATGGGAGAGAATGCGTTCATTGCTTTTACAGTTGTTAAAGTGTTGGGTTATAGCTGGCAAACAGCTCTGGGTGCTATTTTCATCGGAGGAGTGTTATTTACTTTGCTTACAATTTTTAATATCAGAAGCTGGCTGGCCAATGCAATTCCCGAAAGTCTGAAGATTGGTTTTGCCGTAGGCATTGGACTCTTTCTTACCTTTATCGGATTAAATGAAACAGGAATAGTCGGGTTGGGAGTTCAGGGTGCGCCCGTGCACATCGGGAATTTTCATCAACCGCAAATTTTATTAGCAGTGCTGGGATTTTTAATCATCGGCTTGTTGATGATCAAAAAAGTAAAAGGATCAATTTTAATAGGAATACTTTCTGTTACCGTGCTGGCAATAATATTTGGGAAGATAAGCTTGCCTGAAAAAATTGTTAGTCTCCCTCCCGACATTTCACCAATATTTTTAAAGCTGGACATAGCAGGTGCCTTAAACTGGGGATTTTTTGCGGTGATTCTTACTGTGTTTGTAATGGATTTTGTTGATACTATGGGAACATTGCTCGGCCTTTCAATTAAGGCGAATCTGCTTGATAAAAACGGAGAGTTGCCTGAAATAGAAAAGCCTATGCTCTGTGATGCACTCGCAACCGTAGTCGCTTCACTGCTTGGCACCACAACAACCGGCGCTTTCATTGAATCGGCAACAGGAATTGAAGCCGGGGGAAGATCAGGCTTTACTGCTGTTGTAACTGCCATTATGTTTTTATCAGCACTTTTCTTTGCTCCACTGTTTTCAATTATTCCTGCTTATGCATACGGACCCGCGTTGATTATTGTCGGAATGCTTATGATTTCCCCGATTAAAAAACTGAAGTTTGACGATCTTTCGGAACTGCTACCCGTTTTTTCAATAATCACACTGATGAGCTTTACTTATAATATTGGAATCGGTATGACGGCAGGTTTCCTGGTCTTTGCTATTGTTAAAATTCTAATAGGGAAAATAAAAGAGATATCCGGAGGAATGTGGATACTAAGCGGCTTGTCACTTTTGTTTTTTATTTTTTATCCGTATTAAAAAATGATGAAGCTCATTTTAGTAACACCATCTTTTTAGTTAGGGTAAAATCTGTTGTTTCGATTGTATAAAAATAAACTCCGCTTGCATACTTACTTCCATTGAAAGGGATATAGTAATCTCCCAAAGTTTGCTCTTCATTAACAAGAACAGCAACCCGTTTTCCGTTGACGTCAGTTACAGTTAGTTTAACGTGTGTCCTTTTAGGAAGGTGGTAATGCAGAGTCGTAGCCGGATTGAAGGGGTTTGGATAATTCTGATCAAGGACAAATTGTCCCGGTATAATCTCTTCCGGTTGCCCGCTAAGTACTTTCTCTTTCATAATGAAATTATTCGGATCTAAAACCAAATTTGAGGGTAGTCCTTTTACAACAAATTTAAATGACTGGCTGCTTTGATCATTAAAGACAGATAAAACGGTGTCTCCTTCATTAGTAATAATTTTCAATTGAATCGGCATGGTAAAAAAAGGAAGTTCTGCGTGAGAAGTCTGGCTAATATTAAGATTTATCTCATAGTTCCCTGATCCTACATTTGTATAATTCCAGTTATAACTGTAACCGGGATAACCCACTCCATATATCCATTCATCGAAAAAATATCCTAAATCTTTTCCGGAAATATCCTCTGCCACAGACTCAAAATCAGAAGTGGAAGCAACTCCATAAGCAAATCTTGGATCGCTGTTGTACGAACGGAGTATTCTAAAAAAAGTCGAGTCGCCTACAATGCCTCTGAGCATATGAAGGACTACACCCCCTTTAGCATACGTTGTCGCGTAACTAAATATACTATTTACGGTGCTGATGTCATTGACATAAACGGAATTGTCAGTATCACTCTTCGCAGTGCCCATCATACTTTCAATATATGATGAATAAGCCTGCTTCCCATATTCATTTTCGTAATAGAGAGCTTCCGAAAATGTGGCAAATCCTTCATTCAACCAGATATCATTCCATGTTTTGCAGGTAACTTTATCACCAAACCACTGGTGGGCAAGTTCGTGCGCAATCAAAATTTCACCAAACCCACCAACAGAGGTAATTGTCTGATGTTCCATTCCACCACCCCAGCCAAATTCAGCGTGTCCGTACTTCTCTCTCAAAAAAGGATAGGGACCATAGTGATCAGAATAAATCCCGATCATTGTTGCAACTTTATCCAGGAGATCTTTTGTGTTCTGATTAAAATCAGACTGGTAAATATAGTTCGTAATCGGCATCGAGTCAGCTACAGAATATTTAAAATAAGTTGTATAGGTTGCATAATTTGCTATCGCAAGAGAAATAAGATATTGTGCAATCGGATAGGTATTCTTCCATCTAAATGTATGAGTACCATTTCCATTATCAACCACCTGTTGCAAAAGTCCGTTTGAAACTGCTGTTAAATTATTTGCAACAGTTATCCAAACGTCAGATGAATCTGCTTTGTCGGCCGGTGTATCCTTGCACGGCCACCAGTCGCTTGCACCGTAAGGTTCACTTAAGGTGTATATTGCTTGCCCCCCTGATTTATCATTACCAAATGTAAAACTTCCGAAACCGCTGGAACCAGGAACTCCACTATAATAAACAGTTACGCTTCCCTGCTGTCCCTGATTTAAAGGAGAAGGAAGAGTAATAATTAATTTAGGAACGTTCAGTGGACGGGAGAATGATAATTTGCTTCCATTCATTGTTACAGAATCAACTGTTAGTTCATTTTGCAGATCGAGGTAAAAGGAAGTTAATGAACTGTTATTACTTTTAAAATCAACAGTTACTATTCCCATAAGATTTTGCGGCTGATATGTAAGGGTTAGATCAAGCTTGTAATAAGTAACATCAATACCGGAATCTCCCGGATACTGAACTTTGGAGATTTTTTTCAGGTTTTTAAATTGAAGTTTCTCGGATTTAAGCAGATCGTTATAGAATGTTTGCGCAAACAGAAATTGACCTGCAATAAAAAACAAACAAAATGTGACAAAATATTTTTTCATAGATAATTCCCCATATTAACAGCACTTAGTTCACTTCCTGAATTCTACAAATTGATTTAAAATTACAATATCCGCATACTTTGTTTTCACGATCTTTCAATGTTGTAAGATTGAATTTTCCGCTTACAATTGATTTTACATATTTTCCAATTGAATCTAAACATATATTAATTAATTCATTATTAGCTGAAATGTGTTCTTCCTCACTAATATTTCTTTTCCTGCTTCCTGAATTCTTTATTGGTTTTTTTCCAAAATCAGAATCTGAAAATTTCAGTGAATAAATTTCAGCAGAATAAGGATTAGAATCTACAGAAAATTGAGCCTCTATCAGTTTTTTCGCAGCATACATATAAAGAGGCAACTGAAGCGATATTCCTTCAAGCAGATCTTTTGCAGTCGGCGTTTTGCCGCTTATTTTATAATCAATAACTTTGAACCCCTCGCCTGTTTCGTCCACGTCTATTCTGTCTATTTTGCCTCTTACTTTTATGTCCCGTACAGAAAAATCAGCTAAACTGGAGTTTTTGTCATTGCTTGTTCCAAACTGTCCAAAGACTTTTTCAAAATACCTCGGCGTGAATCCATCTGTATTCTCTTTTTCAGCAGTAAGAAACTTGAATAAAAGTGAATTTTTCCTGTCCCCCTTAATACCGAGCACTTTTTCTTTTTCAAAAAAGGAAAGAGGAGAACGGAAGTTTGCCTTTTCAATTTTCTCTTCTGCTATTTTAAAGATCAGCTTATATGCAAAATCGAAATCTTTATCGGAAGCATCCTGCAATACTATTTTTTTTTGATTGAGTTCGGAATAAAATTCAAACAATATTGTATGAAGCAATGTGCCCATTTCCAGAGCTTCAATCTCTTCTGTAGGTTCCTCTACAGGACTTAATTTTAATACTCTTTCTGCAAAATATTTATATGGACATTTCGCATAGGTTTCAAGCTGAGATATTGAATAATTTCTTCTTTCATATTCAGTAAGTTTTGCTTTTGCATCCCCGGAAAGATTGTCAAAAATATTTCCCGTAAATTCAGATTCGCCAAACGGATCGTTAATCCTCTTATTATTTATTCTTACCGCTTCCTCAATCGATTGAAGATCTATATCATAGTTTTTAAATATTCTATCGTCTCTTACATTATCAGCAACTTTTCCTCCGGCAAATTCGATAGCTTCTTCTTTTGAAAAGAGTGTATCCTTAAAATCTTCTTCAGACTTTTCGGAAATTTCAAACAGGTTTGTAAATTCAGTTAAAAAGTTGGATTCCACCAACTCTTTTTTTTCATCATTTAAAGGAACGGACAGATATAGTTTCTTCTTCCACGAACACAAAGACTGATAAAAATGATACCTTTCTTCCCCCTGATGTTTTATCTCATCTTTCATATAAGACGGTGAAAAGAAAATTTCAGGCATGTAACGCGTAGGGAAATCGCCATCGCATAAACCGGCAATAAAGAGATAATTAAATTGCAATCCGCGTATTTCACTCAATGTGGTTATTTGAACACCATAACCCTGTCTTTCCTTAATATTATATCTTGACGAATTAACTGCAATCCTGATGTGATTAAGAAAAAATTTGAGTTTAAATTTTTCATTTTCTCCATATTCCAGCTTGAATAGTTCAAGCAATTCAGTCACTGTTTCGATCAGAACAGTTACAGCTTTTACGTTTTCTTCAACTCTTTCTCCTCCTCTTTCAACAAGTTTAATTGGAATATTTAACCTGTAGATTAAGTTTGTAATATTATCCAGGAACTCTTTTAGTGACATTTTTCTATCGAAGGGTTGAAGAAGTTCATTGAGAGTTTCAATATCATTCAAAGCCTTTTTATAATCATCTTCCTTAAATGAAAGACTACTGAATTCTTCATCTTCCTCCTCAAACTTTTGCGACAACGCATCGTTAATAGAATTTTTCCAGCTCTGATATCCCGAAATTATTTTTAATTCTACGGAAACTCTCATCAGGTTCGATTGATGAATGCCTATTGTTTCGAGATATCCTCCGGATAAAGCCCGTAGAATATTTTTATAGTAAAAATCATTTTCCAGGATTTCAAGAACATTTATGATCGATATTACAGGAGGTGAGGCATTAAGAGAGAAACGATCTGTGAGATTAAACGGAATTTGATAAACAGAAAAAATATCTCTTATAGTCGAGGAATACTTTTGTATCAGGTTAAATGCCATACAAATTTCATTCGGCTGAACTCTGTGATCATTTATTAGAGTCCTTATTTCTTTGGCAACCAGTTCAATTTCCTTTCCCCGATTTTGTGCAGATATCTTAGTTATATTTTCCCGGTACTTTGAAACTTTCTGCTCATCTTTTACCCTGAACAATTTCTCCCTGACAGCCGATTGGAACTTATTATACTGCGTAATTGAAGTATCTGTAATTGGTTTAAAACAATGTTTCTCAAGTTTATCATAACATATATTGAGATGAGAAAATATTAAAGGATTGAATTTAAAGTAATCAAAAGAAAGAAATAATTCCTGCCCCTGTATTTCTGAGGTAGTATTCAAGATATCTATTTCCGGTGATGTAAATTCATCAAAGCCGTGTGCGATCGCAAGATTTACATCCGGGAAAAAATTCCTGAATTTTTTTTTGAATTCATCCTTGCTGAATTTAATCAGATTATTATATACATCACCAATTTCTCTCACCGAAAGTTCATCACATCTATGCTGATACTTTTCATAAATCGCGGCAATATCCCCAGCCTTCAATTTTTCGGAACCTTCAAGAGATTCATATTCTTTTTTTAAGATGTCTGGAGTTATCCCGTGTTTTTTATATTCCGAAATTACATTTTTAATTCGTTCAAGTGTACCCGCCGGAATCTGATCTTTATAATTTGAAAAATATTTGAGCTTTAATTCCTGGATACTTTGGTCTAAGAGTACTATAGAGGCTGCTTCACTCAGTATTGTACCTTTTATCTCGGGATCGTTAAAAAATAATTTTGTTGATAAAGTTCCAATTGTTTCAAGGTTTATTTTGCCCGTCGATTTATTGGGCGCTGAATTTATAATTTGTTTCTTCAGATCTCTTATCTTCCTGTTTGTCGGTACAATTATTAATAATTCATTTAATCTACCGGATATTATTTTTTGATCAACCTCCAGATTTATATCAAACTTTTCTCTTTTGCTTTTTGTGAGTATCATTGTTGTCTTTCCAGCATTAGATCTCTGTTTGATTTTTTAATTTGATTTTTCGTATCGAGATCAAGAAGCGTAACCATTTCTTTAAATCTTCTTTTTGCGTCTTTTTGTCCCCTCAGCACAAGGGTTTCAAGCTCAAGATAATTCCCAAGGTGTTTAATTTTATCAAGATGAATTCTTGTGTTTTTGTACATGTAAAGAAATCTTTTCTTTTCAACGACGGTTTCAATTTCAAAAATCTGTCTGAAGAATTTTTCTGCATTTCCGTTTTTGAATTTAAGTAAACTATAATTTGACCAACGGTTTTCAGAATTTTCGTTCCTGTTGTACCAGATCAAGCTTTCTGCATTGTTTTCAATTCTCAGCTTTAAAAGTCCTTTTGGATTTCCGTAGTAAATATCCTTCTGATTTAGAGTTGCCTTAAAATCGGCTCCTATTTTTTTTAACCTTTTTTTGATTTCGTTGAATGATTCAAGCTTTATTTTCAGCTCAAGATTTTGAGGCATAGTTTTATTTTTAAGCTTTTACTTACCTTTCAATGACCGACACAGCCGGGTTGAGATTTTATACTTTAAACTGCCCTATCCGCTATTTTTACTCTAGGGTATTCTACTATTTATTTTTATCACAGAATTTTAACAAATCAGAACGTGAATTATGGGAATTTCTTTCAGAATTATCAAAAAATATACAAATACCCCAAAAATTCAGGCACATAAACACTGTCCTGAAACAAATAAATTCTTTTTTTCTATGTTGCAATTGTTTTAATGTTCATTATTTTTATGACAAAAAATATCGGTGTTATATGAAAAAGTTATCACTACTGGCAATATTACTAATTAGCATTATCAATGTAAATGCGCAGGGAATCGGCAAAATAGTTCCTATAAAGCCCCCTGAAACTTTCCCTCCAAATGCTTTAGGTGGGGAACTTCTTTTTACAGGGGGTGGTATTGGAATAGGAGCTTTTTACCGACACTCATATTCAAACACTTTAACTTTAGTTACTACATTCTCATTTTCAGAAGCGAAAGGAGATAACGAATTTACCTATGTTGATCCTTATACTCTGCAAACTTTTACAAATGATAAAGTCAATAGAATCTTTCTTATCCCGGTAATGGCAGGTTTACAAATAAGAATGTTTGCTAAAAAAATTGCAGATAACCTCAGGCCATTTATTGAGTTTGGAGCCGGACCAACTTTTGTACTTACTACTCCATATGATAAGGAGTTCATTAAAGCTTTCGGATCTGCTCATAATAATCTTGCTGCAAGTGGATATCTTGGTATAGGTGCTAATCTGGGAGACAATAAATCAAACCTGATTGGTTTGAACGTTCGCTATTATTACATAAGACTCTTTAACAAGGGAGTTGAAAGTTTGGTCAACCAACCGCAAAAAGAATTTGGAGGAGTATTTATTTCTTTAAGTATCGGAACTATGTATTGAGCAATTCCGTTAAGAAGTTCAATGGTTTTGATTCCGGTATTTTCAAATTTTTCAGTGAACTTGAAAAAAATAATAACCTTCAATGGTTTTCAAAAAATCGTGAGAGATACCAGGAAGTTGTCGTAAAACCTGCACGAGAATATGTTGAAGCTATAGGTGAGTTTTTCAATCATCTGAATCCTGCCATAAGAACCGAACCAAAATTCAATAAAACACTAATGCGGATAAATAAAGATATGCGCTTTACAAAGGGCGACCCTTACAAGGATTATTTCCTGATCCACTTCGGCAGATTTAAAATGGACAGTGAATTTTTTATTTATTTTGATAAATACGGAATGCAATATGGACTCTTTTTGAATAACTCTGACGGAGATGATCTTTATTTTAATCAAAACCTTTCAAGATTTAGTAAGGATATTATAGCAGCATTCAACAAATATGAACTTAATAATAAATTCGAGCTTTGTACGTTTGGTAAGGATATTGATCTTGTAAAAAGAAGAGTCAATTTGAATAAACACTTTAATGTTTTAGCCGAACTTGAATATATACTTTTACAAAAGTCATACGACAAAAAGCAAAAGAAAATAACTTCAGCTAATTTTCTGAATGAATCTATAAAAACCTTTTCAAAACTTTACCCAACTTATTGTTTTGCCATCTCTCCTAATCCCCTGAAACTGATACAGGATTTCGAAGAAAGAATGGGAGTTGCTCATTGATCACTAATTTTTCCACTTAATTGTGCAGCCGATTGAAAATGTCTCGGGCACAGAGATTTCCTTCCCTTCAAGCAATTCATCTAAAGCATCTTGAAGATATTTTGATTTTACCCTTTCCGGCTCTTTCCAGTTATCATCTATTTTTCCGTGATAGCTTAATTCCCTTTTCTCATCGAAAACGAAAATCTCCGGTGTATGAGATGCATCAAATTTTATTGCTGTTTGCTGATCTTCATCCCTCAAATAGGGAAAGTTAAAGCCTCTTTCATTGGAGCGTTTAACCATATTCTGGAATGAGTCTTCCTCATATTGTGAATCATCATTCGAATTAATTGCTACAACCGCAACTCCTTTGCTTTTATAATCATTTTGCAAAGCTATTATGCGATCTTCGTATGCCTGAACATAAGGACAATGATTGCAACTGAAAATAATCACCAGGGCCTTTTTCCCCTGAAAAGATTCGGGACTGTATATTTTATCATCAACTCCTTTCAAATTAAACGCAGGCATTGATGATCCGATTTTTAAAGTTTTTGTCGCCATTTTAATATCCACCAATTTTTAGAAAAGTATTTAGTTTATAACTAAAGTTATAATTAAATTAATACATTATCATAAGTTTATTTTTATATTATAAATTAATATGATATCCGATTCAGAATTTGCAAGACGATTATATTATGAACACGAAGATTATGCCGAAACAAATCTTACAAAAAAAAGATTTAAACATTCCGATATTATCTCCCTAATCAATAGAATAAAAACTAAGAATAAATTTAAAGTCAAAAAAGCGGGCTCCTCAACAGAGAGAAGAGAAATTTTCCTGATTTCATACGGAAGAGGGAAAACAAAAATTTTCCTATGGTCGCAAATGCACGGAGATGAAGCGACCGCTACAATGGCAATTTTTGATATTTTAAATTTCCTTTCTTCAAAAAATGAATTTGAAGAAATCAAAGGCGAACTTGAGAAAAATTTGACAATTTATTTTATGCCGATGGTTAATCCAGATGGAGCGGAACTTTTCCAAAGACGAAACGCCTTCGGAATAGACATAAACAGAGATGCGCTCAGGTTACAGTCAGAAGAGGCAAAAATATTGATGAAATATATAAAGAAATTAAATGCAGATTTTGCATTTAACCTTCATGATCAGAGTACCCGGTATTCTGTTGGAAAAACTTTCAAACCGGCAACAATTTCTTTTCTAGCTCCGCCGTTTGATGAAAATGGGAAAATGAATAAAGTGAGAACTGACGCAGCAAAATTGATATCAAGTCTTTGTAGGTTACTTTCGGAATTTATTCCCGGACATATTGCAAAGTATTCAGACGAATATGAACCAAGAGCTTTTGGCGATTTCTCACAAAAGTTTGGAACAGCGACTATATTAATTGAATCTGGCTGCTGGAAAAATGATCCCGAGAAACAGTTCATCAGACGTCTAAATTTTATTGCTTTACTCTGTTCTTTTAAAAGCATTGCTGAAAAAAGCTACAAAAGCAAAAAAACTGCAATGTATAACACTTTACCCCCAAATCAGGAATTTTTAAAAGATATTATTTTCAGGAACATTTCCATCAATAGAAATGGTAAAAAATATCTAATAGATATTGCAGTAAATCTGGAAGAAGTTAATACAAGAGATTCAGAGGGTTCCTTTTATAGCTCTGTGATAGAAGATATTGGTGATCTTTCAACCTTTTACGGTTGTGAAGACCACGACTTTAAAGGTCTAACTGTTGAATATGGAAAAACTTATACTGAAAAGAAGTATGTTGACCAAGAGCTCGCAAACCTTGATTTTAATGACCTTTATAAAAACGGGTTTACAAATGTGCTTGTAAAAGATCCTGAAAACAGTGAGTTTAGTAAATATCCGATAAATCTTGTAAAAGGTGGTTTAAAAGAATTGCCGAATGAAATTAAAACCGATTCACCTGCAAATTTGATATTCCGAAAAAAATCAGTGGTTAAATATGTAGTTATTAATGGATTCCTCTTTAGTATTGATAACTCAGCCGGTGAAATAAAAAATGGCATTGTTTATTAGATTTTTTCCTATTTTTCGTGCTCTGTTTCTTATATTCTCAGGATTTTAAAAATTAGTCCTGAATATATCCCAATTACTTTTTCAATGTCAGACGAACAAAAACAGATATATGCAGATTTTGAAGCAGAAGCCATACCACACATGGATTCCCTCTATAATTTCGCTCTGCGTATGACAGGCGATACAGATGATGCAAATGACCTTATACAGGAGACTTATCTAAAATCATTTCGTTTCTTCGATAAATTTGAGAAAGGAACTAATTGTAAAGCCTGGATGTTTAGAATAATGAAGAATACATATATCAACTCTTACAGAAAACAGGTTAAAGAACCTGATAAAGTTGATTATGAAGAAATTGAAAATTTTTATGAGAACATAAAAT
>CAZQQD010000091.1:0-11697 GCA_964595355.1 uncultured Ignavibacteriaceae bacterium | reverse complement strand
TCAGTAGTTGTTGCAGGCCTTGGTGGTTCTGCAATCAGTGGAGACTTGTTGCAAAATTTCTTAGGCGAAGAGCTAAAGCTGCCTTATCTAGTCAATAGAAATTATAACTTGCCGCCTTTTGCTAATGAGAATACTCTTTTGATTGCGTGTTCATACTCGGGAAATACAGAAGAAACTATCGAGGTGATCAAAAAAGGTATAAAGAAAAAATGTAAAATTATTATAATTACAACCGGTGGTGATGCCGAAAAGATAGCAAAGGGAAACAGCATTCCTGTTGTAAGCTTAAAAAAAGGATTTCAACCACGTTACGCATTAGGGGTTAGTTTTTTCTCATTGCTTAAAGTATTTCAGGAAGTTGGACTTATCTATAATCAGGGAGAGGTTGTGAAAAAAGTGATTTCTCTCTGGAAAATCAAAGGAGAAGAATATTGTAAAGAAGGGAATTATGCATATAAAACCGCAATAGATATTTTGGGATTTATTCCTATAATTTATTCTGCTGCAGATACAACATCAGCAGTTGGTTATAGATTTAAGTGTCAATTAAATGAAAATTCAAAACTACACGCATTTCATAATATAATTCCCGAATTAAATCACAATGAGATAATAGGTTGGGAATCATTTCAAGAGAAACAGTTTCAAGCAAAGGTAATAAATATAATCGACAGGGATTATCATCAGCAGGTAAGGAAAAGATTCGAAATTATGACAGGACTTATTAAAAAAAGTAAAGCTCAAATTATAAAGATTGAAAGCAATGAAAGTGATTTTAAAGTCCGCTTAATGGACATGATTTACTTATGTGACTGGGTTTCATATTATGTAGGTGTATTACGAGGGCAAGACCCTTCTGAAATTGAAAATATTAATATCCTCAAAAGTAGGCTTATGTAATATATAGCTGGTTAATCCGACATTCCTTATAAAAATTTTATTATCTTTGTAAAAAGAAAAAATAGCTGGGGATAATTATTCAATTCCAATGTCAAAAAATCCTTTCATCAGGTTTGTAATTTATGCTTACAGTTTTAGAAGCTATAAATCGTAGTACAGAATTTTTTGAAAAGAAAAATATTGAATCGCCAAGAGTTAATGCCGAGCATTTACTTGCGCATGTTCTTAAATGCAAAAGGCTTGATCTTTATCTAGCCTTTGACAGACCTCTTCAAGAAAATGAAATAGATATTTACCGGGAACTTATTGTACGGAGAAGTAAAGCAGAGCCATTGCAATATATAATAGGGTCTGTAGAGTTTTTTGGATTCGAATTTAAGGTAAATTCATCTGTTCTAATTCCTCGTCCGGAAACAGAAATTTTGGTTGAAAAAGCTCTTGAAACTGTCAACAAAGAAGCTTCCTTGAAAATATTGGATATTGGCACTGGTTGTGGAAACATTGCAATTTCCCTCGCCAAAAACCTCCCGAATTCTCATTTAACTGCAATTGATATAAGTGAAGATGCTATTAAAGTAGCAAAGGAAAATTCAGATCTTAATAATATAAATGGCCAGATTATTTTTCAAAAAATTGATTTTCTAAATGAGGAAAGCTTAAATGAGAGTAGCTTCGATTTGATAATATCTAATCCGCCCTATATTGCTTCTAGTGATTATCCCGGATTAAAACCGGAGTTGCAAAATTACGAACCCAAAATTGCTCTCACTGATAATAATGACGGGCTGAGTTTCTTTAAAGAAATAGCGAAAAAGGCAAAAAGTTTGTTGAAAAAAAATGGGAGAATATTTTTTGAAGTCGGAATGGGACAGGCTGAAGAAGTAAAAAATACTTTAATCCAAAATAATTTTTCAGAAATAGAAATTTATAAAGATTATTCAAATATCGACAGAGTGGTGAAAGGAGTTTTGGCTTGAGAGCACTTGTACAAAGAGTTTCTGAAGGTGGTGTTATTATCGAAAAAGAGAACTACTCAGCTGAAATTGGAAAAGGGATGGTAATCTTACTCGGAATAAAGTCTGGTGATAATAATGAAGATGTTAATTATGTGGCTGATAAATGTTGCAACCTTAGAATTTTTGAAGATGAAAATGGGAAAATGAATTTATCTATTAAAGCAGTAAATGGGGAGACTCTTATAATTTCGCAATTCACATTATATGGAGATACTTCAAAAGGAAATCGCCCCGGTTTTACCGATGCTGCAAAACCGGAAGAGGCAATTCCACTTTATGAAAAATTCATCGAAAGAGTAAAGAAAAATATTGGAGATGAAAAAGTTAAAACGGGAAAATTCGGGACAATGATGCAAGTGAAGATAATGAATGATGGACCGGTAACTTTGACAATAGAATCCAAAAGGTAGAAATGATTTGAGTCATGTATTAATGATATTTATTGATGGAGTAGGAATCGGTAAAGAAGATTACCAGTTAAATCCTTTTTTTAAACATGGTTTTAAAACTTTTACGGATATTTTCGGCGAAATACCTTCATTGAGCAAACAAACTTTAAGGACAAATAATTCGTATTTGTTTCCTACTGACGCATGTTTGGGAGTAAAAGGGTTGCCACAGAGTGGAACTGGGCAGACGTCAATATTTTGTGGAATGAACGCTGCAAAATTTATTGGGAAACATTTTGGCCCTTTTCCATATTCTACTTTAATACCTGTAATTGAAAAAGATAACGTTTTGAAAACATATCTCAAAAAAAAACAAAAGGTAAGTTTTGTAAATGCTTACCCGAGACAGTTTTTTGAATACCTTAAATCTGGAAGAGGCAGACTATCTGTTACTACCCTGAGTTGTAGATTATCAGGTATAAGGTTAAATACATCTACTGATTTAAAAAGAGGCAAAGCGCTAACTGCTGAAATAACTAACGAACGCTGGATAAAAAAACTTAATTATAAACTACCCACAGTCAGTCCTAAACTTGCAGCAAAAAGATTTCTTAGGATAGCCGAAAAGAATAAATTTACTTTGTACGAATTTTATCTTACTGATCATTTAGGGCATGGTCGGGATGTTGGAGACTTTGAAAATGTTTTAAGAACTCTGGATGAATTTTTATATTCAGTTATTACTGCTATTGATTATAAAAAAATGACTCTTATTATTTGCTCAGATCACGGAAATTTCGAGGATCTCTCTGTAAAAACTCATACACGGAATCCGGCTTTGACAATTACTTCAGGCCTATATGCTGAACAATTATCAAAAAAGATAAAGGATTTAACTCAAATTAAACCAGCAATATTAGAAATATGTAAATGAAAGATTTTCCTGCAATAAAATTATCTATTCTTTTTACGGCTGGAATTTTATTAAGTAAGTTTTTTCTTTTAAGTTTTCTTTTTTTTGTCGCCGTATCTATATTAACACTTCTTGTATTTCTCGTTTATACAAAATCCCCTAAAAACATACTGCATTTATTTAACAATATTCTGCTGTATATATCCATAATATTTTCTGGAAATCTAATTGCACAAATCAATAATCCTCATTATGACTTAATCCCAGAGAATATTTATCGAGTAAAAAAAGTTAAAGTAATCGGTAAAATTACAAATATAGAATTGGCTCGGAGGGGTGAAATAGTTTTTGATGTTGAATCAAAAATTCTCAATCTATCAGATTCATTGATAAACGATAATATAAATTTCATTTGCGTTGTAAAAGATGGTGAGAAGAAATTAGACTCATTGTATAATAAACTAGCTGTAGGCAATACAGTTTATTTTGGCGGAAGCTTTTTCAAAGGGAATGAAGAAAGAAACCCCGGCGAGTTTGATTATAATAAATATCTCAGATCAGAAGGTATATCGGGGATAATAACGGCATATGATGTTTCTAAAATAAAAATTGTAGATACGAAGAAGAATGCATTTGTAAATACCGTTTTTATTTTAAGAAAGAAAATAGATGATAAAATAAGAGCTTTATACAATGAACAGTCATCTGCTTTATTAAGAGGATTATTATTAGCTGACAGAAGTGAAATATCATATAACACAAAAACTGAATTTATTAACTCCGGTGTAATTCATATTCTGGCTGTTTCCGGACTGCACGTTGGATTTATTGTTTTGATCTTCGCAATTCTTTTTGGCAGATTTAATATATATCTGAGGTCTTTGTTGACTATGGTGGGGCTTATTTCTTACCTGATTCTGATTGGTCCGCCACCATCGGCGTTTCGTGCGGGAATAATGGCAATAGTTTTAATCATTGCATTTATTTCTAATCGTTCTACAAACCTGCTAAATTCTGTTGCCATTGCTGCGATTATAATTTTAGTAATTCATCCTTATGAATTGTTTACTCCCGGTTTCCAGCTTTCATTTGCAGCAGTAATATCAATAGCACTTATTTACCCACCAATAAGTAATGCAATAAAGAGACTGGAGATTCAAAATAATTTTGTTAAAAACATTTTATTGTTTATCGGTGTTTCACTTGCCGCACAAATTGGCACTATGCCCTTTACAATTTATTACTTCAGTAAAGTTTCTCTAGTTGCATTATTTACAAATTTGATAATAATTCCGCTTGTTGGAGTAATAGTCGGAATAGGAATCTTATCGGTAGTATTAGGTGCTGTTGTACCGGTAATTGCTTTTTATTTCAGTGTTGTAAATGAACTTATTATTAAATTTATATTTTTAGTTATTCACGCAACCGGTAGCAGTGAATTTTCTTTTTTGAGAATAAGAAATTTTTCAATTTATAATATTATCCTTTTTTATTTCGCGCTTACGTTTTTGGTCATCTTTTATAGAAGGTTCAATAGCAATATTCCAAGAATAGGTTTGGTAATTCTTTGTGTATGTAATTTTTATTTGCTCGCGAGTTTTGATAATTATAATTTGCTCCCTGATAATAAATTAAGCATAATGATGATAGATGTGGGCCAGGGGGATTCTTTCCTATTGAAATTCCCAAATGGTAAGACAGCTCTAATTGATGCTGGAGAAGCAAACTATTATTTCGATAATGGAGAACGAGTAATATTGCCGTTAATGAATTACCTGGGGATAGATAAAATTAATTATGGTTTTGTTTCTCATATTGATCTCGATCATTATGGTGGCTTTATTTCGTTGATACATAATAATAAGATATCTGAAATATATAAGCCTGAAATTGATTCGACTGAGGCAAAAGATGTGAGATTTGAAAAATATTTGGAGGAAGAAAAAGTACCGGAAAAGTATTATAGAAAAGAAATAATAAAGATCGGGAATGTCAGAATCTATGTATTGAATACACGTAAATTCAAAACAAATTCCTCAAATAATCGAAGCAGCTTGTTAAAAGTAGTTTATGGTAATTCGAAATTTTTATTTACAGGAGATCTTGAAAGACGGGGGGAAAGATATTATTCAAAAATGTATGGAAAATTTCTCGATTCTGATGTTCTTAAAGTTGGTCATCATGGTAGCAAAACTAGCTCCGGAAAGGAATTCCTTCATCTTGTTGCTCCTAAAATTAGCCTGATTTCAGATGGTCGACAAAATAAATTTCACCATCCGTCGAAAATGACCTTGGATAAATTAGAAGAGATTCATTCAAAAATTTACAGGACAGACGTTTCAGGAGCCATTCTACTTCAAACAGACGGTAAAATCATTTCAAAAGTTAATTGGAGAGAGTTGTAATTTTCGTGTTTAACACATCTTCGTTATATTGAAATACTTCATATTAGCTTTCTTTTAAATAATTAGTAACAGATGAAATTAAGAAGAAAAATTATCGGTATACTTGGTGGGGGCCAACTTGCACGAATGTCAGCCTATCAGGCTTATAAACTAGGATTTGAAATAGCTATTCTTGAAAAATTGAAAAACTCTCCTGCCGGAATGATGACAAAACACGAGTTTGTCGGATGGGTGGATGATAAAAAGATTCTTACAGAATTTACAAAAGCAAGTGATATAGTCACTCTTGAAAATGAGTTTGTTGACTATCAAAAACTTGAGTTTATTGAGACTTTGGGGAAAAAGGTTTTGCCATCTCCTAAAACTATTTCCTTGATACAGGATAAATATATTCAGAAAAAAACTTTAAAAAATAACAACATACCTGTTGCAGGTTTCTTAAAAGTAGATAAAAAAACAAACTATGAAAGAATTGCGGAAGTACTTGGAGGAAAATTCATTTTAAAATCCCGTAAGATGGGATATGATGGTTATGGTAATTATAATGTAAAATCCCGAAAAGATTTCAATGAAGGGATTAAAAAGTTGTCATCACGCCATAATGAACTTATGGCAGAAAGTTTTATTGATTTTGATATGGAGCTCGCAATAATGGTTGCAAGATCGAAAAATGAAGTAAAGACTTATCCTGTTGTACAAACTATTCAAAAAAATCATATATGTCATACAGTTATTGCTCCCGCACAAATTAATAAAACAGTTATAAAAAAAGCAGAAAAAATTGCGGTTGATTCTGTGAAAGCAATTAAAGGATATGGGATTTTTGGAATAGAAATGTTTTTAGTCAAAGGAAAAGAGATACTTGTTAATGAAATAGCACCACGCCCTCACAATTCAGGACATTATACGATTGAAGCATGCGTTACTTCTCAATTTGAAAATCATATTCGTTCAGTTTTGAATCTTCCATTGGGTTCTACTGAAATGGTAAAACCTTTTGCTGTAATGATAAATCTTTTAGGAAAGAGAGAAGGTGAAGGAATTGTTGAAAATTATAAAGAAACATTGAAGCATGAAAATATTCATCTTCATATTTACGGAAAAGATAAATCAAGGATTGGAAGAAAAATGGGACATATAACAGTTCTCGGAGAAGACATTAATAAAATTTTAAGTCTTGCAAAGAGAGTTGAAAGAATTACAATTATTTGAAAAAATTTTCCTTTGGTTATAATACAGATATTTGGAGGAATAAATGGCAAATAAACCTTTAGTCGGTGTGATAATGGGGAGTGATTCAGACCTTCCGGTGATGAATGAAGCAGTAAAAGTTTTGAAAGAATTTAAAATTCCTTATGAAGTTAAAATTGTTTCAGCTCACAGGACTCCTAAATTTATGGCTGAATATGGAAGCAAAGCTCACGAAAAAGGTTTAAAAATTATTATTGCTGGAGCGGGAGGAGCTGCACATCTTCCGGGAATGACTGCATCACACACTCCACTACCTGTTATTGGCGTTCCTGTGAAATCAAAAGCACTTGAGGGTCTCGATTCATTGCTTTCAATAGTGCAAATGCCGAGTGGAGTTCCTGTTGCAACAGTGGGAATAAATCAGGCTAAGAATGCCGGTTTATTAGCAGTTGAAATTTTAGCGACGAACGATTCAGCTCTTCAAAAAAAAATAGTTACATATAAAAGGAAAATGGAAACTGAATCTATGAATAAAAATAAAAAGATTAAGCGTTCCTAAGTTATGTGGGTTGATGGGTTGATGGGCTTGCCAAGTAATTTTTCAGTGGTCCAAATGTTATCTTCAGTTTTTTCAAAAACTCTCACATCACACTTTTTATAGTTACAGTATTTGCATAGATCTTCTGTACAGTAATCAAGATGAACTCTTATTTCAAAGTTAGCTACTTCCGATTCAAGTTCCCCTTCAATGTATTCTTCTTCCAGATGTGACTCTCTGATTGTAAAATAGTAAGGAAGAGTTAAATGAAAATCTACAAATACTTTGTCACCGGATTTCCAGAATCTCAACTGGTGAATATCAATCCAGTAATCTTTTCTCATCAAATTTAATTTTGAAACAATTTTGTCAAGTATTTTTTTATCTGTTTCATTCATCAACCCTCCAATTGATTGGCGTATTAAATTGTATCCTGTGAAAACAATGTTCAAAGCAACTCCAATTGCGAAAAGAGGATCTATTATTTCAATCTTTGTTATAATTACTAATAATATCCCGATTACAACGCCTAAACTTGTGTAAGAATCAGTAAGCACGTGTTTACCGTCTGCAATTAAGGTCAGTGAATTTGTTTTTTTGCCGGTTCTGATCAGATAAAAGCCAAGAAAAAAATTAATTACTCCGGCAGCTGCAATAATTATAACACCTGTGTTAAGTTTTCTGAGATGTGAACCTTCAATAATATCCAGGGTTGAAGTATAAATGATAACAACCGCAGCCAGCACAATAAGAAATCCTTCAACTCCTGCAGAGAAAAATTCAATATTTCCATGTCCGTAAAGATGGGAATCATCCGCGGGCCTCGAAGCAAGGATAATACTATATAAGGCCATAGAAGTTGCGAGAACGTGAACAACTGACTCTGCAGCATCTGAAAAGATAGCCACTGATCCTGTTATCAGATAAGCTCCCATTTTGGAAAGGAACATTCCGATTCCTATTGCAAGTGATATATATGCAGCTTTCTTTTTTAGCGATGTGCTATTTATCATGGTTTCCCCGTCGTAATAAATTACTCATCACAAAGTTAAGTCAAATAATATAAATATGTGCAATTTTATACTTCCAGGCTTTACCTATAATTACCAAGGTATATTTTAATTGATTGCTACTTCATCATCATTTCGATAAATTTAAATAACAGAATTTATGGAGTTTACGACAAATGAAGACAACTTTTTTATTAATTCTTTTTACATTTTTAATCGTTGGTTGCGGTAAAAAATCTGATAAAGATTATTTTGATGCTGCAGAGAAAAGTGTGAATCAACAAAATATTCAGGAAGCTATTAAGTCATATGAATCTTTAATTAAAGAATATCCTGACAGTAAATTGGCTCCCGAGGCGCTAACAAAAATGGCATCACTTTATATGAATCAATCCGATAGCACGCTTAACCGTCAGCAATCATTTGCTAAAGCGGCAGGACTTTTCAAAGAGGTTTATGACAAATATCCGAAGAGTGAGCAAGCTCCAACGGCTCTATTTATGTCAGGCTTTGTACTTTCAAATGATCTGAATAGATACGATGAAGCAACAATGATTTATAGGTTATTTCTGAAAAAATTTCCAAATCATAAACTGGCAAAGTCTGCTAAAGAAGAGTTGAATAATATGGGGATGTCCCCGGAAGATATTCTGAAAAAACATAGTAAAGCAAAGAGTATTTAATGCTTATAGATGCGCGTGATTACAGAAAGTATTTAAATCCGTCCGTTATTTCAAAATTAAATTCTCTTGAATTAAAAGCCCGGCTTATAGTTGAAGGTTTTATGGTCGGGCTTCATAAAAGTCCTTACCACGGTTTTTCGGTTGAGTTCAGTGAGCACAGACCTTATATGCAGGGTGATTCGTTAAAGGATATTGACTGGAAAGTATACGGAAAAACAGATAGGTTTTTCATTAAACAATATGAAGAGGAGACAAATCTAAAAAGTTATATTCTACTGGATACAAGCCGATCAATGGACTATTCATCAGAAGGAAATATTAGCAAACTTGAATATGCCTCAACTCTTGTAGCGGGATTAAGTTATTTAATGTTTCGTCAGCAAGATGCGGTTGGGCTTTCATTATATTCGGAACAAATTAATAAATATCTTCCGCCCAAGGCTTCCAAGTCATATTTACAGGAGATATTAAAAAGTCTAACAGAAGCTAAAGCATCGAATAAAACTAACACAGCTTCTTCTCTGAATTCCATAGCTGAAAAAATAAAAAGAAGGGGACTGGTAATAATAGTTTCCGATCTATTCGATGATGTAAATTCAGTATTAACTGCTTTGAAGCATTTCCGTTACAAAAAAAACGAAGTGATTGTATTCCAAATACTTGATTCACAAGAAAGAAATTTTGCTTTTGGAAATGATGCAATATTTAAGGATATGGAAACTGAAGATGAAATAACTACCCAGCCTTACCAGATTCAAAAAGCTTATAAGGAAGCAATGACAGAGTTTGTCAGCAGGATAAAAGCAGAATGCCTCAATTCAAATATTGAATATAATCTAATTGAAACATCGATGCCTTTTGATAAAGCATTGTTCAGTTATATTCAAAAGAGAAGTAAGCTATTTTAGTAATGCTTTAATATCATTAAAATATTTTTCAGCCAATGCCTCCGCTTCTTTCTGGCTTTCACCTTCGACAATAATTCTGATAATAGGTTCTGTATTCGATTTTCTGAAGTGCACCCAATGGTTGAAAAAATCTACTCTTAATCCGTCTTCTGTATTGAATTGTTCTTCGCCGTATTGTTTTTCAAGAGTTTTAATTAGTTTATCAGGATTACTATTACCGAGTTCAATTTTCTTTTTTACTATAAAATATTGAGGCAAGTCATTTTTTAGCTCACTCATTTTATCTTTAAATTCAGTTAAATGTTGAAGCGTTATAGCAATTCCAACAAGTGCATCTCTACCGTAATGTAATGCTGGATAAATAACTCCGCCACTGCCTTCACCGCCGATTACAGCTTTAACCTCTTTCATTTTTTTAACAACATTGGCTTCGCCAACGGGTGAGCGGTAAACTTTTGCTCCATAATCATGAGAAACATCATCTACTGCTCTGGTAGTCGAAAGATTTACAACAACGTTACCTTTCTTTTTAGATAAAACGAATTTTACTGCCTGTGTTATTGTATTTTCTTCGCCGAATGGTTCTCCTTTATCAGTTATAAGTACGAGTCTATCAACATCTGGGTCAACCACAATTCCAAGATCAGCTTTTTCTCTTTTAACAGTTCTCATTGTTTTGGTTAGGTTTTCTGGTATAGGCTCTGGCAAACGGGGAAATACTCCTGATTTATCACAGTTTATTTCTATTACTTTACAACCTAATTCCTTTAGCATTTGTGGAACAACATAAACACCAGCACCATTTACGCAGTCAACAACAACTTTGAAATTTTTTCTTTTAATTTTTGTTTTGTCTATATACTCCAGACTTAAAACATCTTGCACATGCTTTTTTAATGCTGCATCATATTTTTTCCTTTTACCGATTTTATCCCAGGGGACAAAACTTTCGTCCGATTTTTCAAGCAGTTTTTTCATCTCTTCATTTTCTTCGGGACTCATAAATTGTCCGGTTGAGTTCAATAATTTTAGGGCATTCCATTCATTAGGATTGTGGCTTGCTGAGATTGCAACCCCTCCCTGAGCTTTCAATGTTTTAACTGTGTATTGAACAGTGGGAGTAGGAACAATTCCAATTTCAACTACGTTTATTCCTTTTGCAATTAAAGTTCCCACTACAATTTCCTGAACCATATTTCCGGTTATTCGGGCATCTCTTCCAACAACCACAGTACCTTTTTTTATAAAATCGGCATATGCTGAAGTATACTTTACAAGTACGTTCGGATCTAATCCATCACCAATAATTCCTCTAATTCCTGAAATACTAACCATTAAAGTGGACATTTAAGCTCCGCAAATATTAAAATATCAAATAATTTTCAGCATCTAATATATGAAGAATAAACTAATCAATAATAGAAAATATGAAAGTATTTTTGCCACGTAGCATTCCTTTTAACTTAAATCTAAGCGGATTGATTTTATACACCAAAATATGCATATTAACACATATAAAATGATGAGGATAAAATGAGAACTACAATAATACTTAATGATGAATTAGTAAAAAAAGCTGCTAAATTGACCGGAATAAAAGAAAAAACTCAGTTGGTTAAAACTGGATTAGAGGCTTTAATAGCTTTAGAAAGCAGCAAAAGGTTGGCCAAACTCGGAGGAACTGAAAAGAATCTTAAGAATATTCCGAGAAGAAGAGTTTCCTGATGGTTTTAGTTGATACTTC
>CAZQQD010000090.1:0-11927 GCA_964595355.1 uncultured Ignavibacteriaceae bacterium | reverse complement strand
ACCAATCATTCTTAATCCTTTTGTTTTAATTTACTTTCCCAGTTTGTAACTATTGTAAGGGGCGGTGTCTCAGTGCTTTGTACAGGAACACGGAATAGAAAATGTTTGCCATCTTTAGTTATTCCCCCTAATACTGCCCTCCCCGAATAAGGGATATCGAAAAGTGTGGTAGTTTTACCTATATTAAATTCAGAGCCGTGAGGATTTACATCCGTATACACTACTTTATTAGTACTGCTTGTATAGTAAATACCTTTGCCATTTGAATCCCATTTGACGAAATCTTTAGGCTCGGAAGTTGATACCTGCCACTTACCCGTGGTAATGTCTGGAAACGGGCTTACATATAATTGGAATTGTCCTGTCTCATCTGTAGCATACATAATCCATTTACTATCAGGAGAAAACCATACACCGAATTCATTGAATTGGGTTTTTAATATTGTTACTGGTTTTATCTTACCGCTATCCGGCATATTTGCTATTGGTAATACATAAACATCGAATTTTGTATCAGGATTACTTTGAGTAAATCCCATATATTTGTTATCTGAGGACCAGTTAATAGCATTTATTTGATTGCTACCCGTATTAGTTAATTGTATAACATCACCAACTCCATTTGAGGATTTCATATACAAATCGTATTTCCCATTCTTCCTGGCTGAAGAAAAAACTATCCATTTCCCGTCGTATGACCAAAGAGGAGATTCATCGGTGGCACTTGAGAAAGTAAAACGTGTATAAATCTTCCTTTTAATGTTGTAAAGCCAGATATCGTGATTTCTGGAATTGTTATCGTATATTTGAAGGGCAATTTCTGTTTCGTCAGGAGACAAAGATGCATCCCTGTAGTCATCTTGTTTTCCAAAAACGCTTTCCTGTTTGCCGCTTCTATCATACCAGGCAAACTGCATTCCGCTGGCCGTGTTGCCTCTCTGGTAAAATAAAACTCCGTTACGGGAGACAGAGAAAATCCCGCAGTTAAATCTCTGTGTAAATAATACATTTTCTTCAAGCGGAACCGCCGCCCCTTTTAATTCCAGGCTACCTGGATCAAAAGGCTGGGCCATTAGTGTATTATCCTGCACATACAAAATATTGTTATCGGCATAAACAGCATTTGAGTGGGCTGCAAACAATTTTTTTATCTCTTTTCCGTCAAGTGACGACACAAAAATTGCATCTCCTTCCTGAGTAGTATTACCGCTGACCCTTGAATAAAAAATAAAATGATTTCCATCAGGTAAAAAACAGGGCCATCTGTGAGTACTTTCACCTTTAGAAGAATCCGGTTTCGTAATCTGTTGTGCTTCGCCGCCGCTTGCAGGCACTTTGAATATTCCGTCATACTGGTCAGGTTCAAATACTATTAAATCGTTTTGGTTCCAGCTACCGCCTCTGCCCGAGGGAGCTTTGCATATTGTAATGCTGGGTCCCCCAGAAGCAAGAACCTTTTTCAATTTTCCATCAGCAAAATATGCAATGTATTTGCTGTCATAAGACCAGAAAGGATAATAAGCACCGTCTGTTCCATTGAGCTTTTGCGCGGTAAGTGCATCAAGTTGCCTTACCCATAAAGAACTATTTCCGCTTGAGTCCTGTGCTACAAAAGCAAGCATTTTGCCATCCGGTGAAACTGCAAGATGAACTCCTTCAAGTTGGTTTACCGCAAAAGCAAATTTATAATCGGTGGGTGGATTTATTGAAGCTGCAAAAGAATTTGTGCCTGATAAATCCCCCGAGGATTTGTTAGCTATAAACAAATAAAAAAAGAGTACTGCGGCAATAAAACAAACTGTGAGGCTTGTCCACAAAATTTTTCTGTTATAAACAATATTCCTCAATAATTTCTTAAGCGGAACATCTTCATAAACAAGAGGACCGGAAAGATTAGTGCCTGTGGTTTGTTGAGCTGCTGTTCTGTTTATCCCGGCATTCACATTATACATCCTGCTCGATCGGCTGCCGGTAGATACTCTTTTAATTTTCCTGAGATTTTTAGCAAGCTCTTTTGCCGATTGGCATCTTTCATCTTTTTCTTTTTCGAGGCACTCAAGTATTAGTCCATCCAGCTGTGGATCAATTTCGGGCTTTACAGTTGCAATCGGAGGTGCATCCACATTTACGATTTCATACATTATTGCAGTCTCATGCATTCCCTTAAAAGGTGATTCACCGGATAATAATTCATAAAGAACAACACCAAAAGAAAAAATATCGCTTCTGTGGTCGACATCCGTTCCCTGAACCTGCTCGGGCGACATATATCCCATTGTACCGACTGTTGTTCCTGCCTTTGTCAGCCTTGAGACATTACTATCCTTGTATAGCTTTGCCAAACCGAAGTCCATAATTTGTGCAATGCCGTCTTTCCTGATCATAATGTTTTCAGGTTTTATGTCACGGTGAACAATTCCTTTTTCGTGTGCGGCTCCCAGGCCTTCTGAAATCTGGATTGCTATGTCGAGTATTCTTTTTTCTGACAGGGTTTGTTTTGTGTCCCGAAGAGTTACACCATCGACAAATTCCATAACAATGAATAACTGTCCATTGTTTTCCTGTATATCATAAATGGTACATACATTCGGATGATTCATAGCCGAAGCAGCTTTTGCTTCCTGGATGAATCTGGCTTTCTCATCATCTGTCGCAGTTATTTGTGAAGGAAGAAATTTTAGCGCAACAAAGCGGTCGAGTTTTGTGTCTTCAGCTTTATAAACTTCACCCATGCCACCTTCGCCGAGCTTCTCTAAAATTTTATAATGAAGTATAGTTTCACCAATCATAAAAATTCCCTCAATTTAAATTATCAATTTTGGTTTACCAGTTTATTTTTTAATTCACTAAACCAGTTTACAATCACATTAATTTTAACCGGTTTTGATTGATCGATAGCACTTTTCAAAATAAGTATTCGTCCGTCCGGCGCTACTGTAAAATCAGATTGTGACAATTCTGAGCTTACCCTGGGAAAAATACCAACCGTTCTTCTTGAAACAATCTTTAACTTAGGCTGTAATTCTATTTTTGCAGCCATAATTTTATCTTCATCACGATAATAAATTTCTTTGCTGTCGGAAGACCAGCACGCATATATTCCGTCATCTAATGAAACCTGTATTTTATTATCATTTATTGGAAATGGTCTAATGAATAATTTGAATTTGCCTTCTATTTCATCTGACCTGTAGGAAATAAGTTTTCCGTCGGGTGAAAACCCGGGTTCCCTGAATGTTGCATCCGAATTGATCAAAATTTCCGGTTTTTTATCAGTGGTAATATCTTTTATCCAGATCTTGCTTTTATCGTCATACTGGGCAAATAAAACATATTTGCCGTTAGCTGATAAATTTGATATGTATGGGTATCCTTCTTCAATTGCTACTATTTTTTTTGTTCCACCGATTCCGTCGAGCCTGCCCAAATAAATATTATATTTGCCGTCTTCAAAGTTTGAAAGAAATATAAAATGTGTGCCATCGGGTGTAATCATAGGCAAATTGCTGTCGCCTTTATCGAATAAAATACTAAGCTTGTTTTTAGTGAAATCCATTAATCCTATTTTATAAGCAGGACCCGTAAGTAGTATCAATCCTATGTTATTTTTTACAGAGGGTAATAAGTATGGACCGCCGGCCGAAATTGCGTTTTTCTCTGTACCATTTTTATCTATCCATACCATGTAGGACTTTGCTGTATCAATTCTGCCGGGGATATAGGCAATTGTACCGTTATTACCATTTGAAACAGCATACGCAGCTTTCCCGCTCTGAGAATTTACTGTTATCCCTTCAAGAATTTTTATTTCCGGGCCAGCTACTACAAGGTTAGATAAATCGAAAGCCGATGCGTATAAATTTCCTGAATGAGAATAGAGCAAATAGTTGCCCCAGGGAGTACTTATAAATTCGGAATAAGTACCCTGTAAATTTACACCATTGTAACTAAGAATTTTCTTCTCCTTGTTTTCAATATCTGCTAGCCCGATTTTTGAATCGTCGAAAGTTCCGTCTTTTGACCAGACGGTAAAAACAGCCGCTTTATTTCCCGGCAACATAAATGGATAAATGTATGCTCCTTCATTTTTTGAAGCATCAACTTTAAATATAGTTTCTTGCGGGCTGTCCCAGTTTGCCTGGTAAAAAATTCCTGTGCCCCAGTTTTGTGTGCTGACAATTGTTCCATCCGTACCAAAGGAGAATCCGTCGCCATAATATGCATCTGAAATATCCGGTACACCGCCCTTAATTGGCACCTTCATTACATGATAATCCAGACTAGTATTAAATGAGATTATATTATCATTAACAAAAGTTGGCTCTTCACCATTTTCTGTTCCTCTTATTAAATAAGACTCAAAGCTATTAATGTTGCGTATCCTAATAATAGGGGGAGTAACACTTTTATCAGTATATGCAATAGACTGCCCGTTAGGTGAAATAGTTAATATTTTGGCCCAGTATAATAATGGATTAGATTTGCCTGGAATTTCAAAAGTAAAACGGACAGGTTCTTTTAATGCTGAAACAGAGGAGTGATTGATTTCCAGAAATAATAAAATCAAAACCGCAACGGTTAGTAATGAAATAACGATTGTATGAATTTTATGTTTTTTAATTTTGTCCAAGAACCTTGAAGCGAAACTAACATTATTTCTTTCTGATATTTGGGATTCACCCGATGAAAACGTTCTTGCTTTGTAAACCCTGCTCGCCTTACTTCCGGATGAACCACGTTTTAATTTTCTTAAATTCCTTGCAAGTTCTTTTGCTGATTGTAGCCTTTCATCTCTGTCCTTCTCAAGACATTCCAGAATTATTTCATCAAGAACAGGATCAATCTCAGGTTTAATTGTTGAGATGGGCTGAGCTTCGACATTTACAATTTCATACATTATTGCAGATTCGTGCATTCCTTTAAATGGCGATTCATCAGCTACCATTTCGTAGAGTACAACGCCAAGTGAAAAAATATCTGTTCTAAAATCTACATCAAGCCCCTGCACCTGCTCAGGAGACATATAGCCCATTGTTCCCATCGTAGTGCCTGCTTTTGTAAGTCTGCTAACATTACTCGAAGAGTATAATTTTGCCAGCCCAAAATCCATTATCTGAACAATTCCGTCTTTACGGATCATTATATTTTCGGGCTTGATGTCGCGATGCACAATTCCTTTTTCGTGAGCAGCGCCTAAACCATCTGCGGCTTGTGCAGCTATTTCAAGTATTTTCTTTTCTGAAAGTACCTGTTTATTATCTCTTAGAGTAGTGCCCTCAATATATTCCATAACAATGAAAAGCTGTCCATTGTATTCATCAATTGAATGAATAGTGCAGACATTCGGGTGATTCATAGCAGAAGCGGCTTTTGCCTCCTGTATGAATCTTGCTTTATCATCTTCGGATGAAGTAAGTTCAGAAGGGAGGAACTTAAGAGCAACAAAGCGGTCCAGTTTTGTATCCTGAGCTTTGAAGACTTCACCCATCCCACCCTGCCCGACTTGTTCAATTATCTTATAATGTAAGATTGTCTGTCCAACCAAATCACTCATATTTAAAACTCCTTTTTAGTCGGTCAAGGCGGGCTTCGCCGAGCTTATCGAGAATTTTGTAATGTAGAATTGTTTCACCGATCATATTTGAAACCTTAGGTTTATCAGTTTATTGGTCACATTAACTTGCTTATTTTTTTAAATAACAAGACAATAGCTACCATTCACCAAAAGAGCTTATTGTATTCACCATTTGGCAAAATTTTTTTTGGAAATGCTAATGATTGTTTCAGGCAAAAAATACCCTTTGCAAAATCAGTTTTAAGTAATAAAGATTTTACAAATTTATTATCACAACATATAGACAACTACAAAAGAAATTGAAGACTTTTTTTCCTATTCAACAATTATCTTTGGTGGTGAATCACCCCGGGCAAACACTCCATCAGCAGAACAGAAAATGGCATATTCATAAGTTCCGGAGGGTGCATCATCTTTTATTTTTAATTTAAGCTTATGGCCATCCTTTACAAATTTTGTGTAACCACCTCCACTCAGGCTATCAGATTGATCGACCGGATTAAATAACTCAGCCGGAAATTGAAAAAATGCATCTGTGCCATCTACTTCCCAAACTATGGTATCTTTCTTTTTTACTTTAACCTTTGTATTCGTTTTGTCAGTAGCATCGACTACTCTCCAGACATTGTCAATCTTCATAACTACAAGAGTAGTTGTTTTTTGTGAAGTTGAAGTTGGCGGAATCAGAAAACCCATCAGTAATACGGTTAATACAAAAACTACGGAGAACAATTTTAATTTAGCACTCATCCTTACCTCCTGGTTGTTGAAACTGTTAATTAAAAATAGATTTAAAACAAGGGGCTAATTATCTTTTGATTTGCTTAATTCCTCAACAATTTGTTTGTACTGGCTATCGGCAATAAGCTGCTTAAGTTCGGGTTGATGTTCTATTTCAGACCTTGAATAACCACTTTCCAGCGCTTTCTTAATCCAATATAACGCTTTTTTTCTGTTATGGAAATGTTCATTAATTGTAGCCGCACGAAACATAACATTTGCATTATCGGGTGCCATTTTAATCGATTTTTGCAGTAATTTCATAGATTTGGAGCTATCATCAACATCACCATAATATGAAGCCAGGTTTGAAATTATCTCAACATCGTTAGGATTAATTTTTAGATTTTTTTCAGCTAGTGCGATTGCTTTATGATAATTATCTATTGCATCTTTTTCCTTACCGGGCACCCAATGCTGAGCTGCTGCCAGGTTTGCCCATGTAAGGTAATCGTTATCGTTTAAATTCAGGGCCTGCTCATACATTTTGGCAGCCTTTTCAAATTTACCTTCTATGTAGTTAAGTGTACCAAGGTTTGAATATATACCATAAGTAGCTTGTATCTTTAGTGACCGCTCAAACATATCTTTGGCATCTGACCATCGTTCAAGCATAAAATATATGGCTCCGAGATTATTGTATCCACGGGAGTTATCGGGAGTGTATTTAATTACCTCCTTAAACTGTTTAACAGCATCTTCATAGCGGCTTTGCTTGTAATAAAATTTGCCTAGTTCATTATAGCCTGCCCAGTAATCCGGTTTTAATTTAATAGCCTGTTTAAATGTAAGTTCTGCTTCCGAAAATTTATTTTCAGCCTGGTATGCTTTTGCCAGTCCTCTGAAAGCAGCGGCGTTAGTTGGATCGCTGTCCAGTGATTGCTTGAAATGAGTAATAGCAAGTTCGTAGTTACCTGTACCGTTATAAATCATTCCAAGTGTAACGTTGATTGAAGTTAATGTGCTGTCAATCATAAAACCTTTCTTCGCGGCCTTCACTGCTTGATTTACCAGTTCAGGTTTTTTTGTGAGCTGGTAATCGCGCCAATAAGCCTCTCCAAGGCCGGCATATGCAAGTGCATAATTTGTATCACTTTGTATCGCCAGGGTGAGTAGCCTGATCGCTTCTTCAACATTTTGAGTATTTTCATATCGTTGAAGATTTCCAATTCCCTGAACATAATATTCATAGGCTTCCGGTACGGTTGTTTTTCCCGCATCCAATACATCTTTTAATTCTGGTTCCATTACTATATGGAGCATCTCAAGTAGTTTAATAATTGCTTTGTTGTCAATGGAAGAAATATCTTTGGAAACAATATTAACTGTCGATGAATTTAGCTGTCTTAAATTTTTTGCATCAACCAGGTTTAAATTTAATTTTACTAAATTGTTGGAAAATTGTATGCTGCCTGTTACTACAAGATTGACTCCATATTTTTTATATGCTTCACTTACGCTTTTGATTTTATTTTGAATTACTTCACTGGCAGGTACAACCCAAAGTGAATTTCGAAATTGTTGTATTTGTGTAAGATTGCTTGTGAGAGTCTCCATGAGCCCATCACAGAATGCCTGTTTGCTGGAGCTACCGCCAATATTTGTTAAATGCAAAATTAATAGGTGTTGCTCTTCAGGGGAAGAATTCCATCCGGCAATATCTTTAATCTTTTGCCACGCTCCCGGCATTACGAAAGATAAAGCAATGACTAAAACTATTGCTGCTATGATCGAGAATATTTTCTTTTTCCCAGATTTTTTTTTGCCCTGTTTTTTAATCTTGACCGTCTTTGTTCTGAATCCAAAATCTGTATCTGTCTCTGAAATCTGAAGATCATGTATGACTTCTGATATTGCCTGGTAACGTTCGTCACGATTTTTAGCAAGGCATTTGTTCACAATCTTTATTAGTGGGGAAGGACAGTTCTCATTATAATTAGTTATTGGTGTGGGCGGCTCATTGAGAATTGAATAAATAATTGCCTGTTCGTACTGAGCAGTAAAAGGCTGATGGCCTGTGAGTAATTCATAAAGTACAATTCCAAATGCCCAGATGTCGGTTCGGTTGTCAATTTCTTCTCCTGTCGCCTGTTCCGGCGACATATAGGCAATAGTACCGACTGTGGAGCCTGCTTTTGTTAATTGAGACCGCCCACTTACTTTTGCCAGACCAAAATCCATTATCTTAACATTGCTGTCGTTCGTAATCATTATGTTTTGAGATTTAATGTCCCTGTGAACGACACCTTTCTTATGGGCAGCTTCCAGGCCTTCTGCTATTTGTGTTGCTATATCAATTGCTTCATCAATAGTGGTTGGATCATCTTTTATTTTTCTCTTTAATTCCTTTCCATCGATAAGTTCCATAACCATAAAAATTTCTATGTCACCATAGGAATTTTTTGTTTCTTCAATTGCATAGACCTGGGCTATATTGGGATGATTCAATGATGCTGCAGCCTGTGCTTCAATCTCAAATCTTTTCCTGTCTTCATCATTAGCAGAGATATGGTGGGGAAGGAATTTAATTGCAACTTCACGTTTAAGTTTGGTATCCTCGGCTTTATAGACTACTCCCATTCCGCCTTCGCCAAGTTTTTCTAATATCTTATAATGAAGTATGGTCTCTCCAATCATTAATGAGCCTCAAAATTTTAAAAGGCAATGGAGAGCAAGTTCTCCCTGTCTGAAAGTTTTTGTTTAGTTAATTCTAGTATAGATTAAAACTTAATACCAGTAAGAATTTATCTACTTTTTTCTGAATCTTAGAGTATAAATTTGTCTTAAGCGTCATTTCATTAGGTCTGTTTAAATTTAGTATTTTTCCAGCACATACAGAAACGTTAAACAATTGTAATTTTAAAAATGTTCAATTTTTATTCTTATCTCTAAATTAGAAACAATATTACTTAATTATCAAATCGTTATAAATCATCCCTCGGAAGTGGTTGGGTCTATAACTTCTTTTATAGCAACAATATGATTTGCAGGTATCCCGGCTAACTTGGCGTGTTCTCTTATTTTGTCTTCATCGGTAGCTATGTATACGCAATAGATTTTATTGTCAGTTACGTAGCTTTGCACCCATTGTATGGTTGGACCCAGTTTGTTTAGGACATCACAAGATCTGATTGATATAGTCTTAAGATCGTCTGCAGTTAAATTACCAGCACCCGGTACAACACGCTCTATAATGAATTTTGGCATCTTCGCCACTCCTTTTTATAAAATTAATTACTGACAAATCTTTAGTTAAAACTAAAATAATTGTGATTTATTTAAAAGTTATTCTGATCTGGATATTAATTCTTTAAATTCCATATCATTGCGTAATGAATCAAAAGCAGCTTCGGAATTAGCCCAGTTTGCTAGCCCTTTAAATCCTGCATTAAATGCTCTTTGCAATGAAATTATTGCTTTTTCTTTTTCGCCCAGTAAAGAATAGGTGCAGGAACAGTAGTAAAGAACCAGTCCGTCATTAGTATCTGTCTCAAATAGTTTTTTGAGAATTGCCTTAGACTCCTCTTTGCCTCCGAACCATGCGTAAGCCATTGTAAGTCTGCTCATAACTACTGGATCATCCTGACTAGCTTCCAGCTTCTGTGCTGTGATCTCAATTACTCTCATAGAAGCTTCCTGTGCAGATTCTATATCTCCCATTCTACGGAAGACACTGTCTAAGTGTACCCAAGGTTCCTCATCGTGTGGTTTTAGTCCGGATGCTATTTGGTAATATCTGACAGCAGAATTAATATCTTTTGATAATTCAGAAATCATTCCAAGCCGGATGTAAGCAGGATAAAATTTTGGATTTGCTTCAACTATATTTTCGAGTTCACTCTTTGATTCGTTGAGTCTTTTTTGATAGAAATAAACCATAGCGATTCCAAATTTTGCTTCTACAGATGAAGGATCAAGATTCAAAGCCTTTTGATTACATTCAATGGATTTTTCCAGCCATAAAGTTTTTCCATCGTACCATTCATACATATATGAATAAGCTTCGGCAAGGCCTGCAAAAGCGGATGCAAAGTTTGAATCCATAGAAATTGCTTTCTCAAACATCTGTATAGCTTCCTCGTTATTTTTTCTCCCACGGCGATTAAGTGATTCCCTTCCACGCATATAAAAATCATAAGCCTTCAGGTTATCTGTTGGGTTTTCTTGCAACGATTCTTTTTCTGTTTCAGTAAGCGATACTTTTAATGCCTCTACAATTTTCTGAGAAATTTCGTTCTGCAATTCAAAAATATCGTCCACATTGCGATCGAATCTTTCTGCCCACAAGTGAGAACCATCTTCAACATCTAAGAGTTGGGCATTGATGCGCATCTTACTTCCTGATTTTCTAACACTTCCTTCCAAAATATAATTTACCTGCAGAGCTTCTGCTATTTGAGTAGTGTTGATTTCTTTATTCCTGAAAATCAAAACATCAGTTCGTGATAGAACTTTTAACTCTTTGATTTTTGAAAGATCAGTTATAATATCTTCGGTAATTCCTGCGCAGAAATAATCACTTTCTTTTTCAGAACTCATATTTTCAAAATACATCACAGCAATTGATTTTTTCTGATCTGTTTTTCCTTTTCTTTGCACATTAACTGTTTGTTGTGATTTATTTAAATCACTGATAAAATCTGAAGCTCCTTTGTATCGTCTCTGAGGATCTTTCTCCAACATTTTTAATATTACTTTAACTATACTAGGAGGTGCATCGGGTCTTAAATCCTGAATAGAAAGTGGCTCTTCGTTTTGAATTGAATACATTATTGCAGCTTCGTGCTCACCTCTGAATGGCATTCTCCCAGTAAGTAGTTCAAACATTATTACACCGAATGAGAAAATATCCGCGCGCGCATCAACATTTCCACCCTGCATTTGTTCGGGTGCCATGTAGGAGACAGTACCAACTGTAGCACCTACTTTTGTAACCTGGTCTCCATCCTTAATCTTTGCAAGACCAAAATCCATTATTTTTATCTTGCCATCATTTGTAATCATGATGTTTTGAGATTTTATATCTCTGTGAACAACTCCTGCTTTATGTGATGCTTCGAGACCTTCACCTATTTGGTAAGAAATTGAAATAATTTCTGAAAGCGGTAGTGGTCCGGATTTAATCTTTTCTTTTAATTCTGTCCCTTTTATATATTCCATTACAATAAAAGTCTGGCCTTCGCATTCTTCAATCGCATAAATCGTTGCTATATTTGGATGGCTAAGCGCAGCTGATGCTCTGGCTTCAATTTTGAATCTTTCTTTTTCATCAGAAGTGACAGAGATATTTTGAGGAAGAAACTTTATAGCAACTTTTCTGTCTAGCTTTGTATCTTGGGCCAAATAAACTATACCCATTCCGCCATGTCCCAGTTTTTCTAATATTTTGTAATGGAGAATAGTTTCACCGATCATAATAATATTCAGTGTTTATATGTACTTATAAAGTTTGTTTGAGCTAAAATAACACTGCTACCGAAAGGAAAGAAATCATGTCTTTATCAGAGAAATGGACACTAAATAAAACTCTTACCTGTTACAACATCATAGTGCCCAACTTTCATATCATCCG